>JBELAG010000073.1:0-18945 GCA_049509055.1 Solirubrobacteraceae bacterium
CGCGCTGCCGCGGGTGAGGGTCACGCTCGGGCCGGCGTCGGGCCGGATCGGGATCGCGACGCTGATGCTGATGTCGCTGCTCGTGGTGGCCACCGCCGCGGCCGGGCCGTCGGTCCTCGTCCCGCGCAGCGTGCAGACGTTCCCCGACTGGGAGGCGGGGCCGCTGCACTTCGTGACGCGCCGGCTGATCGAGAACCCGCAGACGATCGGCCTGCTGTTCAGCGCGGCGGTGGTGATCATGGTGCTCGCCTACTTCGCTGTGCTCGGCGCGCTGCGCTCGCTGTCGATGAAGACGATCGCGATCTCGGTCGTGGTGCTGCACGTGATCCTGCTGATGAGCCCGCCGCTGCAGCTGACCGACGTCTTCAACTACCTCGGGTATGCGCGGCTCGGGGCGCTGCACGACCTCAACCCCTACACCCACGGGATCAAGCTCGAGACGTTCGACCCGGTGTATCGCTTCACCAGCTGGCGGGACCTGCACAGCCCGTACGGGCCGCTGTTCACCGCGCTCAGCTATCCGCTGGCGTTCATGTCGCTGCCGCTCGCCTACTGGACGCTGAAGATCGTCACCGTCGCGATGAGCCTCGGCTTCGTCGCGCTCGTCTACCTGTGCGCGCGCCGCCTCGGGCGCGACCCCCGCTTCGCGGTGGCGTTCGTCGCGCTCAACCCGGTGTTCCTCATCTACGAGGTCGGCGGCTTCCACAACGACTTCTTCATGCTCGTCCCGACGATGGGCGCGATCGCCCTGATGCTCGGGCGCCGCGGCCGCGCCGCCGGGGCCCTGCTGATGGTGGCGATCGCCGTCAAGTTCACGGCGGTGCTGCTGCTGCCGTTCCTGCTCGTCGCTGCCCACAGCCGCCGGCGCCGGCTCCAGGTGCTGATCGGCGCGGCGCTCGCCGCCGTTCCGCTGGCCGCGCTCAGCGTCGCGCTGTTCGGGCTCTCGCTGCCCAACCTCGCCCAGCAGAGCTCGCTGCTGACCGACTTCGCCGTCCCCAACGTGATCGGGTATCTGCTGCATCTCGGCGGCGGCACCCCGACGCTGCTGCGGATCGCCACGGTGTGCGTCGTGCTGGTCGTCGCGCACCAGTTCTTCCGCAACCGCGACTGGCTCTCGGGAGCCGGCTGGTCGACGCTCGCGCTGATCGCCAGCCTCGCGTGGCTGGTGCCGTGGTACGTCGTCTGGCTGCTGCCGCTGGCCGCGCTCGGGACGAGCGTGCGGCTGCGGGTGACCGCCGCCGCGCTGACCGTGTACCTGGTCCTGGCCTTCATCCCGGCCACCGGCCTGTTCCTGGCCGACAACGGGATCAATCTGTTGGCGACGCCGGCCGGGCAGGCGTCGAGATCACTTCAACATAAGCTCGCCTCCTAGCCGGGCCAGTCGCGCCTTTCGGCTCTGTTAGCTTCGCGCCCGTGCGAATCCAGTCCCCAGCGGTCATCGCCGACGCCGGCCCCGCCCCGGCCCTCACGCGCCTCCACGCGGAGCGACGCCGTCCGGACCGCTTTGAGCTCGGGGTGCTGGCGATCTTCGCCGCGATCTCGGTGTGGGTGGTCGCGCTCGACCTGTGGCACGCCGCCGGCTCGGGCTTGGTGTGGACCGGCACCGACGGCTTCTACATCGTCGACCAGATGCAGTACCTGTCCTGGATCCAGTCGGCCTCGCACCACCTGCTGATCTCCAACCTGTTCGTGCTGCGCTCCACCCCCGCCGACTACTTCCAGCCGGCGATCGCCATCTCGGGCGCGATCACCGCGCTCGGCGTCGCGCCCTGGCTGGCGCTGCTGGTGTGGAAGCCGGTCGCGGTGCTCGGCATGTTCTTCGCGATCCGCGCGGTCGCCCATCGCTCGTTCACCGGCCGCTTCCAGCGCCGCGCGGCGCTCGTCCTCGGCCTCCTGTTCGGCTCGTTCAGCGTGATCTCGGGGAGCTTGGGCTACGTCGGCGACATGATGCCGAGCTGGCTGTCGTGGGGGTATCCGTTCGGGTTGCTCGGGGTGTCATTGATCGTGTTCGCGATGCTGGGCTACGACCGCGCGCGCGCCGACGGGCGCCTCGCCTGGGCGCCCGCGCTGCTGGGGGCGGTCGCCGGCATGGTCCATCCGTGGCAGGGCGAGCTGATGATCCTGATCATCGTCGGCGCCGAGCTCGTTCGCTGGCGCGACGGGCTGCTGTGGTGGCAGACCGGCCAGTGGCGGCGGCTGGCGCTGCCCGTGCTGACCCTGCTGGGCACCGGGCTGCCGCTCGTCTACTACGAGGCGCTCGGCCGCCTCGACCTGTCATGGAACCTGGCGCGCGGCGCCAGCAAGCACACCTTCCCGCTGTCGTCGATCGCGCTCGGGATCGCCCCGCTGGCGATCGTCGCGCTGCTCGGCTACCGCCGGCGGCCGGCCGACTTCTTCGAGCTGCTGCTGCGGCTGTGGGCACCCGCCGCGCTCGTCATCTACGTCCTGTCGGCGACCGCGCTGAGCGCCACTCCGCTGCACGCGTTCGACGGGATCACGATCCCGCTCGCGGTGCTGGCGGTCAAGGGGGTCCAGCGCTCCCGGCGACTGCGGACGATCCCCCGGGCACGGCTGGCGGCCGGCGCGGCGATCGCGCTCGGCGTGGTCCCGGTCAACGTGTACGCCCTGGCGACGGCCGGCCAGTACGTCGATCCGACCGCCGGCAACGCCAACTTCATCACCCACGGCGAGCGCGCCGCGCTGGACTACCTCAACGCCGACCGCACGCCCGGCGGGGTCCTCACGCAGTTCTACCTCGGTGAGGTCGTGCCCGCGCGGACCGGCCGCCACACCCTCGTCGGCGACTGCCTGTGGTCAGAGCCCAACTGCATGCCGCGCGCGATCACCGCCGACGCCCTGTTCGACGGCTCGCTGTCGAGGACCGCCGCCCGGACGTTCGTCCGCCGGACCGGCGCGCGCTTCATCCTCTCCAGCTGCAAGCCGCACGCCGACCTGCGCCCCGAACTGGGATCGCTGATCGTCTCGACGCGGACGTTCGGCTGCGCGACCGTCTATCAACTCGACCCGCCGGCTGACGCGAAGGGACCTCTGGCAGAATTACCGCCCGATGCGGCTCTTCGCGCTCCGTGGCGCTAACACCGCGCAGGCCAACCAGGCCACCGCGATCCTCGAGTCCACCGACGCGCTGATGCGCGAGCTGATGCGGCGCAACGACCTGCAGGCCGAGGCGATGGTGAGCTGCATCTTCACCCTCACCGAGGATCTCAACGCCGAGTTCCCGGCGCTCGCCGCCCGGCGGCTGGGCCTCGACCGCGTGCCGCTGATGTGCGCCCGCGAGGTGCCGGTTCCCGGCGCGCTGCCGCGCGTCATTCGCGTGCTGTTGCACTACTACGCGCAGGAGGACCACGTCCCCCAGCACGTGTATCTCGGCGAGGCGACCGTGCTGCGGCGCGACCTCGAGGCGGCACAATAGGCCGATGGCGATCGAGTTCGGACAGCGGATCCGCAGGATCCCCTCCTACCCGCTGGCGGGGGGCTATGACCTGGGCGCCGACGTCGCCATGCTGGCCTCCAACGAGTCGTGCTTCCGGCCCGCGGCCGGGGTCGTGGAGGCTGCCGCGCGGGCGCTCGCCAACGCCCACCGCTATCCGGACCCGTCCTATGCGCCGCTGCGCGGCGCGCTGGCGGAGCGCTACGGGATCCCGCGGGAGCGGATCGCGCTCGGCAACGGCTCGTGCGATCTGCTGCTGGCCGCCGGCGAGGCGCTGCTGGAACCCGGCGCCGAGGTCGTCTACGCCTGGCCGGCGTTCAGCGTCTATCCCCACCTGGCCGCCGCGTCGGGCGCGCGGGCGGTGACCGTCGCACTCGACGACGAGGACCGTCACGACCTCGACGCGATCGCCGACGAGATCACCGTCGCCACCCGCCTGGTGCTCGTCTGCAACCCGAACAACCCGACCTCCACGTCGGTCGGGATCGACGCGATCGCCGCGTTCATGGAGCGGGTGCCCCGCCACGTCTGCGTGATCCTCGACGAGGCCTACTGCGAGTTCGCGCTCGCCCTCGGCGACACCTACGCGTCACTCGAGCTGCTGCACCGCTGGCCCAACATCGTGATCCTGCGGACCTTCTCCAAGGCCTACGGCCTCGCCGGCCTGCGCGTCGGCTATGCCCTGTGCGGCTCCGAGGACTTCCGTGCCGCCGTCGACCAGGTCCGCCAGCCGTTCTACCTCAACGCCGCCGCCCAGGCGGCGGGCGCGGAGGCACTGCGCCATCAGGACGAGGTCGAGCGCCGCGTCACCCACGTCGTCGCCGCCCGCGCCCAGCTCACCGACGGCCTGCGCGAGCTCGGGCTGTGGGTGGCCGACTCCGACGCCAACTTCATCTGGACCCATCTGCCCGAGGAGTGCGTCGAGGCCGACGTGCTGAGCGGGCTGGCCGCGCGTCGGGTGCTCGTCCGCGCCGGCGGCTCGCTCGGGCGCGAGCGCGCGCTGCGGGTCACCACCGGCACCGACGCCGAGAACGCGCGGTTCCTGGCGGCGATCGCCGAGCTGGTCTAGCGCCGCCGGGAGTTGCGCCGCCGGGAGTTGCGCCGCCGGGAGTTGCGCCGCCGGGAGTTGCGCCGCCGGGGTGCGGTCTGGTAGAAACGCTCGCTGAGCGCATGAACGACCACGCCCGCACGTCCTGCCGCACCGACGCCGCCTTCGGCTGGTCCTTCTACGCCCGCTTCGACGCCCGGCGATTTAGCTAGGCGCCTGGCCAGCACCCGACCCCGCCAGCGAGCGGGGAGCGCTCGGAGGCCAGGCGCCGGAATCCGCGTGGCCGCGTGCCCGCCAAGCGCACCCCTTCCGTAGAGTCTCCTGATGTCGAAAGGACCAAGCTGATGATCCAGAAGCCCTACAAGCTCGCCTCCGGCCAGCTCACGCACGGCCGGCCCTCGGTCCTGGAGATCGCCGGGCGCCGGGTGGGCGGGCCGCACTTCGCGTTGATCGCCGGGCCGTGCACCGTGGAGTCCCGCGCGCAGACGATCGTCACCGAGGTGATGGACGCCCGTGACCTCAAGACGGTGCTCGAGGTCGCCGACGTCATCCAGATCGGCGCCCGCAACATGCAGAACTACGCGCTGCTGACCGAGATCGGCCGCTCGGGCTGCCGCGCGATGCCGTTGACGTCGGCCGGGGCGCTCTGATCGGCGTGGCGCTCACCGGCACCGGTCTCAGCGACTCGGTTCGCGACCGCCGAATCGAGCGGCTCGTGCCGCTCGTCTCACCGGCGGCGCTGATCGAGGAGCTGCCGCTCACCGACGATCACGTCGAGGTGCTGCTGCGCGGCCGCTCCGAGGTCCAGGCGATCCTCGACGGCCACGACGACCGCCTGCTGGTGGTGGTCGGCCCGTGCAGCGTGCACGATGTCGACGCCACCCGCGAGTACGCGCAGCGGCTGGGCACGCAGGTGTCGCGGCTGGCGGGCGACCTGTGCGTCGCGATGCGCGTCTACTTCGAGAAGCCGCGCACGACGATCGGCTGGAAGGGACTGATCAACGATCCCCATCTCGACGGCTCCGGCGACGTCAACACCGGCCTGCGGATGGCCCGCAAGCTGCTGCTGGAGGTGCTCGCGCTCGGACTCCCGGTGGGCTGCGAGTTCCTGGACCCGATCACGCCGCAGTACATCTCCGACGCGGTGTGCTGGGGCGCGATCGGCGCGCGCACGGTCGAGAGCCAGATCCACCGTCAGCTCGGGTCGGGCCTGTCGATGCCGGTCGGCTTCAAGAACCGCACCGACGGCAACATCCAGGTCGCCGTCGACGCCGTGCGGGCGGCCGGCGTGTCGCACGCCTTCGCGGGGATCGACGTCAGCGGCGTGCCGGCGATCCTCTACACGACCGGCAACCCGGACTGCCACGTGATCCTGCGCGGGGGGCGCAACGCGCCCAACTACGGCGCCGACTCGATGGCCGCCACCACCGAGATGCTGCGCGCCTCGGGGCTGCCCGAGCGGTTGATGATCGATCTCTCCCACGACAACAGCGCCAAGGACCCCGAGCGCCAGCCGGCGGTCGCACGGGCGGTCGCCGCCCAGATCGCCGCCGGTGACCGCGCGATCGTCGGCGTCATGCTCGAGTCCTTCCTCGTCGCCGGGCGCCAGGACCTCGGCGGTCCCGCGCCGCTCGTCTACGGCCAGTCGATCACCGACGGCTGCATCGGCTGGGAGACGACCGTCGAGGTGCTCGACGGGCTGGCGGACGCGGTCCGGGCGCGCCGCGGCGCCGCCTGAGCGCACGCCGGGATGCGAATCGCGGTGATCGGGGTCGGGCTGATCGGCGGTTCGGTGGCGCTCGCCGCGCGCCAGCGGCTCGACGCGACGGTCAGCGGTCACGACCGGTCGCCGGCGGCGCTCACGGCGGCGCTGGCGCGCGGGGCGCTGGACCGCGCCTGCCCGTCGGTCGCCGAGGCGGTCGCCGACGCCCAGGCGGTGTTCGTCGCCGCGCCCGTCCGGGCGCTCGCCGGCCTCGTCGACGCGGCGCTCGCCGCCGCGCCGGCGGACTGCGTGGTGACCGACGTCGGCTCGACCAAGCGCGCGGTCGTCGCCGCCCACGCCGACCCGCGGTTCGTCGGCGGCCACCCGCTGGCCGGCGCCGAGAACGCGGGCGTGCAGCACGCCCGCGCCGACCTGTTCGAGCACGCCACCTGGTACCTGACGCCCCGGCCGACGACCTCCGGTGTCCTCTACGAGCGCCTGCACCGGCTGCTGGCCGGCCTCGGCGCCCAGCCGGCGGCGATCGACGCCGAGACCCACGACCGCGTGCTGGCCGCCGTCTCGCACCTGCCCCACGTGCTGGCCAACGTGCTCGTCTCCCAGGCCGCGGCCACGCTCGCCGCCGGTGGCGAGCGCCTGCCCGCCACCGGCCCGAGCTTTCGCGACGCCACCCGCGTGGCGGGCGCGCCGAGCGCGATCTGGACCGACATCTACCTGTCCAACGCCGACGCGATCGTCGCCGAGATCGACGGGGCGCTGGCGCGGCTGACGACGGTCAGGGCCGCGCTGGCCGCCGGCGACCCCGGCGCGCTCACCGCGTGGAACGACGCCGCCGCCGAGGACCGCCGGCGGCTGCTGGAGGCTCAGCTGGCCGGCGGTGAGCTGTTCGAGCTGCGCGCCTCGGTCCCCAACCGCCCCGGGGTGATCGCGCAGCTGGCCTTGGAGCTCGGCCGCGCGGGCGTCAACATCACCGACATGGCCCTGTACCCCGCCGGCGACATGAGCGAGGGCGTCGTCGCGCTGTGGGTGGCGGGCGATCGCGCCGCCGCCCGCGCGCAGGAGCTCGTCTCCGGGCTGGGCTTCCCGGTGGCGAGGGCATGAGCGATGGCGCGGCCTGGCGGCCGCGTTGGCCGGGATCGCCGGTCGTGACCGTGGCGGAGCGCGGGGCATGAACGCGCGCTTTGAGCCCGGGGCGCGGCTGCGCGGGCGGCTCGCGCCGCCGTCGGACAAGTCGATCTCGCACCGCGCCGCGATCATCGGCGCGATGTCCGACCGGCCCGTCGCGATCGGCAACTACCTGGACGCCGCCGACACGCGCTCCACGCTCGCCGCCGTGCAGGCGCTGGGAGCCGACGTGCAGCGCCGCGGCGACGGCGAGCTGGTGGTGCGCGGTCGCGGGCTGCGCGGGCCCGGCCTGCCCGACGGCGCGATCGACGTCGGCAACGCCGGCACGCTGATGCGGCTGCTGCCCGGCTGGCTGGCCTTCCAGGAGGGCCGGGCGTTCACGCTCGACGGCGATGCCTCGATCCGCGGCCGGCCGGTCGACCGCATCGCGGTTCCGCTGCGGCTGATGGGAGGCCGCGTGGAGGCACGCGAGGACCGCTATCCGCCGTTCACCGTGCACGGCGCGAGCCTGCGCGGGATCGACTACGAGCTGCCGGTGGCCAGCGGGCAGGTGAAGTCGTGCGTGCTGCTCGCCGGGCTGGCGACCGCCTCGACGAGCGTCCGCGAGCCGATCCCCACCCGCGATCACACCGAGCGGATGCTGCTCGCCGCCGGCGCGCCGGTGACGCGCTCGCCGCTCGACGATGGCGGCTTCGTCTCGCGCGTGGGATCCGCCGCCCGGCTCGCGCCCGGGCGGATCGACGTTCCCGGCGACCTCTCCAGCGCCGCCTTCCTGATCGCCGCCGCCGTGCTCGTGCCCGGCGCGCGGGTCGTGCTGGAGAGCGTCGGCGTCAACTGGACGCGGACCGGGTTCCTGCGGATCCTGGCGCGGATGGGGGGCAGCGTCACCGGCGAGCTCGAGCCCGAGGGCGCGTTCGCCGCCGCCGAGCCGATCAGCGACCTCGAGGTCGCCCACGGCCCGCTCACCGCCACCACCGTCGAGGCCGGCGAGGTGCCGCTGGCGATCGACGAGCTGCCGCTCGTCGCGCTGCTGGGCTGCTTCGCGCAGGGCGACACGATCGTGCGCGGCGCCGGCGAGCTGCGGCTCAAGGAATCGGACCGGATCGCCACCGTCGTGGACGGACTGCGCGGCCTCGGGGCCGAGATCGAGGCGCTGCCCGACGGCTTTGCCGTGCACGGCACCGGCGGGTTGCGCGGCGGCCGGATCGAGGCGCACGGCGACCACCGGCTGGCGCTGCTGGGCGCCGTCGCCGGTCTCGCCTCCCGGGACGGCGTGGAGGTCATCGGGATGCAGGCCGCCGTCGTCTCCTATCCCGGCTTCGCCGCCGACGTCGCGGCGCTGGCGGCGCCGGCGGCGCGATGATCGTGGCGATCGACGGTCCCGCCGGGGCCGGCAAGTCCTCGGTGGCGCGGGCGGTCGCCGCCGCGCTCGGCTTCACCTACCTCGACTCGGGGGCGATGTACCGCTGCGTCGCGCTGGCCGCGCGCGAGCGCGGCGTCGCGCCCGCGGCGCTGGCCCCCGCGCTGCGGATCTCGCTGGGCGAGCGCGTGCTGCTCGACGGCCGCGACGTGACCGAGCCGATCCGCACCCCGGAGGTGTCGGAAGGCGCCTCGGTGGCCGCCTCGATCCCGGCGGTCCGGGCGGCGATGGTCGGCGAGCAGCGGCGGCTGCTGGCCGGCGGCGACTGGGTGGCCGAGGGGCGCGACATCGGCACGGTCGTCGCGCCCGGCGCCGAGGTCAAGGTCTTTCTCACCGCCAGCCCACAGGCGCGCGCCGCCCGCCGCGCCCTGGAGCTGGGCGGCGACGCCGCCACGGTCCTCGCCGAGCAGACGATCCGCGACGAGCGCGACGTGGCCCGAGCGGCGTCGCCGCTGCACGCCGCCCCCGACGCCGTCGTCGTCGACACCACCGAGCTCACGCTGCCGGAGGTCGTCGCGCACGTCGTCTCGCTGGTGCGCGGCCGCGGCTGAGCCGGCGCCGGCCCTGGCCCGGGGGAACGTGTCTGCGCCGTCTCCCGCGCCACCCCGCCGGCTCCGGGCGCCCCACCTGCCGCGGGCCTGGCCCGCCGGCGGGGGCGGTCACGGCAGCCAGAGCGCCGTTCAGGCGATCACTGCAGCACCCGCTCTCGCCGTTGACCCCGCCGACCGTCCTCAGGTGTGTGGGAGTACACGGGTCCCGGGGGCCCGAGCGCGCGGCGCGCCGCGCGAGCCGCGCCGGCTGCCGACCCCGGGCGCCCAGCGCGACGGCCACGGACCGGCAGAACGTGACCATTTGTGACGAGTTGCCGGTCGATCGCGAGCCGGTCAGGAGCTCGCCGGCGATGTCGGTCAGCACCGCAGGAGTGGGAGCCCTCCATACTGAGACGCATGAGAGTCGCGATCGTCGGGTATCCGAACGTCGGCAAGTCCTCGCTGGTCAACCGCCTCACCGAGTCGCGGGAGGCGGTCGTGCACGAGCAGCCGGGGGTGACACGGGATCGCAAGGAACTGCAGACCGAATGGAACGGACGGTCGGTGACGCTGATCGACACGGGGGGCATCGACCTCGAGGACGGGGACGCGCTGGCCCGGCAGATCCAGGAGCAGGCCCGGACGGCGCTCGCCGATGCCGATGCCGTCGTCCTGGTCGTCGACGCCCGGGCGGGTCTGCGCGCCGGCGATCAGGAGCTGGCCGAGCTGCTGCGCCGCGGCGCGCTGCCGGTGCTGGTGGCGGCCAACAAGATCGACACCGTCCGCGACCTGCCGCTGGCCGCCGAGTTCTACGCGCTCGGGCTCGGTGACCCGATCGCGGTGTCGGCCGCGCAGGGCCTGGGCACCGGGGATCTGCTGGATCGGCTCGTCACGCTCGCGCCGGACGCCGTCGACGAGGAGCGCGACGAGGACGCGGTGCGACTGGCGGTGATCGGGCGCCCCAATGTCGGCAAGTCGTCGCTGGTCAACCGTTTCGCGGGATCCGAGCGGGTGATCGTCTCGCCGCTGGCGGGCACGACGCGCGACGCGATCGACCTGCCGATCACCTACAACGACCGTGAGCTCGTCCTCGTCGACACCGCCGGCATCCGGCGCCAGGCCAAGGTGGGGGAGTCGCTGGAGTACTACACCGCGCTGCGCTCGCGCCGGGCGGCGGAGCGCGCCGACGTCGCGCTCGTGGTCTGCGACGCCACCGACGGCGTCACCACCCAGGACCTGCGGATCGCGGAGCTGGCGATGAAGAGCGGGTGCGCGACCGCGCTCGTGCTCAACAAGTGGGACATCGCCGACAACGTCGACCTCGACCACGAGCGCGCCCGGGCGCACAAGAAGCTGCGCCTGCGCCCGCGGGTGCTGACCGCCAGCGCGAAGACCGGGCGCCACGTGGAGCGGCTGCTGATCGAGGCGGTCACGCTCGCCGATCGCAGCCGCACGCGGATCCCCACCCCGCAGCTCAACCGCTTCCTGTCAGAGGTGGTGGCCGCCCGCCAGCCCCCCGTCGGCGCCGGCGGCGAGGGCGCCCGCTCCGGGCACCGGCTGCGACTGCTGTTCATGACCCAGACCGCCGAGCGGCCACCGCGCTTCTCGATCCAGGTCAACTCCCGCGCGCGGGTCACCCGTGACTACGCGTACTTCATCGAGAACCGGTTGCGGGAGCGCTACCGGCTGGAGGGGGTGCCGGCGATCATCGACTTCGTGGCCCGCAACGAGCGCCGTCCGACCGGAGCGCGAAGCTCCCGCGGATAGATGGGACGGCAGGGGGGCACGAGATCGCGACCGGATCAGCCGGCGCCGGGGCCGAAGGCGCCGGCGGTCGAGCTGACCATGCTCGAGCCGATCCTCGTCGTCGACGACTCGGTGTCGGCTCCGCCATGGACCGGAACGCGGTCGCGGCGGCTGGCGGATCTGCTACCGCCGCCCGGCGCCGCGGCCCCGACTGCCGCCGCGGCGCCGGCCGCCCGCACGCCCCCGGACGCGCCGGACACGCCGCCGGCCGCGCCGGACACGCCGCCGGCCGCGCTGGACGCGCCGCCGGCCGCGCTGGACGCGCCGCCGGCCATCACCGTGCCGCCGGCCCCCGACGGCGAGGCCGCGCGCGACGCCGCGGACGCGCCGGCGCCGGAGGGCACACCCGCGGCGGCCGGCGCGGCGGCGCGGTGGAGCCGGCCGCTGGCCGCGCTCGCGCTGCTCGCGGTGCTCGTGATCGTGATCACCCACGGTGGGGCGAGCGGCGAGGCGCCGCCCGCCGGCGCGGCGGCGTCGATCGTGCCCGGCGACGCGCTCGTGTACGTCAACGTGTCGCTGGACCGCGGCCGTCCCGCCGTCACGCAGGCGCTGGCGGTGGCCGGGCGCCTGGCGGACTATCGGCTGGTGCGGGACGGGGTGCTCACCCGGCTCGGAGCGATCCTCGGCGGCGGGCGGCCGGTCGACCTGGCCGAGATCGAGCCGTGGCTGGGCAAGGAGGCGGCACTCGCGGTGCTGGACACCACCAGCTCCACGGCGGGGTCGCTGATCGTGCTGGCGGTGTCGCACCGCGCGCAGGCGCAGGCGTTCCTGCACCGCTCGGGGGCGGTGGCGGCCGGCTCCTACCGCGGGACGCCGCTGCTGCATTACGCCACCGGGACCGAGCTGGCGTTTGACCGCGACTTCCTGCTCGCCGGTCAGCCCGCGAGCGTTCAGGCCGCGCTCGACGTCGCCGCCGGCGCGACGTCGTCGCTGGCCGCCAGCCCCGCCTACCGCCGCGCCGCCGCGACCGAGCCCGCTGGCCGCGCGCTCGACGGCTTCATCTCGCTCGACGGAGTCCGCCGCGTGCTGCAGCCGCGCCAGGGCCTGGTCGGCGCGCTTGGCGACCTCCTGTATGAGCCCGCCCTGGAGGGCGTGGCGTTCTCGCTCATCCCGGATGCCGGCGGGGCGCGGATCGAGGCCCACAGCGAGCTCGACCCCTCGCTGCTGGGGCTGGCCGGCGCCGCTGCGCCGTCGTTTGCGCCGACGCTGCCCGGGGTGCTGCCGGCCACCTCGCGGGTGATGCTCGACGTCTCCGACCTCGACCGCGCCGCCCCCAGCGTGCTGCACACGCTCGCCGCGATCGGAGTGGGGGGCCAGATCGAGCCGCTGCTGCGCCGGCTCGGCCCCGCGCTGAAGGCCGAGGGCGTCGACGTGGCGAGCCTCGTCTCGATCTTCGGGCGCGAGGCGACGCTCGCGATCACCGCGCACGGCGGGGCGCCCGCGCTCGTGGTCGTGGCCCGGACGAGCCATCCGGCGCAGACCGAGGCCGAGCTCGCCAGTCTCGACCTCCCGTTCGCGCAGCTGTTCGCCGCCTCGGGACGGATCGGCGGGCCGACGCTGGGGTTCGCCGAGCGCACGGTCGCCGGCGTCGCCGCCCACCAGCTCGTGCTCCACGCGGGTCTGCAGTTCGACTACGCGGTGTTCCGTGGCCTGGTCGTCGTCTCCACCAGCCTGCAGGGGATCGCCGACGTCGTGGAGCCGGGGGCGACGCTGGCCGGCGACCGGTCGTTTGCGGCGACGCTCGGCGACCGGCCGGCGACCGTCACGTCATTGCTGTTCGCGCGGCCCGCGCAGCTGCTGAGCATCGGCCGCCGGATCGGGCTGACCTCGAGCGCGGCCTACGCGCGGCTGGAGCCCGACCTGGCTGGGATCAGCGCCGTCGGCATGAGCTCGTCGCGCGGCCGCTCGGACACCACCACCCAGATCAACCTGCGGATTCCCGCGCCGGCCGGCGCCGCATCCGCGGGCACCCCGGGATCCGGGACATCTGCGCTGGCGACCGCGACGTCGGAATCGGTCGGGACGCTGAGCACGGCCGCCCCCGACGCGCTGCGAGTCAGACGTCGGACGCCGGCACCGGGCGCTCGCCGCGCAGCGCGTGGAGCGCGCCGTCGACGGTCCGCACGATCCGCCGCGGCTCGCCCACGCCGATGAAGGCGAAGTCGAACCGCGCCTCGCCGGCGGTGTCGAAATCGACCGTCCCGATCCCCAGCGCGCGCTCGAACATCGACTGACGCGCGTTGACGTTCTGGATGCGCTCCAGCCGGGTCTGGTGCAGGTCACGGGAGAGCAGGCCGGTCTCGATCGTCAACCGCCGGTCGGTGATCGAGTAGGTCGTCGCGATCCGGCGCAGCTGGCCGGTCGCCGCGGCCGCGACGAACACGACGACGACGGCGGCGATCACCCACGCCGTCTGGACGTGATGGTCGATGATCCGCCCGGCGACGCCCGCCACGACCCCGGCCAGCAGGCTGACCAGCAGCCCCTTGACGTACAGCGACGTCATCGAGCGCCACGAGGGATGGCCGTGGAAGAAGATCACCTCGCCGGGTTCGATGTCCACCGGGCGGAGCGTAACGCCGCGTGAAATCCGCCGGGCGACCGGCATCCTGCCCTGGGTCTAGGCTCGGCGGCGATGATCGCGCGCGTGCAACCGCTCACCAGGACGCGCGCCGTACGGGGGCCGTTCGACTACCGTCTCGCCGCCGACCAGCAGCAGGTGACGGTCGGATCGCTGCTGCGGGTGCCGTTCGGGGCGACCCGGACGCTGGGCGTGGTCGTCGAGCTGGCCGAGCGCTCCGAGCTGGACCCGGGCCGCCTGGCCGAACCCGAGGCGGTCCTCGGAGCGGGCCTCGGGGCCGACCTCGTCGCGCTCGCCGGGTGGATGGCCCGCGAATACTGCTCGACGCCGGCCCGGGCGCTGTCGCTGATGCTCGCGCCCGGAGCGGCGGGCGGCACCACGGCCCGGCTCGCGCTCGTCGCCGAGGCGACGGCGGCCGGGCGCGCCGCGCTCGGCGACGGGACGGCGCTCACCGACCGCCAGCGCGAGCTGCTGGGGTCACTGGGCCGCGACGGGCCGACCGTCGCCGCCCAGCTGGGCACGGGGAGCCTGCGGCGTCTGGAGTCCCGCGGCCTGGTGGCGATCGACCGCCGCGCGGTCGCGCGCCGGCCGGTGCTGCACGGGATCGGTGCGGCCGCCGTCCACGCGCCCGCACTCACCGCCGACCAGGCCGGCGCCCTTCAGCGCCTGCGGGCCGCGCTCGGCCGCGCCGCCGGTGGCAACGCGGCGGAGGGGTGGGCCGCGGAGAACGCGGTGGAGGGCTTCCTGCTGCACGGGGTGACCGGATCGGGGAAGACCGAGGTGTACCTCGGCGCCGTGGAGGCGACGCTCGCGGCGGGACGGACCGCGATCGTGCTCGTGCCCGAGATCGCGCTCACCCCGCAGGTGCTCGGCCGGTTCATCGCCCGCTTCGGCGATGTCGTCGCGGTCATCCACTCGGGGCTCGGCGTCGGCGAGCGCCACGACGAATGGATGCGCCTGCGCAGCGGTCAGGCGCGGGTCTGCGTCGGCCCGCGCTCGGCGATCTTCGCGCCGCTGGACGAGATCGGCCTGATCGTCATCGACGAGGAGCACGAGAGCTCCTACAAGCACGAGGGCGATCCGCGCTACGACGCGCGCAGCGTCGCGCGGCAGCGGGCGCTCCAGCACGGGGCCGTGCTGGTGGTCGGCAGCGCCACGCCGCGCCCGGAGACGGTCGTGGCGATGACCCGGCTCGCGCTGCCGGAGCGCGTCGACCGCCGCCCGCTGCCGGTCGTCGAGGTGCTCGACATGCGCGAGCGCCACCAGCCGCTGCACCCGGTGACCCGGATGGCGCTCGCCGACCTGCGGCGGGCCGGCGGCAAGGCGATCATCCTGCTCAACCGGCGGGGCTGGTCGAACTTCCTTTCCTGCCGCGCCTGCGGCCGGGTATGGCTGTGCCCCAACTGCGAGGTGGCGCTCGTCCTGCACCGCCACGGCCGGTTCGTGGCCTGTCATCACTGCGGTCACCGCGAGCGGGTGCCCGATCGCTGCCCGGCGTGCGCGTCGGTCTCGGTGGCGCGCCACGGCGCCGGGACCGAGCGCGTGGAGCACGAGCTCCGCGAGGCGCTCGGGGAGGAGGGGTTCCCGATCTTCCGTCTCGACGCCGACGCGGCCACGCTCGCCGCCCGGGCACGGATCCTGCAGCGCTTCGAGGCGGCGCCGGCGGGGGTGCTGGTCGGCACCCAGATGGTGGCCAAGGGCCACGACTTCCCCGACGTGTCGCTCGGGGTCGTGCTCGACGCCGACCAGACGCTGCGCTTCCCCGACTTCCGCGCCGAGGAGCGGACGTTCGCGCTGATCACGCAGCTCGCCGGGCGCACCGGGCGCGGCGCGCTCGGCAGCCGGGTGCTCGTGCAGACGCTGGCCCCCGATGCGCGGGCGATCGGGTTCGCGGTGCGCCACGACAGCGACGGCTTCATCGCCGATGAGCTCACCCATCGCCGGGCGCTGCGCTACCCGCCGTACGCGTCGCTGATCCGCGTGGTGTGCAGCGCCGAGGACGAGGCGCTGGCCCGCGAGACCGCCACCGCGATCCACGCCGCCCTGCAGCCGCTGGACGCCGCGGTGCTCGGCCCCGCGCCGCTGTTCCGGCTGCGTGGCCGCTCGCGCAGCCAGATCGTCGTCAAGGCGGGGGACCGCCGGCCGGCGATCGACGCCGTTGGGCGGGCGGTCGACGCGATCGCTCCGGCGGCGGCCCGGCGCGGCGCCAGTGTGAGCGTCGACGTCGACCCGCAGTAAGACCCGCGGTAAGGAGCCGAGCGGCCTGGACGAACGGACTAGTCGAAACGCGGGTGGCGCGCACATTCCCGGGGCGTGCCGACACCAAGGGCATGCTTCTCGCCGCCGGACCTCGAACATCCGTCCGGTGCCGGGCCTGGCTGGCGGCCGTCGCGGTCGCTGCCGCGGCGATGATCATGCCCGCCGCCGCCTCGGCCGACGGCATCTTCGCGCAGACCGAACAGCCGGTGCTGACCGGCGCCGGCACCGCCGCCTTCAGCGGCGACGTCGACGCCGGCGACGCCGCGACCACCTACTCCTTCCAGTACGACCTCGCGAGCTCGCAGTGGTGCAGCTCCGACGGGACGGCCGGCAGCCCGGCCGACACCACGGCCACCGGCACGACGAGCGCCGCCGGACCGGTGACGATCGCCGTCACCGGGCTGACCGCCGGCAGCGCCTACTGCGTCGAGATCGACGCCACCAACCCGTCCGGCAGCTCGGCCGGCAGCCAGCTCACCTTCACGGCGGGGGCGCCCGCAGCGCGGACCGACGGGGTCGCGCCGACCGGCGCGGCCACCGCCACGCTGTCGGGCGCCGTCGACCCCGCCGGCCAGAGCACGACCTACTCCGTGCAGTACGCGCCGGACAGCTCGGACTGGTGCGCGAGCGCGGGCGCCGACGGCGCCCCGGCCGCGACGACGACCGCCCAGGCGCTCGCCGCCACCGGCACCGAGAACGTCGCGGTGACCGTCGACCTGGCCGGCCTGACCGGCGGCGATCACTACTGCGCCGAGCTCGCCGCCGTCAACGGCTCGGGCTCCGCCCGGAGCGATCAGTACACCTTCAAGGCGGGCCAGCCGGCCGTCCAGACGCCGAGCGAGAGCACGACGGGCGCCGCCACCGCGACCGTCGACGGCGAGATCGACCCCGCCGGGCAGACCACGACCTACCAGCTGCAGTACGACGTCGACAGCTCCGCCTGGTGTGAGAGCTGGGGCACGAGCGGCTCACCGGCCAACGTCACCCCGTCCCAGACGCTGGGCTTCACCGACAGCCAGAGCCACGACGCGCCCGTCTCGATCGCCGGCCTCACCCCCGGCACCGAGTACTGCGCCGAGCTGACGGCGAGCAACGGCTCGGGCTCGGCGACCAGCGACACGATCGAGTTCACCGCCGGCGCACCGGTCGTCAGCACCGGCGAGGTGACGGTCACGGCGGCGGGCAGCGCCACCGTCGCCGGACAGATCGACCCGGCCGGGCAGACGACCACCTATGTCGTGCAGTACGGACCACAGAGCTCGCAGTGGTGCTCCAGCGACGGCGCCGGCGGCTCGCCGGCGAACACCACGGCGTCGCAGACGCTGGATTTCACCGACAGCCAGAACCACGACGTCGCGGTGCAGCTCACCGGCCTCAGCTCCGCGAGCGCCTACTGCGCCGAGCTGGTGGCGACCAGCTCGGGACTGAGCGAGCCCGGCGACCAGGTCAACTTCACCGCCGGCAGCGCCGATGCCACCCCGCCGGTGATCACGCCGACCGCTCCGACGACCGCCACCGTCGACGGCCAGATCGACGCCGCCGGCCAGACGACGACGATCCGGGTCGACTACGACCTCGCCGACTCCAACTGGTGCGAGACCGGCGACGGCTCGGCGTCCTGGTCCACGCCGGAGCAGAGCTTCGCCTACACCGACGGTGCCGCCCACGCCGCCGAGGTCGGTCTCGCCGGGCTGAACGCCGGCACGGCGTACTGCGCCGAGCTGGTGGCGACCGACGCCGCCGGCAGCGTCTGGAGCGCGCCCGCGACGTTCACCGCCGGGGCGCCGACCGCCACCGCCGCCGCGGTGGGCGCGCCCGCGGCGACGAGCGCGACGATCAGCGGCCAGATCGACCCCGCGTCGGCCGCGACCACCTATGCCGTCGCCTATGACCTGGCGAGCTCGGACTGGTGCGAGTTCGGAACCGGCACCGCGGGCGAGACGACGGCCGCGCAGCCGCTGCCCGCCACCGATGGCGCCGAGCACGCCGTCTCGGTCACCGTCACCGGGCTGGCGCCGGGCACCGCCTACTGCGCCGCGCTGGTCGCGACCAACGGTGACGGGGTCTCCACGGGCGGCCGGCTGCCGCTCACCACGCCCGCGCTGTCGGCGCCGGTGGTGAGCACCGGGACCGCGGGCGCGATCACCACGACGACCGTCACGCTCGCCGGCTCGCTGACCCCGGGCGGTCAGGCGACGAGCTATCGGTTCGACTACGGCGCGACGACCGCGTACGGGTCGAGCACCGCCGTGACGGCGGCCGGGTCGGGCAGCTCGGAGTCGACCGTGTCGGCCGCGCTCAGCGGGCTGAGCCCGGGCACCAGCTACCACTTCCGCCTGGAGGCCACCAACGCCACGGGCACGACCGACGGCGCCGACCAGACGTTCACCACGAGCACTCCGCCGCCGCCCCCGGTGGTCACGACGGGGAGCGTCAGCGCGATCACCCCGACGTCGGCGACGGTCGCCGCCACGGTGAGCGCGAGCGGGCAGGCCACGACCTATCAGTTCGACTACGGCACGACGACCGCCTACGGGTCGAGCACCGCCGCGGTGCCGGCCGGTTCGTCCAGCGCCTCGCAGCCGGTGTCGACGGCGCTGAGCGGGCTGACCCCGGCGACGACATATCACGTCCGCGTGGAGGCGACCAACGCCTCGGGCACCAGCGACGGGGCCGACGAGACGTTCACGACGAGCGCGGCGCCCGCTCCCCCTCCTGCCCCGTCTCCGCCTCCGTCCTCCTACACCGTGACCGCCGGCACCGCGGGCGCCGGCACGGGTCACGTGATCAGCCTGCCGTTCGGGCTCGACTGCCTGAAGTCCTGCTCCTACGCGTTCACCAGGGCCTCCACGGTCTGGCTGATCGCGATCCCGGCGGCCGGATCGACGTTCGGCGGCTGGCACGGGGCGTGTTCGGGCTTCACCCGCTGCACTCTGCTGATCGGCGCGCCGTTCACCGTCACCGCGACCTTCAACAAGGCCGCGCCGCGGTGCGCCGCCGTCGAC
>JBELAG010000074.1:0-23447 GCA_049509055.1 Solirubrobacteraceae bacterium
CAGCGCGCGCCGGATCCCGTCGACGTAGCCGGGCTCCTGCAGCTCACGCAGCGACACGTCGAGGCTGACCGCAACCGGCGCGCGGTGTGGCTCGTGCGCGAGATCGGCGCAGATCTGGGCGAACACCCGAGCGACGACCCAGATAACGCTGTCGGGCACTACGGCGCTCTGCGACAGGCGGGCGGCGGCTGCCGAAGCCGACGCCTCATGAGGCGAACTCAAGACGACGCGGGCCCCATCTGCGATGACCACCTCGGCTGCCGCGAAACCAAGACCGCGGCTGCCGCCGGTCACGAGATGAGACGCATATCGCCGGGTGGTACGGCGGCGCTCGGCGGGTGGGCAGTCGCGCCAGTTTCGCGGAGATGATTCAGGTCCCGCACTTTGCGCGGTTCGCCCATAATGGGTTGGGAGCTGACCGCGCTCGAGCCTCGCGAGTTGAGTGTCCTCCGTACGATGTCTGCGGAGCGCCCCGCTGCGGTGCGCGGTGAGCCGGGCCGACAACGACCATATGCCAGCGGGTAGCATGGTTCGCGCCGTCGCGCGGAAGGTCTGGCTTCTCGCTTTCGCGGGCATGGCGGTCGACGCGATTCGTGCTGCAACCGGGCTGAGCCTCGGATTGTCACAGGTGTTGTGGACGACGTGGATCTACGTCGGGGTGATCGGGTGCTGCGGTCTTTGCCGCGCTCCTCGCCGGCTCGGCCGACCGGGGCCGCGCGCCTGGCTTGTTGCTGGGGCTGGGCATGCTCACTTAGCTTATTAATTAGCTCAGACCTTGGCCGGGTTGGGGCCTACCAGGCCTTCAGCGGCAGGATGCTGCGGCCGTGGAGGTCCTGGAGGAACTCGGCGCAGGCGATGTAGGCGGCACCGGCGGCGTCGATCAGGCCGAGGTGCCGATCCCGCTGACGATCAGCATCGCGAGTAGGAGGCCGAACACGGCGGTGGTGACGCGGTTGGTTGTGAATGATGCGATCAGCATCACGACTGTGAACAGCGCCCACGCGATCATGTAGAAGCCGATGGCGTCGCCGACCTGCGCCGCCGGGATGTCCTTGATGTAGAACTGAAACAGCGCCCAGAATGACAGGAAGAAGGCGCCGTAGCCCGTGAAGGCGGTCCCGCCGAACGTGCTGCCGACGCGGAAGGCCCACATGCCGGCGAGGATCAGCGCGATTCCGCCGAACGCGAACAATTCGCCGAACACCACGGGCTCGACGGCACGGCTGACGAAGTTGGCGTTGATCATGCTGAGCAGGAAGGTGGTCACCGCGATCGCCAGCAGGCCGAGCGGGGCCGGGGTGGCGACCGGCGGCGCGGGCAGCGGCGTGACGGCGTGATGGCTGGAGCCGTTTGAGCCGTTGACGGCGGGCAGACGAAGGCCCGCGAGATCGGTCTTGGTGGGCATGAGGGCGGTTCCTTTCAAGCAACGGCGGTGTCGTCAGCGAGTGATGGGGGTGCGCCCGTGGGCATGGGCGGGTTGCGCGGATCGCAGTTTCGCGACCGGGAGGCGGGAGCCTCTGCCGGGCAGGATCGGCTCATCGGCGACGGGAACTCAGCCCGCTGGACATTCATTCGATTGCTGCGGTTCTTGGGGCACGGCATCGACAGGGCGGCCCGGACCACGCTTTCAGATTGGCGTCGCGTCAGCTACCGCATTTCGAGGATGGTCGTCGTGGGGAGAGGTGTCGAAGACGCTCTCAGTATGTGCTCGCGCTCCTGCACGCTCTGGATGTGCATGTGGCCCGGGGAGGGATGGTGACAAGCGCCCGCCGGGCGATCGACGTCGCGACCAGTGCGGGCGGCGCCCGGGCCGTCGAACGCTGCGTGGGGTGCCCGAGCCTATTGTCGGGTGTGGCGCCGCGGCAATGCGGGTCGGCCCGGTCACGGCCGGCGATTGGTCGGTTCGCGTCGCGGGTCGGGCCTGGCGTGACGTGTGCGTTGTGACCTTCCCGGCGAAGGATCACGGCGGCGATGTCGCCGCCCCTGACGCGACTGAGAGTGACCTCGGGGACGGGCAGCATGTGCAGCGACCCGAATCGGTCATCGCGCGCGCGCGGCGCGATGACCGGCTTTCGGTGTGGTCGCTGCTGGAGCATGCCCCGGTCCCGTTCTTTCTCTCTGACCTGGATGGGCGTTACCTGTTGGTCAGCGATGCCGCGGCCGAGCGGCTGGGTCGTCCGGTGCGCGAGATCCTCGGGCGGACAGCGAGCGAGATCCACGGTCGGGTTCAGGGCGCGCAGCTCGAGGCGGGCGACCGTGCGGTCCGCGAGGGCGCGGCCGAGGTCACCTTCGAGCTGCGGACCCCCAATCCGGACGCGGGCACCGCCGGTCTGCACGACTATCTGGTCACGAAGTGCCCGGTGACCGATGCCGATGGGCAGATCATCGGGGTCGGTGCGTTCTGGTTGGGGATCACCGAGCGCCGGCGGGCCGAGGCCGGCGCCGTGCAGCTGGCGCAGATCATCGAGTCGACTGATGCCGCCGTTGTCGGGATGGCTGACGATGGGCGGATCCTGACCTGGAATCCGGCCGCCGAGCGGCTGTACGGTTACACCGCGCAGGAGGCCATCGGTCGCAACGTCGCGTTTCTGATCCCCCCCGGGCGCCGCGCGGAGGTCGCGGCCAACAAGCGCCAGATCAACGGTGGTGGCGGCGTGGGGGAGATTGAGACCGTCCGCCGGCGCAAGGATGGCACTGTTATCGACGTGGCAATCGCGCTCTCCCCACTGCTGGACTCCTCAGGGGCGGTGGTGGGGGCATCGACGATCGCCCGCGACATCACCGTGCAGAAGGCCATGCGCGAGGCGCTGCGGGCGTCTGAGGAACGCTTTCGGACGACCATCGATCACGCCCCGATCGGGATCGCGCTGCGCACCGCCGATGGCCGTGCGCTGCGCGTCAACCAGGCGCTGTGCGAGATGCTCGGCTATGACGAGAGCGAGCTGCTCGCCAAGTCGCGACGCGAGATCACCCATCCCGACGACGTCGGACGCGAGGCTGAGCTGACCCGCCGGCTGCTGGCCGGCGACGGGCTGGGTAGTTATCAGATCGAGAAGCGCTACCTCCGAGCCGACGGTTCGGTCATGGTCGCTCAGGTCTCGGTGTCCCTGGCTCGCGACAGCGAGGGCCGGCCGATCCACGTCGTCGTGCAGATCCAGGACATCACCCAGCGCCGGCGCGACGAGACACGCCTGCTGATGCAGGCGCGCGAGCAGGAGGCGCTGACGGCGGTCGCCACGCTGGTGGCCAGCGAGGCCCATCCCCGCGCGGTGTTCGCCGCCGCGGCCGAGCAGGTGGCAGCCATCCTGAACGCCGACCGCGGCAGCGTGGTCCGCCTGGAGGCGGACGGGGTGGCGCGGATGGTCGGCGGCTGGACGGCTGCTCATCTGCCGCGCCCGCCGATCGGAAAGCCGCTCGACCGCGACGGCTCGACGGCCACCGCCCTCGCGTTGCGCACCGGGCTCAGCGCGAGCGTTGGCGACCGCGAGCCGTCGGGCGACGGCGCTGACGGCCTGCGAGGGTTGGCGGAGCCGATCGAAGTCAACGGCGAGCTGTGGGGAGCGGTCTACGCCGGCTGGATCCGGCAGCCGGCGGCCGATCCCGAGGCACCAGCGCGGCTGGCGCGGTTCGCTCACCTCGTGAGCCTGGCCGTGACCGGTGCCGAGGCGCGCGAGCAGCTCTCCCGGCTGGCGTCCACCGACCACCTCACCGGCCTCTATAACCGGCGCGCGTTCGCTGACCGCCTGGAGGAGGACGTGTCGCGCTCCCGGCGCCACGACCGTCCGCTGAGCCTGCTGCTGTTCGATATCGACCACTTCAAGCTGATCAACGACACCCACGGCCACCAGATGGGCGACCGCGTGCTCGCCGAGTTCGCCGACCGGCTCATGACCCAGCGCCGGGAGGGGGACATCATCGCCCGCGTCGGAGGTGAGGAGTTCGCGTGGATCGTCCCCGATGCCGACGGCTCCGGAGCCGAGGCCGCCGCCGAGCGCGCCCGCGCCAGGATCGCAGACACGCCGTTTGACGGCGTGGGCGCGGTCACCACATCGATCGGCATCTGCGTCCTCGACGACGCCCACGACGCCCGCGAGCTGTACCGGCACGCCGACATGGCGCTGTACTGGGCCAAGACCGGCGGACGCAACGCCGCGATCCGCTACACCCCGCAGGCGGCGGCCAGGCACGCCGGCGCCGGCGGGGACAATCGCATCGAGGCCGCCAAGGCGCTGGCGGCCATCCGAGCCCTCGCCGCCGCCGTCGACGCCAAAGACCCCTATACCCAGCGCCACTCCGAGCGTGTCGCCGAACTGGCGTCCGGTATGGCTCAAATCGCCGGCTGGGACCCCGACCGCATCACCCTGCTGCGCGACACCGCGCTCGTGCACGACGTCGGCAAGATCGGCGTGCCCGACCAGATCCTCTTTAAGCCCGGCAGGCTAACCGCTGCTGAGTACGACACGGTCAAGACCCACGCCGCGCTGGGCGCGCAGATGCTGATCGGTCTGCTCACCCCCGAGCAGACCGATTGGATCCGCCACCACCACGAGCGCTACGACGGAGCCGGCTACCCCGACGGCCTGGCCGGAGCCGACATCGCCGAAGGAGCCCGACTGCTGGCCGTCGCCGACGCCTGGGACGCGATGACCGTCGCCCGGCCCTACGGCAGGCCGCGCACCGCAGGCCGTCGACGCGCTCCTACGGTTCCACAACAACGGCGCCGGCGCCGTCAACGCGCGAGACAGCCGACCGGGAGACCTCGCAGGCGTCACCGGTCGCTGACGCCCGGCCGGCGTCGTGGCCAGAGCGCCTTGGCACCCTCCCATACCCGACGGCCCCGCGAGGCGCCACGGGTGATCGCCAGCGACGCGGTCCGGTCATCGCCGCGGACATCCGGCGTCAGGTTCGGGATCCGGCCGTTCAGCATCCGCTGACCGTGGGTGTCCTCCCGCCGAAAGGATCTCCCCGCCGCCAGCGTGAACGTCTCGCCATCGTGTGTGAGGCGCTACCGGGCCGGGTGTGGGCGGGTGCGCAGCCGGTGTGGGTCGCTGGGCTTGACCGCGTCCGGGACTCCCCGCGCGCCGCCGCGGCGCGGCGTCAGGGTCGCGCACGGCGGTCGCGCTCCCGCTGCGCACCGCCGGTGCGGTGGTCGGCGTCATCGAGTTCGTCAGCGCCGCTGACACCGCCGAGAAACCACCAGCTGCTCGCGCTGGGGCGTCGCTGGTCGGGCGTGTCGCCGACGGGCTGGCGCGCTACCGCCCCCAAGAGGCGCTGTAGGCCGCCAACCATGCTCTTGAGCGCCGGGTTGGTGAGCGCACCCGCGAGCTGGGACGCACCGTCGCTGACCTCGACGTCGCGCAGATCACGGTGTGCGCTCTTTCAGGCCGTCGAGTTCCGCGATCAGGACGCCGGCACCCAGATCGCCCGCGTCAGCGCGTTCGCGGCGAGGATGGCGCGCCGCGCCGGCCTGGACGCTGACCGGTGCGTCTTGATCCAACGCGCCACCCCGCTCCACGACATCGGCAAGGTCGCGATCCCCGACCCCGTGCTGTCAAAGCCCCCGGTCCTCTGACCGCGGCCGAGCGGACGGTGATGCAGACCCACGCGGCGATCGACCACCGGCTGCTGGACGGTTCAGACTTCCTCGTGCTGCAGCTCGCAGCTTCCATCGCCCGCACCCACCCCGAGCACTACGACGGCAGCGGTTACCCCCGCGGACTGGCGCGCGACCCCATCCCGATCGAGGGGCGTATCGTCGCCGTCGCCGACGTGTTCGACGCGCTGACCTCAGATCGCGCCTACCGCCCAGCAAGAACCCGTCCACGAGTGCTCGAGATTCTCCAGCCCGGTCGCGGCGCATAGTTCGACCCCAAGCTGCTTGACCACCGCCTGACCGTCGCGCCGCCAGAGCCGGGAGGTACTCAAGCTCGAGGACCTCCGCGCCGCCGCCGGCGATCAGCGGTGGGCGACAGCGATCCCTGTCTCGTGGCGGCAGCCACCCGCTGGTAGCGGGCGGCCGGTGGATCGTGTCCGGGATCGACGCTCGCGTCGTTCACGGGGGGGCGTCAGGGGTGGGGGTCGGGCGCTGGACGGGGCGCGGCCGTAAGCAGTCCGGTGGCGGTGGCGGTGTCCAGCGGGCGGCCGAGGTGATAGCCCTGTCCCAGGTCACAGCCCAGATCGATCAGCAGGTCGCGCTGTTGGCGGCGTTCGATGCCTTCCGCGACGGTGGTGAGACCGAGGTGGCGTCCGAGGGCGATGGTGCCGGCCAGCAGCCCGCGGGGGTTGCGCTCGGGGTGCTCGTCCTCGTCGACGGCGTCCAGGAACGGCTTGGCGACTTTGAGCACGTCGACGGGTAGGTGTGAGAGGTTGATCAGTGTGCAGTAGCCGGTCCCGAAATCATCCAGCGCGATCCGCACGCCGAGCGCCTTGACCGCATGCAGCGTTTCCAGGACGCCGGGCACGTCTTCTAAGGGTTGGCGTTCGGTGACTTCGAGGATCAGCGCCGAGGGTGGAAACGCGCCGGCGATCGCGCCCTCGACGATCCGCGCGTAGTCGGGTTGTTGGAGCTCGCGGGTGGAGACGTTGACGCTGAGCGCGATCGGCGTGTGGCGCCGCCAGACGGCGAGCTGGCGCGCGCCGTGCTCCAGCACCCAGCGGCCGATCTCGACGATCATACCGGTCTGCTCAGCGACCGGGATGAACTCCAACGGGGCGACGAGGCCACGCTCGGGGTGTCGCCAGCGGATCAGCGCCTCAAACGCCGCGACCTGACCGGACCGCAGATCAAACAACGGCTGGTAGTGCAGCTCGAGCTCCTCACCATCGATCGCGCGCCGTAGCTCGGTCCCCAACGCGAGGCGCGAGACCAGCGCGGCGTGCATGCTGGGCGCATAGTGCGCGTAGCTGCCCGCGCCCGACCGTTTGGCGTGATACATCGCCACGTCAGCGTGGCGCAGCAGCGTGGCGGCCTCGTCATCGCCGGTGGCGATCCCGACACTGACGTTGACCATCACGTCGCTGCCAGCGATCGCAAACGGCGCCTTGACGACATCGATGATCCGCTGCGCGACCACCGCCGGATCGACCGCGCCGACCAGCAGGACGGCGAACTCGTCGCCGCCCAGCCGCGCGCACACGTCGCTGTCGCGGATCGCGCCCCGCAGCCGTTGCGCGACCGCCGCCAGTAGCTGATCGCCAGCGTCATGACCGAGCGAGTCGTTGACCAGTTTGAACCCGTCGAGATCCATGAACAGCACCGTCGCCGGTCCGCCCCCCCGGTCAGAGCGCACCAGCTCGTGCTGCAGGCGGTCCAGCAGCAGCCGGCGGTTGGCCAAGCCAGTCAGCGGATCGGTCAACGCCTCACGCATGGCATGACTGGCCCGCGCGACCGCGACCGCCACCCCGACATGCTCCGCATACGCGCACAACAGGTCGCGTTCGTGCTCGCTCCAGCGCCGCCCGGCGGTGGACGAGGAGACCACCAGGCTGCCGATCACCCGGCTCTGCTCACAAATCGGGACGCCGATGATCGCCCGCGTGCCCTCCGGCGCCAGTTGCGAGCCGGTGCGCGCCGCCCGGTCATCCTCGATCACCGCCAGCGCGCCGGTGGCGATCACCCGCCCGCTCAGACCCTCGCTGATCGGCGCGCGATGACGCCAGCGCTCTCCATCACCGGCCGACCCATGCCACGCGACCGCCACCATCCAGTTGGGATCGCCGACATCACGAAACCGCAGCGACCCGCCATCGCCGCCCAGCAACCCCAGCGCCCCATCGACCACCGCCTGATAGATCGCCGTCGGCGGCGCGCATTGCGACACCAGATTCTGGATGCCCGACACCGCCGCCACCAGCGCCCGGTCAGACACCGGCGCCACGCCGCTCACGCCGTCAGGCTCCTCGCGCACACTCATTCGCCCAGGTATATCGACACCAACCCGATCCCCTTCATACCCCAAACGCCTATCTCTGCGCACACCGCCTCGGCACACGACCGCCCGGGCGTGTCAGACACCACGCCGCGACGGGCGCGCCCGAGCCTTCGCCCCCGCCTCGACCCCGCCGTCAGGCCGCGGGCGGCCCCGTCGGACACCGCTCAAGTCAACCGCCGGGCTGGGCATGCTCGCCGCATGCCGCCGGCTCACCCACTGGCTCCCCCCGCGCCACGCAGACGGCGTTGCGGCCCGCGGTGCCCGCGGCAGACAACCCCAGATCCGCCGCCTCGCATTTCGCCGACCGGCGGCCGTGAGCCGCCACCCGGCCTGCCGGTGTTAATGCGCCCGGAACGTCGGCTCAGCCGGGATTGCTGACCCTCACGTAGCTGTCCCGGCGTCCCGCGTCGCGTAGATGGTACGGATGAGGGTGGTTGGATTTCGCCCGATCAGTGAGGCTATGGATCATCGCGCGTGCTCCGCGTGATGGTCGATCGATCTGCTCATGGCCGAGACTTGGCGTCAATCGCTGCTGCGCCACCGTGCCCGTCTCAACGGGCCGACGTCGCGCGCCCGGCGTGAGGACGGTGTCGTGCTCGTGTTGACGGCGATGCTGATGGTCGCGATGCTCGGCATGGTGGCGCTCGCGATCGACACCGGCCGGTTCGCTCAGGCGCGAGAGCAGGCCCAGTCGGCCGCCGACAGCGCGGCGCTCGCCGCCGCTGAGGTCCTGCCCGACACTCCGGGCTCGGTCACGGCAGACGCGTCCACCTACGCCGCGACCAACGATCCGGGGGCGACCGTCGCGGTGGCGACCCCCTACGACGGTGACGGCAGCGACGTGCAGGTCAGCGTGACCAAAACCGTGCCGGCGACGTTCGGTCAGATCCTCGGCGTCGACCAAGCGACGGTCAGCGCGACCGCGGTCGCCGGCCCAAACGCTGCCGACATCCTCTCAGACGGCAGCTTTGACTCGCCGTTGTACGACTGCGATCCGTTTTGCGTCGTCAACGCCGGCAGCCCGATCGGGGCGTGGACGGCGGATTCCAACGGGGTGGACCTCGTGACGTGCTCCGACACCATCACCTACGGCGCACCAGGAGCCCAAGACTACATCAGCGCCCCGCCGGGCGACGCGAGCGACGCCCAAGTCATCGATCTCAACGGCGACCAGGCCGGCGGCATCTTCCAGGACATCCAGACAGTCGTCGGCGACACCTACACGGTGTCCTACAAGCTCTCGGGCAATCCCACCGAGGGACAGCAGCTCATGACCGGCTACGTAGCCTGGGGCGACACGAACGGGGACAACACCGACGCGACGTTCTCCTACCAGCTCCCCGCAAGCGGGAACACATGGGTCCAGGAGACGGCGAGCTTCGTCGCCCAGTACGCCACGACCGCCCTCGCCTTCCAAAGCACGTCATACGGAGCAGGGTCCCTCAGCAAAGCGGGCCCCGTGATCGCCGACGTGTCCGTCCACGACACTACCGTGGACCTGATCAAATAGTCGCGCAACGTGGCAGAGCACCAGTGTGCGCAAGTCGATTCGTCCCAGCGCGACCCGACGCGCCGGTCCCGGGCGACGACCAGCGATCACGGTCGAGCGCGACTTCCGGATGCTGTTCGTTCCCGACCAGCGACACCAGGCTCGACGCAACCCCCGGTCCCAGAGCCGGAGGCCAGGTGCGCAGGAGCCGTCGGTCGCACTCGGCGAGCGCCGCCTACGCATCGCCGCGGTTCTGCACGCACCTCCATCTCAGCCCCGCATCCGGCGAGATCCAGGGCTGAGGTGCCAGCGCGGGCGGGCCGCTGACCGTCGCCGGGACCGAGGCCCGGGCGGGCGCGCCCTGGAGGTCGCCGAGACCGGGGGGGCGCGATGGGGCGCGGAACCTAGCTATAGCTAGGCGCTACCCATGCAAGCCCATCGGCGTCCGATCGCGCCGCCGGATCGGCGTCGTCGGCGTCGGCGTCGGCGTCGGCGTCGGCACCGGCACCGGCACCATCGAGATGTCGCGAAGCAATGGCCGCGGGCCGTGGTGGCCTGGTCGGCGGATGCGATCGTGCGGCCGGCCGTTCGGGTCGGATCGAATCAGAGGACGAACGGGATCAGCTTCTTTGTTCGCGCCTGGTAGGTGGGGTACTGCGTCGGGAATGTCGCGGTCAGGTTCCGCTCTTCGACCGTCGTGATGAAGTAGACGGAGACGAGCACCAGCAGCGCGACGAGCAGGTCGATCAGGTTTGTCGCCAGTCCCGTTCCGGCCAGCGCCAGCACCAAGCCCGAGTAGATCGGATGGCGGATCCATCGGAACGGCCCGCCGGTCACGAGTTCGGGCTCGGCCTTCTGCGTCATCGGCATTCCCCAGTTGGCGCCCATCGTCACGCGGGCCCAGATCGCCAGTGCCAACCCGCCCGCCAACAGAGCCGCGCCGACCCCGCCTAACACCGGGTTCGTCACGATCAGGCTGCCGTGGCGAACGACGCGCGCAACGACCACGACGACCACCACCGCCGGGAGGAAGATCGGGAACCGGGCGCGTCCGCCGCCGGCGCTTTGCTTCGCGGTGCCCGCGGCGAGCCACCAGCCGATCCAGAACAGCGCCCAGACGATGTAGATCACGGTCCTCAGCGTTTGCATCCCATGAACCTATCCCTTGGGCTCGGCCCCGTCATCAACCCGCCGGAGGATCTCCGAGCTCACCCGAGCGGGAGATCACCCGAGGGCCGGTCGGCGGGCTTTAGTGAGGGCGTCGACATCGCCTCCAGCGGGCTGACGACGTGCTCCAGCCTACGTACCGCTTTGTCCACATCCGCCAGCGCGAGAAGCGCCAGCGCGTCGAGTTCCTCGCCCTCGGGCATCGGCGTGAGGCTGGCCGAGCGTGGCAGCCGGTAGGTTCCCGCGTCCTGTTCAAGGAGCGTGACCAGGTCCGGGCTGTCGGAGCGGATTGGAGTCCGGCCGACCCTGCACGCACCATGCTCGTCGCCGGCTTCTGAGCTTCGCCGAGGGTCGGGCCACCTCACCCCAGGACCCGAAAGAGTCTCGTGGCGATCGAGCTACGGCCGACACTTGACTGCGCGCCGCATTAGGGTCCGGGGTCTGCAATGACGCCGCGGCGACCGCGAGCAGGGCTGGTCCGCTGGCGTGCGCGCCGACTTTGAACGTGACCGGCCGGGGGCGTGTCGTTCGTATCTCCGGAGTAGCCGGCCAGATATCCGTAGGAACCGGCATTCAGCGCGCCGGTGACCGCCGAGGCGGGGACCGTCCCCGCGCTGACGTTCACGGTCTGGGTCGACGCCGGGGTGCCCGGACAGGTCGCGTCGCCGTAGAGCGCGTAGGTGACCGTTCCGCCGGCCGGGAACGCGGTGACCGTCTGGCCGAGCGTCGCGGTGTCCTGTGCGGTGGCGCCGGCCGGCTCCCCGGCGCTCGCCCATGCGGTCCCGGCGCTGGCGTCCCTGACCGCGCTGGAGAGCGTCACCGCCGCCTGGGTGATCGACACCGGCACGCACGCGCTCGCCGATCCCCGCAGCACGAACGCGGCCGTGCTGCTCGCGGGCGCGAACGTCGCCTGCGCATGCCATGAGCCCGCGGGCACGCCGGCGGGGGAGAACGCCGGGACGGTCCCCCCGGACCCGAGCGTGACCGTCGCTGACCCGGTCGCGGCGATGGTGCACGCCGCGTTGGAGTAGACGGTGTAGGCCACCTGCCCGGCCGGTGTTCCGGCCCCCGATCCGTCGGTCGGCGTGACCGTGGCGGTGCACCCCGGTGAGCCGGCGCCGAGCGCGATCGCCGCCGCGGGGCAGCTCAGCGTGGTCGTGGTGGTGTCCTGGAGCTCAAACGCGCCCACATCACAGAACGACGACCCCGTCGACGGGCGCGGCAGACCGCGCTGGTCAACGCCGCCGTCGGCGGTCGGGCAGTCCGCGGCCGGGATCGCGTCCAGCGCCGGGCTGCCCACCGCGAGCGTTTGGGTCTCGGTCGGGCCGCCGTTGCTCTGCAGCGGGCCGAGCTGGGGATCGGCGGCGGGCAGATCAAACCCGCAGCTGCCATCCCCGCCCGGATCCTCGAGGTTAAACGCCGACCCCGATCCCACGTGCGCGTCGCAGTTCGCCGCCCCGGTGTTGTCGGCCACGATCGAGCCCTGCGCGACCAACGGCCCGGACCACCAGACACCGCTGCCCGCGCCTGCGGGAGCCGACCCGACGCTGTTGGCATCGATCGTGTCACTCGACAGGCTCGTCCCGGCCTCTATCTCGGCGTACAGCGCGCCGCCCAGACCCACTCCGCTGCCGGTGCCGGTGCCCGCGACGCCCCCGGCGAGATTTCCGACAAACGTGCTGTCGGTCACGCTCAGGCCGATGCTGCCAAGGTCCCCCTCGGCGACCGCGCCGCCCTGGCCGGAACCGCTGTCGCCGCCGGACGAGCCGTTCCCGCCCGCCGTGTTGTCGGCGAACGTGCTGCCCGAGATGGTCACCGGCCCGGCCTCACTCTCAACCGCGCCGCCGGCGCCCTGACCGCTGCCGCTCGTGCCGCCCCCGGCGGTGTTCCCGACGAACGTGCTGTCGACGATCGTCAGACTCGTATCAGCCCCCCCCGCCATCGGCGACGAACAACACCGCGCCGCCCTCGCCGTACTCGCCCGGTCCACCGGCGGAGTTGTCGGTGACCACGTCATCGGTCAGCGTCAGGTTCAGAAACCCCTCGACGTGTTCCTCGTTGTCGTCGATCGCGCCGCCGAACACGCTCCCGGCGCCGTTCTCGAACGTCAGCCCGGAGATCGAGACGGTGAAGAACTGCGGGATAGAGAAGATCTGACTCTGCCCCGCGGCGTTGATCGCCAGCTTTCCCGGCCCCGGCCGGATGATCGACAACCCGGCGCTGTCCGGGCATCGGTCGGGAACGTGATCGCCCCCGAGGTCAGGGTGATCGTCCCGCTCACCCCGGTCGCGTCGATCGTGTCCCCCGGGCCCGCCGCAGCGATCGCGGCCCGCAACGACCCCGCCCCGGAGTCGCTGAGATTCGTGACCGTGTACGTCGCCGCCCACGCCGGCGCCGAGCACCCCAGCGCCCCGCCCACCACCGGGACGGCCACCACCCCACGAGCCCAAGCACCACCATGACCTCGCAACACCCCATCCACCCCTTTTGGGATCACCCATCGACCACTCAGCGACCGAGCCGAGCGCGAACCGCGCCGGTCTCGCACACCATGCGCAACGACAGCGCAATCACGAGCTCGATCGCCGGTCGTCATGGCGCTGGGAACGCCGGTCGAGATACCCACCGCAGTCCAGCTGAGCGACGGGCCGGCGCACCATGATCGCACGGGCCGACGCCGACACCGTCTCGAACTGCCCCGCCGCCGGGATTGAGCTCTTCGACGTCGGCGACGCGGTCGGCGATCGGCCGGGGGGCGAATCGCAGGACGGCCGACCGTCTGCGGAGGCGCACTCGCGTCCCTGAGCCGCGAGGTCGAAGCGATGCTGTCGCGGGCCGCCGGCGAGGATCGCCGCACCGACGCCGGGACGTCGGCCCAGTTCGCAGACCATCGCCTGATCGCCGCTGCGGTGGCGAGCGTCGCGCTGGCCAACGATGGCAAACGCGATGGTCTGCCCGGGGTTCCCCGATGCCCGGGATTGACGGCGGAGCCCTCGCTCGGGCCGGGCGGCTGATGAGGACGGGCCCCGGCGCGCCGTACGGCCAGCGCCACCGGCCCGTTGCGCTTTCGTTGCAGGTGCTGTGCGAGCATCGCGCCGTTCGTGCATCAAACCGAGGAAGGGACTCGAATGGTTCGTAGACGCCGCACAAGCACATACGTGGTCACGACGTCGCTCGCCGTGCTCGTATGGTCGGCGTCTTCGCGACGACGGCTACTGCAGCAGGAGAGCCTGCTCAGGACAGAAGCCTCGAAGGTCGGCGCGAACGGGAGGACACGATGAACTCTTCACGATCAGCGTTCCTCCTTCGCGCCGCGCGGTCGCTCGCGGTGGGGTTGACGCTCGCGGTTGTCGGGTTCGGCCTGGCTGCGCTCGTGCTCGTGCCGGCGTCGCAGGCGGCGTCGTTGAGACCGTCCGACGTCGCTCCGCCGACGATCTTGCCGATCTACGGCAACAGCAGCTCCTTCGATCCGTTGTATACGACCATTGTGATCAACGGCAACGGCCTGCCGGTGGCGCCGGCGGCTGATATCGGTCAGCAGACGGGCGATAGCAAGGTCGTCGATGTCTACGACGACGGAAGCAGCCACTGGTACAGCCCGAAGTGGCATGCGGGCTACGGGGGTGCCGACTGCCAGGTGACGATCGGAGCGTCGACGTCGACGCAGATGATTCTGGCCGTGGGTGACATTGGTCCGGCCTGCAACCGCTTGGACACGGTGACAGCGGGTGACAACATCACGATCACCCTCTACAACCCCGACGGTTCCCAAGCCACGCAGGCGACTGCACCGGTCGTAGCCCCGAATGGCTCCCAGCCCACCGTCAATGATGTGAATCCGATGTTCGGTCCGGAAGCCGGGGGACAGGGCACGAACGCCAACGGGCAGGTCCTGGTGACGACGAGTGGGTTGAGCAGCCCGGAGGCGTTTTGGTTCGGCGGCGTCGGCACGCTGACCGCCTTCTACGGTGTGGCGACCACGAACTTCACGCAGACGAGCCCGACGACCTACATGGTGACTCCGCCGCCTTCCCTCTATGGCGGCGCAGTCTCCAACAATGGCGTCTCGGTGATGGACGCGGACGCGGCCGGGACCAGCCAAGAGGCGTGCACCATCGAGATCGTTGGATGCAACGACGAGTACTTCTATCTCCACTCGGTCAACACGAGCGTGACCTCTCCGCCGATCAAGGCCAGCCTGTCAAAGACGCTTGCCAGCTTTGGCGGGGGAGGCGGGATCAACTGCGGGCCAAACGGAACGTCCGGTATCCAAGGCCAGCTCGCGGTCAGCGCGCTGGCCACGAGCGGTCCGGTCACGTTGGCGGCGAACTTCGGGTACGCGAACGCCAACATCGGTCTGCCGGAAGCGGTTCAGGGCAGCGCGAGTCTGACCTTGAGTACTCCGATGCAGATATCGGTGGGCTTGACCGGCGGCATCCAGGGGTGTGTCGCGGTCCCGTTTCCTGACCCTTTCAGCGTTCCCGGGATCGGCGGCCTGTACTTCGTGGTCAACGGGACCATTTCGGGCAATGTGACGCTCACGGTCACCATCGACCAGGGGACCTATACGGTCAACGGTGGCTACATTCCTGGGAGCCAGGCCGACGATCAGGCGGCCACCGGCGCCATGACGAGCAAGAACTGCGTCGACGCCAACGGCGCTCCCACGACCCAGTGCGTCACCACCTCCATCCAGTCGAGCGTCACCGGGACGGTCACGGTCTCGCCCCTGTGGTTGCAGCTCGGACCGTCTAACAGTCAGGTCACGGCACAGGTCGCCGCGGGCTTGAGCGCGTCGGCGACGGGAACGATCACGTATCCCCCACTGGGGGTCAGCGGCGACGTCTGCGTCGCCGGTGACTACGCCTGGAACGTCAGCGTGCCGAAGCTCAACTTCAACAAGAGCGGCAACGGGGACTGGCTCGGCCCGCTCAGTCTGTATGGGACGGCCTCTCAGTGTCCGCTGAGTTTCAACAACGTCTCCGCCACCACTGTGCCGACCGTGTCGGGCGTGAGTCCGAACACGGGAGGTACCGGCGGGGGCACAGCGGTGACGATCACCGGCGGCGGCTTCACCGGGGCCACCGGGGTCAACTTCGGTGCTGCCGCCGCGACCGCGGTGAGCGTCGTGAACGACAACCAGATCACCGCGACCTCTCCGCCAGGTACGGGTTCGGTTGATGTCACCGTCGTCGCTCCGGGTGGCACCTCGGCGGTGGGCCCGAGCGATCAGTTCACCTACGCCGCAGCGAGCTCGGCGGCCCACCGCGAGCTCGTGGCGTCGCAGCTGACCTCGCTGCCGGCCGTCAGCGGCGTCTCGCCGGTCGGTGAGCCCGACGAAACCGGGGGCGCGACGGTAACGATCACCGGGACCGGCTTCACGGGGGCGACCGCGGTGATGTTCGGGAACAATGCCGCCACCGACGTGAACGTGGTCAGTGACACGTCGATTACCGCGACCTCGCCGCCGGGTGTCGGTGTGAACGATGTCACGGTGACGACGCCGGCGGGTACGTCGCCGACCTCGACGAACGACCTGTATGCCTACGCGCCTCCGCCCGCGCCGACGGTGAACGGAGTTTCCCCGAGTGACGGCGCCCCGGACGGTGGCACCGCGATTACGATCACCGGGACCAACCTCGACGGCGCCACCGGAGTTGACTTCGACGGGCAACCCGCTAGCTCGTTCACGGCGGTGTCATCGACCGAACTCATGGCCGTGGCACCCCCTGACGATGGCGACGACACCGTCGAGGTCGAGGTGGAGACGCCGAACGGCGTATCGCCGGACAATCCGCCCGCTGACAACTTCCACTACACGACCGACACCGAGCCGGCGCCGGTCATCACCGGTGTGTCGCCGAGCAACGGAGCCGTCGATGGTGGCGACATCGTGACGATTACCGGGACCGGCTTCACCGGAGCTACCGAGGTCGATTTCGGCGACGAGCAGGCCACAAGCGCCACTGTCGTCTCGGATACCGAGATAAGCGCTGTCTCACCGGCGAACTCTGCCGACACCGTCGACATCACGGTCTCGACCCCGACCGGGGACTCCGACACGACCGCGGCCGACGAATTCACCTACTCGACCACTGCCGAAGGGCCCACTGTCGCCAGCGTATCCCCGAGCAGTGGCGACATCGGAGGTGGCACGGCGGTCAAGATCGTCGGGACCGGCTTCACGGGAGCGACCGCCGTCAGCTTCGACGGGACGGCGGCGACCAGCTTCAACGTCGTCAGCGACAGCACCATCACGGCGGTCACGCCGCCAGGTCTCGATGTTGTCGATGTGCAGGTCACGGCCGACGACGACGACTCGCCGGTGAGCGCCTCTGACCAGTTCACCTATACCGCGAACGCCGGGCCGCCGACGGTCAGCGGCGTGTCTCCGGGGAGTGGTGCGCGTGCGGGTGGGACGACTGTCCAGATCGCCGGCGCCAATTTCACGGGTGCCACGCAGGTTTCGTTCTGCGGCACGGCGGCCACGAGCTTCACCGTCATTTCGGACACCAGGATCACCGCGGTCGCGCCCCCGGGTTCGGGTACGTGCGACGTCACCGTGACGGTGGACCCCACGGATCCGGCGGCGACGTCGCCGGCTTCACCGGCTGACCAGTTCAGCTACACGACGACGGTCCCGGGGGCGCCGACCATCGGCACCGCCGTCGCCGGCAACGGCGAGGCGACCGTGGCCTTCAGTGCCCCGGCGTCGAACGGGGGCAGCGCGGTCACCGGTTACACCGTGACCGCTTCGCCCGGCGGACAGACCGCCACGGGGACCACCAGCCCGATCACGGTGACCGGATTGGCGAACGGGACCGCCTACACGTTCACCGTGACGGCGACCAACGCGGTCGGCACCGGTCCGGCCTCCGCGTCGTCGAACGCGGTGACCCCAGCCTCGACGGCCCCGGCTGGGCCGGCGGCTCCCGCGAGTCCCACGCCCACAACCACAACGACGCCGACGCCGACGCCGACGCCGACGCCGACAGGACGGTCAACCAGCGAGATCAAGGCCGCCCTGGCAAAGGTACTTGCGCCGTCAGGCCGGGCCGCGAAGATCACGGCGCTCCTGAAGGCCGGCGGGTTCACGTTCACATTCTCAGCGCCAGGCGCCGGAAAACTCGTTCTCGACTGGTACTTCGTACCCAAGGGCGCGCGAATCCCGACGGCAAAGAAGGCCACGCCCGTGCTGGTCGCGTCGGCCACCATCCTGGTTCGAGCGGCGGGAAGCGTGAAGGCGACGATGAAGTTGACCAGCTCCGGCAGGAGCCTCCTGAAGAAGTCGAAGAGCCTCAAGCTCACCGCCACGGCGAGCTACACCCCGACCGGCAGCAGCCCGACGAGCAGCACCGAGACGTTCACAATCGATCGCACGCTGAAACCTTCGAAGGGGGCCGCAGCTCGCCGTCAGTGGGTGCTTCCCCCCGCAGCGCGGTTGTCTCGAACATGACGTTCAGGTCCGAGTGGCTTGCCCCGTGGGCTGGTTTCTGCTCGGTGCCCGCGCGATCGTGTCGTTCGGTCGGTGCGGCCGAGGTTTCGCGGTCACGCGCTGCCACGACCAGAGGCCGCTCGATCGGCTCGCTCGCCTGCACCAATGCTGCCGCTCAGCCGGCCGGGGGCGGCGGCCGCCGGGAGCGGGCCGAGCGCGGCACGGCAGCGCTCGGACCAGCGGGGGGCGCCGAGCCGGTCGCTGAACGTCGCCGCCGCGCTGAGATGGCCAGTCGCCTCCGCGCGGCGGCCGAGGGCCTCCGCCAGCAGGCCGAGGTGGTAGTCGACCGGGCCGGCGAACGCGGCGACGTATCCGCCCTGGCCGGTGTACGGAGCGAGGAGGCCGTACAGGCGACTCGTGAGGCCCGGGTCCTCGAGCCCGATCACCGCGGCGGCCGTCTGAGCCATCAGTCCGATCGGGATCATCATCGTCGGCCCGGTCTCCTCCTGGATCGTGACGAGCCGGCCGACGTGCTCGAAGACCGCGCGCGGGTCGCCACCGATCGCGGCCTCGACGAACGCCACCACGGCGGACCAGGACGGGAGGGCGGAGACGCCCGCGAACTCGGCGAGGTGCTCGCGTAGTTCGCTGAGCCGGTCCTGCTCGTAGCGAAGCCAGACGAGCTGGATGAGCTCGATCCCTTGCACGACGCGTGGATCCAGTCCCCGCGCGAGACCGATCTCCGCGGCCTGCGAGACCAGCCGGTCGGCCGCGTCGAGCTGGCCGCGAAGGAGCGCCAGCGAGGCTCGGGCGTAGGCGACGGAGTAGTGGTAGTTGCCGCCCCGCAGCCCGGGAGCGTGGGTCGCCGCCGTGGCCACCAGCGACTCGAGACCCTGCCCATGGCCACGGGCCACCGCCGTATCAAACCGCCACAGCGCAGTCCGAACGCGTAATCCCGGGTCGTCGAAGTGCTCGGCAAGCGCGGTCAGCTCATCCTCGGTTTGCTCCTGGCGATCGAGCATCCCCAGACCCGTCAGGGATCGGCGGGTCGTTGTGAGAACCCGCGCTTGAGTCAGGGGATCGCCCTCGCGGCGAGCGAGCGCCAACGCCGCGTCGGCCGCTCGCACCCCGGCCGCACCGCTGCGCCGCCACGCGTGGGCGCTGGCGAGATGCCCGAGCAGCAGCGCGCGGCGCCGCTGATCGCTGTTACCGAGCGCCGCCAGCGCCCGCTCGTAGACCGCGCGCAGCCCGTCGTCGATGAACGCCTCATCGCTGGCGGCACCGGCGAACGTGAACGCGAGCGCCGCATCGGCCATCCGCCGGGCATCGCCGCGCTCCCTTGCCTCCGAGAAGGTGTGCATGAGCGCGTCATAACCGGCACGCTCGCCGACGGCGCGCTGCGCGCCGCCACGCAGGATCTCGAGGTCCAGACGTACCTGGGGATCGGGATCGCCGGCATCGGCCAGCGCATCGAGGGCCCTCGCCGCGACCGTCTCGACGTCCTCGTAGATGCCGGCGGCGAAGGCCTCCTGAGCTACGGGCAGTCCGTAGCGCACCGCGCGCCGCCACTCACCCATCGGGGTCGCTGAACCGAAGTGGTAAGCCGCGCCGACGAACGCCGACCGGTCGTGCTCCGCGGCGCGCTCGAGCGCTACCCCGAGCCGCTGATGCAAACGCGAGCGCACTGGCATCTCGAGGCGAGCGAGCAGCGCCGACCGCACGAGCGCATGACGAAACGCGAGCCAGCGTGGATGCCGGGTCCCCGCCACGATCAGGCCGGCTCGACGGGCCTTCGCGAGCGCATCGTCGACGCGGTCTTCACTCAGCTCGCACGCGTCCGCCACGACCTGGGGATCGAATTCGAGCCCCGCCACCGCGGCCACGCGCAGCACCTCCTCGGCCTGCGGCGAGAGCACAGCCAGCCGTTCTCGAACGAGCACGTCGATCCGCACCGGCCGGTCGGCATCGCGGCCGTCCTGCCGCGATCGAATCCATTCGCTGGCCAGCAGCGGGTTGCCGCCGGTCTGCTCCAGGACCTCCGCCGCGACGGCGTCGAGGTCCGCGCCGGAGCCCAGGCCACCGGCCCGTGCCAGCTCGGCCAGCTCGAGGACCCCGAGCGGCTCCAGCGTCACCACGCTCGCACCTGGGCATCGTAGGTCGACGCCGGAGGTCCGGGCGTCCGGCTCGTCGCGCACCAGCACGAGCACGAGCACCGGCAGCCGTTTCTCACCGGCGATCGTGTCCACCACCTCGAGATCGAGGCGCGAGGCCCACTGAATGTCATCGAGCACCAGCAAGACGGCGCTGTCCGACGCGACCAACTTCAGCGCGGCGATGAAGGCCTGCGCGATCCGCCACCGGTCCAGCTCGCCGACGCCGCTGGCCCCGCGACCGTCACCTGTGACGTCAAGGGTAGGCAGTAGCCGACCCATCAGGCCGGCGTGCTCGCCGAGTCCTCGGGTGATCTCGTCCAGCGAGAGGGACGCCAGGCCACCCTCCAGCGCCTCGAGCAGCGCCCCATAGGCGATGTCGATCCGGTCGTCGGCGCGGCCGTAGAGCACGGCGACCCCCTCGCCCCGCACCCGCCCGGCGAGCTCGGCGGCCAGGCACGTCTTGCCGAGGCCCGCCTCGCCGGTCACCGTCACCAGGATCGGGCCGGCTTCCCGGGCCGCACGCACCCCGCTCACGAGCTGTGCCAGCAGCGCCGTCCGGCCAACGAATGACGTGGCTTGCCGGGCCCGCGACAGCGATCCGGCCGCCGGCGCGGGCCGCTCGTCCCCGGATGTCATCACCGCGCCGCCGCGCTCACGAGCCAGGATCTCCATGAACAGCGACTCGGTGGCCGGGGACGGCATCGCGCCCAGCGCATCGGCGAGCGTCCGCCGGCAGCGGTCATAGGCCACCAGTGCCTCCGCGCCGTTGCCCGCGTCCCGCAGCGCGAGCATCAGAAGGCGATGACCGTCCTCACGCAGCGGCTCCGCCCGCACGAGCTGGCGCGCCGCCCGCTCGGCCCGTCTCGCATCGCCGGTGGCGAGCGCGCAGGCGCCGATCACCTGCTCGGCCCGCAGGCGCACGTCGTCGATCCACCGTCGCAGCCCTTCGACCCAGTCGCCGCCGACCCCCGGCAGCACCTCGGCACCCACGCCGGCCAACGCCCGATCGGCCGTGACCAGCGCCTCCGCGTGGGCGCCGCGGCGACGCAGTGCCTCCGCCTCGCCGACCGTCGTCTCAAGCGTCGTGACGTCGATGACCGAGCCGGGCGGCAGAACGAGGCAGTAGCCATCGTCCGCGGACAGGATCTGTGCCGCGGGATCCTCGACCGTCGCCGCCAGCCAACGGCGGACTGCGGCGACGATGTTGCGCAGAGCTGCCTTCCACGATGGCGGCGGTTCGGTCCAGATCGCTTCGGCGAGCGCCAGCCGCGGCACCGTCTGACCGGCCTTGAGCGCCAGTCGCGCAAACGCCGCCCTGGCGTGAGGGCCGCCGGGGCTGCCGCCCGCCAGTCGCTCGCTCCGACGCTCGAGCGCAGGCCCGCCGATCAGTCGGACCGTGATCGATGCGTCGTTGCCCGCAGTCGTAACCCCCATCGCTACGGTGGATCGTATTCGTCATTGCGCTTTCGTTGCGCGTGCTCCGCGATTCTCCGGCGGTTCGCGTTCGGCACGGCGGCCGAGCGCGCGCGGTCGGCGATCCAGGGAACGGGTATCTGGTGGTGCGCGGTAGCGGCAGTGGTTGGATTCGTGAGGTGATGGCGGCTGGTCGTAGCGGGGTGCTGTGAGCTAGACCGGAGCCATCCGTTATCCGGGCGACGGGCGTCCGCGACCGTCCCAGGGGCGGTCGGCGGTCGCTGGAAGCCGGCTACCGCCGGCGCGCCTTCTGCCGCGGGAGATCAGGCTTCCGACCGTTAACTTGCGGCGCCGTGGGAGCCGGCGAGGCCGCCGGTCTCGCAAGTGGCGACGAAGAAGGGCGCGTCGCATTTCGAGGTCGCGTCCCTGCACTGGTGCTGCTGAGGGCCTGAACTGCCAACGCCTTGCGCCACGTCCATTCGGCGGTCCGTCATTTTCATCGGGGCTAGCCACCTGCTCATGCCGCCGTTCGGTGGTCGATGCTGGTCGCCCCGGCCTTTTGGGTTAGACGGCCTGCCCGTCGAGTTGGACGTGGCCGTTGGTCGCGAGCCAGCGCAGTGACTCGTGGAGGGCGTCGAGTGAGTTGTACCGCGGGCGGTACCGAGCACCTCACGGGCGCGGTCGATGCTCGCGGCGATGCTGCGGGTGACGTGCTCGCGGGTCATGCCAGCGTGTTGTGCGCCGACGCGACGCTCGAATTCCGCCCAGGTGACGAGTTCGATGTTCGGCTCTCGGCCGAACCGTCGGCCACGCCTGCGGCAAGCCCGCGCAGCGTCATCGCTTGTTCTGATGCCACGTGAAAGCTCGATCCGATCGCGGCTGGTCGGGTGAGCGCCTGTTGGAAGGCCTGGGCGACGTCGTCGGCGTGGACGTGGTGAAGCACGCCGAGCCCGAGGTCCGGCAGCGGGAGCGGTTCCCTGGTGGCCAGCCGCCGCCAGACGTCGGGATCGTGGTTGCCGGCGGGGGTGATGGATGGCCAGGGACCGGTGATGTGCCCGGGGTGCAGCACGACGCTTGGTACTCCGCCGGCGATCGTTTCGCGGTGCAGCAGCGTCTCGATCGCGGCCTTGCCGGTTCCGTACTCGCCGTACGCGGTCCGGGGTTCGTCTTCGGTGACAGGGACCCGTGAGGCCGGGCCGTGAACCCAGATGCTGCCGCAGTGCAGCAGCAGCGGCCGGGTCGGTCTGAGCGCGTCGACGAGCTGCTGCGCCGATTCGGGGGTGAAGCAGAGCATGTCGATACGGTGTCGGGGGCGAGTGAGGCGATCCGGTCGCCGAACACTCCGGCCGTGTCCTCGGCTGCGCGGTCGACCGCGACCCGTCGCACCCCGCGCCATTCCGGGGCTGGCAGGTAGGGGTCCCGTGTGCCGCGGCTGAGCGCCAGGACCTGGTGGCCGGCCCGTAGCAGGCGCGGGACCAGGTAGGTGCCGACATGGCCGGTCGCGCCGATGACGACAACCCGGCTCATCGCGTGGACCGTGCCGTGGGTTAGCTTTCGTTGGTGGTGCGCGCCGGCTCGGCGGTGTCGATCGTGGCGGCCCAGCTGCCGAGCAGCTTCAGCGCGTCCTCGGAGCGGGAGCCGGGCTCGGCGGTGTAGGTGAAGAGCGTCAGGCCGGGGTCGGCGGCGAGGTCCATCCGGTTGTAGCTGACGCTGAGCTCGCCGACGACGGGATGGTGGAACTGCTTGATGCCGGTGTTGTGGAAGCGGACGTTGTGGGTGGCCCAGCGGGTACGGAACTCGTCGCTTTGGGTGGCGAGTTCGCCGACGAGGTCTGAGAGCTCGCGGTTGTACGGGTCACG
>JBELAG010000075.1:0-21842 GCA_049509055.1 Solirubrobacteraceae bacterium
GGCGGTCAGGCGGTCAGGCGGTCAGGCGGTCAGGCGGTCAGGCGGTCAGGCGGTCGGCGAGGGGCGTTGCCGGCTGCCGGCTGCCGCGTCGGCTGGTGACCCGCAGTTCGTGACAAATCCGCCGGGACGATTCGGATTTGGCACGAACTGCCGGGTAGAGCGCGCGGTCCGTGACAAATCTCAGACCGCGCACGGGATTTGTCACGTTCTGCCGGTCGACCGGCGGCGCCAAGCCGAGCGATCGCTGCGCCCCCGCCCGAGCCGCTCCCGTATCGGCGCCGGATAACCCGGCAGGACGCTGCCGCTGCCGAGACCGACCGCTCGCGATCGCCAACCCACGCAGACCACCCCGTCAGCGGCCCGCAGAGGGTCATTTCCTCCGTCGGAGAGGCCCGCCAGGACGACGACCCATCTGTCACGGATCGCCGGGCCGCAAATCGCGAGCGGCGAACGAGCGGCGAACGAGCGGCGAGCGGCGAGCGGCACCCGCGGGAGGGCGGCGGGCCGGCCTTGTCAGCCGGTCGCGGCCTCGCGCCAGTCGCGCGAGCGCGAGGAGGGCAGCAGGGCCTCGGCGACCCGCGCCCGCGTCTCGCCGGGCGTGATCACGGCGTCGATCGCGCCTCGGGCGAGGGCGGCGGCGGGCGACAGGTGCTCCTCGGCGTAGCGCGTGGCGAGCCGTTCGGCGGTGCCGTCCGGCGCGTCGGCGGACTCCAGCTGCCGGCGATGGATGATCTCGACCGCGGCACCGGGGCTCATCACCCCGATCTCGGCCCCGGGCCAGGCGAACGAGGCGTCCGCGCCGAGGTCCTTGGAATTCATCGCGATGAATGCCCCGCCGAACGCCTTGCGCATGATCACCGTCGCGCGCGGCGTGCGGGCGGCGGCGAACGAGCGCACGAGCTCGGCGCCGTGGCGGATCACCCCGGCCCCCTCCTGACGGGTGCCGGGCATGAAGCCGGGGGTGTCGACGAGCACGAGCATCGGCAGGCCGTAGGCGTCGCAGGTGCGCACGAACTTGGCGCCCTTCTGCGAGCCCTCCACGTCGATGATCCCGCCGAGGTGGCGCGCCTGGTTGGCGATCACCCCGATCGGATGGCCGTCGAGGCGAGCCAGGCCGGTCACCATGTTGCGAGCCCAGCGCGGCGAGACCTCCAGGAAGCGCCCGCCGTCGACGAGGCGGCTGATCACGTCGCGAACCTCGTAGTAATTGCGGCTGCCGGCCGGCAGCGCGGCCTCGGGGCCGCCGGGGACCGGCGGGACGCCGGCCTGGACCGGCGAGCGCTGCAGCGCGTTGGACGGGAGGTAGCCGAGGAGATCGCGGACGAGGTCGACCGCCGACCGGTCGTCGGTCGCCACGAAATCACACACGCCGTTGCGCTGGTGGACCGCTGCCCCTCCGAGTTCGGCCGCGCTCACCTCCTCGCCGAGGGCGTGGCGGACGATCTTGGGGCCTGTCAGGAACATGCTCGCGGCGCCGCTCATGACGACGAAGTCGGTGAGCGCGGGGGAGTAGCAGCCCCCGCCCGCGGCCGTGCCGGTGATCAGGGAGATCTGCGGCGCGTGCCCCGACAGCGCGACGTTCTCGAAGAAGATCCGGCCGTAGCCCGCAAGCGCGCCGGCGCCCTCCTGCAAGCGCGCCCCGCCGGACTCGATCAGCCCGACGATCGGGATGCCCTCGTGGCGGCTCAGGCGCAGCGCGCGGACGATCAGATCGCTCTCGGCCGCGCCGACCGAACCGCCGGCGACGCTCTGATCCTGGGCGTAGGCGACGATCGGGCGGCCGTCGACGCGACCGCGGGCGCCGATCACGCCGGCCGGCTGCGGGCCGGCGTCCAGCGGGCCGAGGCTGCCGGGATCGCACAGCCACTCGAGCCGCCGGTAGGCGAGACTCGGAGGCGGCGACTCGCGCCCGTCGATGGATGGAAGCGCTGACATGGATTGGGTCCGCTTCGTACGGGCAGGCGGGCCGAGCGGAGCGCACACCCCTGCCGCCGGCCAAGCGGAATCTGAGCTTAGGCAATCAACTCGCGTCCGGCAAAGAGGCTTGCACCTTTGGGCAGACGTCCTTGACCACGACGCCACCCTTGGCCACATTCGAAGTCCGACTACCGGAAGGGGCCATGTTCAATTTCGTCGTTTTCTGCTCGGATGCACATAACGACCCGGCTGTGGCGATCGCTGCCAGCAGAGCCGGTTCGCTGGGTGTTCTCGATCTCGGATTCGCCGATGATCACGCTCTCGCGGTGGCGCTTGCCCGGCGCCTCGCGGAGCATGCCCGCGGCCGCTGGGGGGTCCTGGTGGACGACGCGGAGCTGCTGGCCGCCGTGCTGAGCGCCGATCTGGACGGGCTCGACACCGTCGTCCTGGCGGGCGACCGCGGCGATGAGCTGCCCGGTCTGGTGGAGTCGGTGCACGGCGCGGGACCGCGGGCCTGGGTGGTCGCGACCAACGTCGAGCACGCGGTCGCGGCGCAGCACGCGGGCGCCGACGGGGTGATCGCCAAGGGCCACGAGGCCGGTGGCTGGATCGGTGAGGAGGGTTCGTTCGTCCTGCTGCAGCGGATGATCGACGCGGTCGAGATCCCCGTCTGGGCCCACGGCGGGATCGGGGTCCACACCGTCACCGCCGCGTACGTCGCCGGCGCGGCGGGCGCCGTGCTCGACTCGCAGCTGCTGCTCACCCGCGAGAGCCCGCTGACCGAATCCGAGCGCGCGCCGATCGCCTCGATGGACGGCAGCGAGACCGTCACTCCGGGACTTGATCTCAGCGCCCCCTTCCGCGTCTATGACCGGCCCGGGCTCGAGCCGGTGGCGCAGCTGCGCGAGCTCGACCGGGAGATGGCCGGCGAGGATCCGCGCGGCGCGTGGCGGTCGGCGGTCAAGGCCGCGATCGCCGGTGGCGCTCGCCGGCGCGGGCTGCTGCCGATCGGCCAGGACGGGTCGTTCGCCGCCGATCTGGCACAGCGCTTCGGCACCGTCGCCGGGGTGATCGACGGCCTGCGGGCGGCGATCGCCGAGGCCTGCGCGGCCCTGGCCGCCGGCAACCCGCTGGGTGAAGGGTCGCCGCTCGCGCAGTCGCACGGCACGCGCTATCCGATCGTCCAGGGTCCGATGACCCGGGTGTCCGATCGCGCCGAGTTCGCCGCCGCGGACGCCGAGGCGGGCGGCCTGCCAGTCCTGGCGCTGTTCGTCCCCAAGGAGCTGCGCGACGAGCAGCTCGAGGTCGTGCGGGCGCACCGCCCGCCGTTCGCGCTGATCGCCGGCGGCCGTCCCGATCAGGCGCTGGCGCTCGAGCAGGAGGGCATCAGCTCCTATCTCCACGTCCCGTCGCCCGGGCTGCTCAAGCTCTACCTCGCCCAGGGCGCGCGACGGTTCGTGTTCGAGGGGCGCGAGTGCGGCGGCCATGTCGGCCCGCGCACGAGCTTCGCGCTGTGGGAGACGATGCTCCGCGTGCTGCTCTCCGAGCTGCCGGCCGGGGACCGCGACTGCCACGTCGTGTTCGCCGGCGGCATCCACGATGCGCGCTCGGCGGCAATGGTCGGCGCGATGGCGGCCGGGGCGGCCCGGCGCGGCGTCCGCACCGGCGTGCTGCTCGGCACCGCGTACCTGTTCTGCCAGGAGGCGACCGAGGCGGGGGCGATCACCCCCGCCTTCCAGCAGGCGGCGATCGACTGCACCGAGACCGTGCTGCTGGAGAGCGGGCCGGGCCACGCCACGCGCTGTCTGCCGTCGCCGTTCGTCGACTACTTCCTGTCGGAGAAGCTGCGGCTGCGCGGCGAGGGCCTGGCGTCCGAGGAGGTGCGAGGCGAGCTGGAGCAGCTCAACATCGGGCGCCTGCGGATCGCCTCCAAGGGCGTCGACCGCAATCCGGAGGCGGGCGCGAACGGGCCCAAGCTCGTCGCGGTCGATCCCGCCCACCAGTGGGAGCAGGGGATGTACATGATCGGCGAGGTCGCCTCGCTGCGTCACGACGTGACGACGCTGGCGCAGCTGCATCGCGAGGTCAGCATCGACAGCGGCGAGCTGCTGGCGGCGGTCACCGTCGCCGAGCCGGTCGCGGCGGCACCGCCGGCCCCCGCCGACGTGGCGATCGTCGGCCTCGGGGCGATCCTCCCCGGCGCTCCCGACGTCGAGACCTTCTGGGCCAACATCCTCGACAAGGTCGACGCGATCCGCGAGGTCCCCGCCGATCGCTGGGACTGGCACCGCATGTATGACCCGGACCCGGCGGCGCGCGACAAGGTCTACTCGCGGTGGGGAGGGTTCATCGACCCGGTGGAGTTCGATCCGCTCGCGCTCGGGATGCCGCCCAAGTCGCTGTCCTCGATCGAGCCGTTCCAGCTGCTGGCGCTGATCACCGCGCAGGCGGCGCTGCGCAACGCCGGCTATGAGACGCGGCCGTTTGACCGCGAGCGGACGTCGGTGATCCTCGGGGCCGGTGGCGGCGGCGCGGACCTCTCGGTCGGCTACACCGTCCGCTCGGCGCTGCCCTCGCTGCTGGGCGACGGCGAGCGCGAGCAGGCGCTGCAGGACGAGCTGTTCGGGCTGCTTCCCGAGTGGACCGAGGACAGCTTCCCGGGCCTGCTGATGAACGTCGCCGCGGGACGGATCGCCAACCGCCTGGACTTCGGCGGCACCAACTTCACCGTCGACGCGGCCTGCGCGTCATCGCTGGCGGCGATCGCGCTCGCCACCCGCGAGCTGCAGATGGGGACGAGCGACATGGTCCTCGCCGGCGGCGTCGACGCGATCCAGAACCCGTTCTCGTTCCTGTGCTTCTCCAAGACGCACGCGCTGTCGCCGCGGGGCCGCTGCCGGCCGTTCGACGCCACCGCCGACGGGATCGCGATCAGCGAGGGCTTCGCGACCGTGGTGCTCAAGCGCCTGGCGGACGCCGAGCGTGACGGCGACCGGATCTACGCGGTGATCCGCGGCGTCGGGGCGGCGAGCGACGGGCGCGACCGCAGCCTGACGGCGCCGCGGCCCGAGGGGCAGATGCGCGCGATGCGGCGCGCCTATCAACAGGCCGGCGTCTCGCCATCGACGGTCGGGCTGGTCGAGGCCCACGGCACCGGCACGGTGGCGGGCGACGGCGCCGAGGTGCAGTCGCTGTCGGCGCTGCTGACCGAGCACTCCACCCCGAGCGAGACGTGCGCGATCGGCTCGGTGAAGTCGATGATCGGCCACACCAAGGCGACCGCCGGCGTCGCCGGCCTGATCAAGGCGTCGCTGGCCCTGCACCACCGCGTGCTGCCGCCCACGATCGGCGTCACCGAGCCCAACCCGAAGGCGAGCGAGCCCGGCAGCCCGATCTACGTCAACAGCGAGGCGCGCCCCTGGCTCACCGGCGGCGCCGATCATCCGCGCCGCGCGGGCGTCAGCGCGTACGGCTTCGGCGGAACCGACTTCCACATCGTGCTCGAGGAGTACGGCGGCGGATATCTGGCCACCGGCGATACGACCGTCGATCGCTGGCCGGCGGAGCTGCTGCTGTGGCGCGGCTCCCGCGAGGGGATCGCGGCGTCGACCGCCGGCCTGGCCGCCAAGCTGGCGGCCGGCGAGACGCCGGCGCTCGATGTCCTGGCGCAGGCGCTGGCGCGCGCGGCCGGGTCGCCCGCGCCGGGGCGCTCGGCACTGGGCCTGGTCGTGTCCTCGCACGAGGACCTGCGCGCCAAGCTCGCGACGGCGGCCGAGCTGCTGGCCGGCGACGCCGCCCGCGTGCACGGATCCGACGGCGTCCACTGGGTGTCAGAGCCGCTGGCCGCCGACGGCGGCCTCGCATTCCTGTTCCCGGGCCAGGGCTCGCAGCGGGTCGACATGGCGCGCGAGCTGGCGATCGCCTTCCCGGAGGCCGCCGACCGCTTCGAGCTCGCCGATCGGGTGCTGGCCGGCCATTACGAGAAGCCGCTGAGCCGCTACATCTTCCCGCCCCCGACGTTCTCGCCGCAGGATCGCCGCGAACGCCAGCGGGCGCTGACCGACACGCACGTCGCCCAGGCCGCGCTCGGCGCCGCCGAACTGGCCTATCTCGAGGTGCTCGGCGCGCTCGGCGTGCGGGCGCAGATGACCGCCGGTCACAGCTACGGCGAGCTGGTCGCGCTGCGAGCGGCCGGCGGGCTCGACGACCAGCAGCTGCTTGCGCTGTCAGAGGCGCGCGGGCGGTTCATGCGCGACGCCTCGGCCGGCGAGGCGGGAGCGATGGCCGCGGTCGAAGCCGCCCCGGACGCGCTCGCGCCGGTGCTCAACGGCCACGGGGGCGCCGGCGCCAACGGTGACGGGCACGACGCCGACGGCCGCCGCGGGGTCGTCGCCGCCAATCTCAACTCGCCTCGCCAGACGGTCCTGTCGGGCCCGCGCGCCAGCGTCGAAGCGGCGCTGGCGTGGTGTCAGGAGAACGGCTTTGCCGCCCGCGAGCTGCCGGTGGCCTGCGCCTTTCACTCCCCGCACGTCGCCGGCGCGCGCGATCAGTTCGCCGGCGCGCTGGCGCAGACCGCGATCGCGGTGCCGCGCATCCCGGTCTACTCCAACACCACGGCACGTGCCCACAGCGACGAGCCCGCGGCGATCGCCGAGGTGCTCGCCCAGCATCTCGTCCGGCCGGTCGAGTTCGTCGAGCAGATCCGGGCGATGCACCGCGACGGCGCGCGCGTCTTTGTCGAGGTGGGACCGCGACCGGTGCTCACCGGCCTGGTCTCGCAGATCCTCGACGGCGAGGAGCACGTCGCGGTCGCGGTCGACCCGCCCGGCCGCGCCGGGCTCGTCGGGCTGACCCACTGCCTGGCCGCGCTGGCCACCGAGGGCGTCGCACTCGACACCGAACGGCTGTTCCGCGGGCGCGGTGCGCCGCGCGGCGGCGCCGGCCGGCCGGCCCGCGGCCCGGCGCTGCGGTGGCTGGTCGACGGCGGCAGCGCCTGGCCGGCCGATCAGCCCCACCCCACCAAGACGACCATCAACCCCACTCCCGAGGAGCGCAACGTGAGCACGACCAGCACAAACGGCGCGGGGATGCCTGTGCCCCTCGCCGCCGTCCATCCACCGGCGAGCGCACCCCGACCGGCCGACGGCCACCCGCCGGCCCCACCGGCGCGCCCCGACGGCCATCACGCGCCGGCTCCCGCTCCCGTCGCCCCCCCGGCCCCCGTGCCCCAGGTGATGGCTCCCGTCGCCGCCGCACCGGACCGCGCGGCGGAGGTGATGACGCGCTACCAGCAACTGATGCAGCACTTCCTCGAGACCCAGCGCGACGTGATGCTGGGCTACCTGGGCTCGGCGCGTCAGGGCGCGCCGGCGCGCCCCGCGATCGGCGCGCCTGCCCCGGTGGCGCCGCCGGCCCCGGCTCCGGTCCCCGCCCAGCTGGCGCCGCCCGCCCCGACCCCGCCGGCGCTCGCCATCGTGCCGGCCGCCGCCGCGGCACCCGCGCCGGCCGCCGCGCCGGCGGCAACCCTCGCCACCGTCCCTGGCCCCGCCGCACCGGCCCTCGTCCCCGAGGTGCTCGACGGCGCCGACGACGTGACGCTCTCCCACGACGAGATCCAGGCCAAGCTGCTGGAGGTCGTCAGCGAGCGGACGGGCTATCCAGCGGACATGCTGTCGCTCGATGGGGACCTCGAGGGCGACCTCGGCATCGACTCGATCAAGCGGGTCGAGATCGCCGGGACGTTCACCCAGGACCTCGGCGCGCGGCAGCGAGCCTCGATCGACATGGAGATGCTCACCGCCAGCCGCACACTGCGCGAGGTGGTGGCGGTGATCGAGGAGGGGATGGCGACGGCCGGCAATCCGCAGCCGGCGGGCGAGCTTCGCCCTTTTAGTCAAGGACCGGCCGAGACGGAGCGCATCGGCCGGTTCGTCGTGCACGCAGCCAGCGCTCCCCCGATCACGACGAGCGGCGGCCTGGCGCAGGCCGGCGCCGTGGTGATCGTCGACGACGAGACCGGGCTGGGGGCGGCGTTGGCGGCCGCCCTGCACCGCGCTCGACGGCCGGCACTGCTGCTGCCGGGACTGACCGAGCTCGCCGACGAGACCGACGCGCAGGCGCTCGTCGCGCGGCTGCGCGAGGAGCACGGCGCGATCAGCGCGCTCGTGCATCTGGCCCCCGCGGGGGCTGACTACGGCGGCCTGACGACGCTGTTCTCGCTCGTCCGCGCGCTGGCCGGCGACCTCCAGGCCGCCGCGCGGTCAGGCGGCGCGGCGGTGCTCGGGGTCACCCGGCTCGGCGGCGCGTTCGGCGTCGACGGCGGCGAGGGGCCCGCCGAGCACGGCGCGATCACCGGCTTTCTGAAGACGCTCGCGCTGGAGTGGCCCGAGGTGCGCGTCAAGGCCGTCGACCTGCCCGCCGATCCCGGCGACGCGGCGGCCGAGCAGCTGCTCGGCGAGCTGATGGCGACCGACGGGCTGGTCGAGGTCGGGTACCGCGACGGCACGCGCACCCGGCTGGAGCTGGTCGCCGACTCACTGCGCGAGCACCCGGAGGCCCCGGCGATCGACGCCGACAGCGTCGTCGTGCTCACCGGCGGCGCGCGCGGCATCACCGCGGCCGTGGCGCTTCAGCTGGCCACCGACCATCGCCCGACGCTCGTGCTGATCGGCCGCACGCCCGACGCGGCCGAGCCCGAGCACACCGCGGCGCTGACCGACACCGCGGCGCTGCGGGCCGCGCTCATCCAAGCGCGCCGGGACGCCGGCGAGGACCTCAAGCCGGCGCTCGTGGAGGCCGATTGCCGGCGCATCCTCCAGGGCCGCGAGCTGCGCGAGAACCTCGAGGCGCTGCGCGCCGCAGGCGCCACGGTCGACTATCGCCGATGCGACGCCTCAGACCCCGACGCGTTCGGCGCGCTGATCGAGCAGCTCTATGAGCGCTACGGGCGGATCGACGGCGTCGTGCACGGCGCCGGCGTGATCGAAGACCGCCTGATCGTCGACAAGCGCCCGGAGTCGGTCGCCCGCGTGCTGGCGACCAAGGCCGGCGCGGCCCGGACGCTGGCCGGGGCACTGCGCCCTGAAGGCCTGCGCTTCCTGGTCATGTTCAGTTCGGTGTCGGGCCGGTTCGGCAACCGCGGGCAGTCCGATTACGCGGCCGCCAGCGAGGTGCTCAACAAGCTCGCCCAGGAGCTCGACCGCCGCTGGCCGGCGCACGTGGTCTCGATCAACTGGGGCCCGTGGCGCTCGGCCGGGATGGTGTCGCCGGCGCTCGAGCAGGAGTTCGCCAAGCGCGGGGTGGCGCTGATCGACACCGACGCGGGCTGCCGGATGCTGGCGCAGGAGCTCGGCCGCGGCGCCAAGGGCCAGGTGGAGGTCGTGATCGGCGCCGCCACCGGGCTGTCGGCGCCGCCGGCGCGTGCGGAGCGCCGCACGCTGCCGCTGCTCACCGGCGCCGAGCTCGAGCCCGGGACGGGCGGCGCCCGCGTGGGCGTCCGGCGCTTCAGCGTCGCCCGCGACCGCTATCTCGGCGACCACCGCGTCGACGGCCGCCCGGTGCTGCCGTTCGCCGTCGCGATGGAGCTGATGGCCGAGATGGCGTCGCTCGCCGCGCCGGAGCGCACGTTCGCCGGACTGCGCGCGATCCGCCTGTTCAACGGCGTCACCGTCGCCGACGACGACGAGGTCAGCCTGCGGATCTCGGCCACCCCGGCGGCGGACGGCGCGCAGCTCGACACGCTGATCACCGGCCTGGACACCCCCCGCCCCCACTACCGCGCGGTGGCGGTGCTCGACGACGCCGCGCCGACGGCCCGCCCGCAGCCGCCGGCGCCGGCCGCGCTGCCCGATCTCGCGGCGTTCCCGATGTCGATCGCCGAGGCCTACCGCGAGCTGCTGTTCCACGGACCGCTGTTCCAGGGCATCGAGCGGATCCACGGGATGGACGCGCGCGGCGCGACCGCCCTGCTGCGCCCGTCGCAGCCGCAGGCGAGCGTCACCGGCACCGACGGCCAGCGCTGGCTGCTGGATCCGGTCCTGCTCGACAGCGCCCTGCAGGTCCAGGTGATCTGGGCGCGACTGCAGTGGGACGCGACGCTGCTCCCGGCCGAGATCGGCGGCTATGACCGCTTCGACGCGCCGCGCGACGGCGAGCTCGTCGCCCACGAGATGCGCATCCGCGGCGAGAGCAACCCGCCGATGTGCCATGTCGACCATTGGTTCTACGGATCCGACGGCCGCCTGCTGGCCACCCTCACCAACGTCGTCGGCGTCGGCACCAAGGCGCTCAACCGGTTGGCCGGCAGCGGCCAGGCAGCGGTATGAGCGCTCCCGACAACGGGGTCGCGATCACGGGCATGGCCTGCCTGTTCCCGGGCGCGCCCGACGTGAGCGCCTACTGGCGCAACATCCTCGAGAAGGTCGACTCGACCTCGGAGCCGCCGGCGGAGTCGTGGGATCCCGACATCTACTACGACCCGGAGTTCGCCGACGTCGACCGGACCTACTGCCAGCGCGGCGGCTACCTGGGATCGCTGGCGTCGTTCGATCCCCTGCCCCACGGCATCCCGCCGGTCGCGGTCGGCGGCGAGCCCGACCAGTGGCTGGCCCTGCAGGTCGCCCACGACGCGCTGGCCGATGCCGGCGCGAGCGACCTCCCTCCGGAGATCCGCACGCGGACCGGGATCGTGCTCGGCAAGGGCACCTATCTCAACGGCGGCAACGCGATCGCCGTGCAGCGCGGGCTGGTCGTCGGCCAGACGATCGACCTGATCCGCCGCCTGCACCCCGAGCACTCCGAGGCCGAGCTCGACCAGCTGCGCGCCGAGCTGCAGGATGTCCTGCCGCCGCTGGCGCCCGACACCGTTCCGGGACTGATCCCCAACATCATCGTCGGGCGGATCGCCAATCGGCTCGATCTGATGGGCCCCGCCTACACCGTCGACGCAGCCTGCGCATCCTCGCTGGTGGCCGTCCGCCACGCGATGCGCGACCTGCTGTCGGGCGATTGCGACCTCGCGATCGCCGGCGGCTCGCAGGTGTGGATGCCGGTCGCCACGCTCAACCTGTTCTGCCGGCTGGGGGCCCTGTCGCGACGCCAGCAGCTGCGGGCCTTCGACCAGGACGCCGACGGAACGCTGCTGGGCGAGGGGATCGGGATGGTCGTGCTCAAGCGCGTCGCCGACGCCGTGCGCGACGGCGACCGGGTGTACGCGGTGATCCGCGGCGTCGGGGTGTCCAGCGACGGGCGGGGGATGAGCGTGATGGCGCCGCGGATCGACGGCGAGGAGCTGGCGCTGCGCCGGGCCTATGACGAAGCCGGCGTCGACCCGCGCACGATCGGCCTCGTCGAGGCCCACGGCACCGGCACCCCGGTGGGCGACGTGACCGAGGTGCAGGCGCTCACCCGGGTGTTCGGGCACCGCGAGGGCGAGCTCGCGCCGACCGCGCTCGGCACGGTCAAGTCGATGATCAGCCACACGATCCCCGCGGCCGGGGTGGCGGGGGTGATCAAGGCGGCGCTGGCGCTGCACCACCGGGTGCTGCCGCCGACGCTGCACTGCGACCAGCCCAACCCCAAGCTCGAGCTCGAGCGCACGCCGTTCTACATCAACACCGAGACGCGACCGTGGATCCATGGCGGACCGGAGCCGCGCCGCGCCGGAGTCAACGCCTTCGGGTTCGGCGGGATCAACGCTCACGCGGTCCTGGAGGAATTCACCGGCTCGCCCGCCGATGACGAGCACCGGCCGCTCACCGAGCGCACGACCGATCACCGCGCGCCGTGGGAGACGGAGGTCTGCATCCTCGAGGCCGACTCGCCGGCCGCGCTGGCCGATCGCGCGCAGCAACTCGCCGACGCCCTGGCGGCCCACGCGCCGCTGTCGCTGACCGACCTGGCGTTCACCCTCGCCAACGAGCTGGGCGGCGTGCAGCAGCCGCGGCGCCTGGCGTTCGTCGCATCCTCGATCGACGACCTGCGGACCAAGCTCGCCACGGCGATCGAGAAGCTGCGCGCCAACGGCGCCAAGCGGATCAAGACGATGACCGGGATCTACTACGAGCCCGAGCCGATCGGCCGTGACGGCAAGGTCGTCCTCGTCTTCCCGGGCGAGGGCGCCCAGTACCCGAACATGCTGTCTGACCTCGTGCGCGAGTTCGCCGACGCGCGTGAGGTCTTCGACCGGATCGATCGCATCTACACCGGCCATCCCCGCGGTCATCTGCTCAGCGACTGGGTGTTCCCGCGGCCGCCGTTCTCCGAGGCCGAGCGCCGCCACAACGACGGGCGGCTGATGAAGCTCGACATCGCGGTCGAGTCGGTGCTCACCGCCAACGCCGCCGTCCACGCCGTCGTCAGCCGGCTGGTGGGGCGCGTCGACGCGATCGTCGGCCACAGCTCCGGCGAGCATTCCGCGGCGATGGCCGCCGGGGTGGTCGACGTCGAGACCGATGAGCGCCTGGCCACCTTCTGCCTCGGCCTGCACGACTCCTACGACAGCGCCCGGGCGCGCGACGACGTGCCGGCGGCGACGCTGCTGGCGATGGGCACCGACGCCGAGCAGGCGCAGCGGATCGCCGACCAGGCCGGAGGCGAGCTCTATGTGGCGATGGACAACTGCCCCCACCAGGTGGTCGTCGTCGGCGAGCGCGAGGCCGCCGCCCGGGCCAGGCAGATCGCCGCCGCCGAGGGTCTGATGTGCGAGGTGCTGCCCTACGACCGCGCCGTGCACACCCCGCTGTTCACGCCGTTCACCGACGACCTGCGGACGCTGTTCGGTCGGCTGCCGGTCCAGTCCACCCCGGCCGGCCTGTGGTCGTGCACGACGGTCGGGCCGTATCCGACCGACGCCGGCGAGATCCGCGAGCTGCTGGTCGAGCACTGGACGAGCCCGGTGCGGTTCCGCGAGACGATCGAGGCGCTGCACGACGACGGCGCGCGTGTGTTCGTCGAAGTCGGCCCGCGCGGGAACCTGACCGCCTTCATCCAGGACATCCTGCGCGGCCGCTCGTTCTGCGCGGTCGCGGGCGACGCGATGCGGCGCTCGGGAATCACGCAGCTCAACCACGTGGTGGCCAGCCTGGCCGCCCACGACGTCGACCTCCACGTCGACTACCTGTTCGAGCACCGTCCGGCGCAGTCGGTCGACTGGCGCCTGGCGGCGCCGCCCGCCGCCAGCGCCGGGCCCGGGCCGATCGCGCTGTCGACCAGCTGGCCGATGCTGCGGCTCTCCGACGAGGCGCTGGAGCGCGTCCGCGCGAGCGCCGGCACGGGCCTAGGCGCGGGCGCGGGCGCCTCGCCGCCGAGCGACGGCCACCGCGCGGCGCCCGCCGCGCCGGTGTCCGCACCCCGATCCCCGAATGCAACCACTAACGGCCACGCCGCGGTCGCCCCGCCGCTCGCACCCGCCCCGCCGCTCGCACTCGCCCCGCTGCTCCCACCCGCCCCGCCACTCGCACCCGCTCCGCCGCTCGCGCCCGTCGGCCCGCTCCCGCTCGTCGCGCTCGTGGCCGACGACGAGGCCGCGGCGGCGATTGACGGGCACCTGGAGACGATGGATCGGTTCCTGGCGACCAGCGGCGAGATCATGCAGGCCTACCTCGGCGCCGGCGCCCCCGTCGTCGGCGCGCCGGCCGGACGGCCGCTGATCGGGTCGATCGTCGCCTGGGAGCCCGAGTCCGAGCTGGTCGCCCAGCGGCTGCTCGACCCCGCCGAGGATCGCTACATCCTCGATCACACGCTCGGCCAGGAGGTGTCGCACGCCGACCCCGAGCTCACCGCGCTGGCGGTGATGCCGATGGCGATGAGCGTCGAGATCCTCGCCGAGGCGGCAGCGTGCCTGCTTGCCGAACAGGTCGTCTGCGGCATGCGCGAGGTCCGCGCCCATCGCTGGCTGGCGCTGCCCGATCATCCCCTGACGCTGCAGGTCAGCGCCCACCGGCTGCCCGACCAGGAGGGCCGGCGGGCGGTGCGCACCGAGCTGCGCGAGCTCGGCGAGGGCGCCACGCCCGGCCCGGTGGTGGAGGCGGTCGTCCTGCTCGCCGACGGCTACGAGCCCGCGCCGGCGGCGACCGCGCTGCGCCACGACGGCGGGCGCCCGTCGCGCTGGGCGCCCGGTCAACTGTACGGCGAGGCGATGTTCCACCAGCCGCTGTGGCAGGGCGTCCACGCCGTCGACGTCGTCGCCCCGGGAAGCGCGGCCGCGCGGCTGGCGACGCTCCCGCGCGCCGGGCTGCTGGCGAGCACCCCGGCGCCGGACTTCGTGCTCGACCCGGTCGTGCTCGACGCCGCCGGCCAGGTGATCGGCTTCTGGGCGGCGGACTGCCTGGACCGCGCCCGCGTCGTGTTCCCGTTCCGCCTCGCCGCGCTCGACGTCTACGGCCCGCTGCGGCCCGCCGGCGAGCTGCTGGCCTGCACCGCGTCGATCGCTCTGATCGGCGACCAGCTGATGACCTCCGACATCGAGGTGCTCGACCCCGACGGCCGCTGCTGGATACGCCTGCGCGGCTGGGAGGACAAGCGCTTCGACGTGCCCGATCGCTTCCGGCCGCTGACCCTGCCCTCGCGGCTCACCGCGCTGTCGGATCCGTGGCCGCTGGCCGCGGGCCGTGGGCGCCCGGTGGCCTGCCGGCGGATGGACGCCCGGCTCGGCGCCGATGCCGGGCTGTGGACGGGCGTATGGGCGTCGCGGGTGCTCGGGCGTCGGGAGCGCGCGCTGCTGGCCTCGCTCACCTCTCCGGAGAGCCGCCGGCTGGAGTGGCTGGCCGCCCGGACCGCAGCCAAGGAGGCCGTCGCCGAGCTGCTGCGCGTCCACCGCGGGATCGACCTGCTCCCCGCCGACATCGAGATCCTGCCCGACGACCTCGGCTGCCCGCGGGTCCACCTGCCGGTCGCGCTCGACGTCGAGGCGATCGTGTCGCTCGTCCACACCCGCGGGCGCGCCGCGGCGCTGTGCGCGCTCGTCGAACCCGGCGCAACCGCGGGGATCGGCATCGACATGGAGCAGCTGCGACGGCGGCCCGCCGGGTTCGCCGAGGCGGCGCTCGACGCCGGCGAGCGCGCGTTGCTGGCGGCGGCCGCCCCGGCGGACGAGGATGAATGGCTGCTGCGCTGCTGGTGTGCCAAGGAGGCGGCCGGCAAGGCCACCGGCCACGGCCTCGGCGGCGGGCTCGCCCGCCCGGTGGTGTCGGAGCTCGACATCGCCGGCCAGCGGGCGGCCGTGGACGTACCCGGGCGTCGGCTGTACGTCCAGACCCACCGCGACGACGATCTGATCGTCGCCACAACACTGTTCGAACAGGGAGTGCTCGCCTCATGAACCTCGTCACGATCCTCTCGACCGAAGGAGTGCGCCGCTCATGACCGAGCTCGACCCACAGGTGCTGGCCGGCGTCCAGGAGCTGCTCGAAGAGCTCAAGGGCGACTGGGAATACGACGGCGAGATCGTCGCCGGGACGCGCTTCGTCGCCGACCTCGGCCTCGAGTCGCTGGAGATCGTCGTGCTCTCGACGATGATCCAGCAGCTCTACGGCAAGCTCCCGTTCCCCGCCTTCTTCGACGACATCGGACAGCGCCCGGTCGACGACCGCGACGTCACCGTCGGCGAGCTCGTCGACTTCGTCAGCCGTCACCGCAACCCCATCCACCAGGAGGCGTGAGAATGGAATCAACGCATCCGACGCTCCTCATCGGTCTCGACGGGGCGACCTTCTCGGTGCTCGACCCCTACATCGAGCGGGGAGTGATGCCGTTCCTCGGCGAGCTGATGGCACGGGGCACGCGCGCGCCGCTGCGCTCGGTCGTCCCGGCGCTCACCCCGCCGGCGTGGACGAGCCTGGTCACCGGCAAGCATCCCGGCCAGCACGGGATCTTCGACTTCTTCCAGAAGGAGGAGCCCGGCAGCGTCTACTTCTCCTACGCCAGCTCCCAGGACGTCCGCAGCGCGACGATCTGGAGCCTGGCCTCCGATCAGGGGCTGAAGATCACCTCGCTGAACTTCCCGCTGATGTTCCCCGCGCCGGCCGTGGAGGGCTCGGTCGTTCCCGGCGGGATGATGCCCTGGCGCCAGCTGCGCCTCGGCTGCCATCCGCCCGGACTGTTCCAGCGACTCAAGGAGCTGCCGGACTTCGAGCCTCGGGAGATGCTCGACATGGAGATGGAGGTCAAGGCGATCGACGGCTGCCCCGAGGACGAGTACGCCGAATGGGTGGAGCTGCACATCCGCCGCGAGCGCCGCTGGAGTCAGGTGCTGGCGTACCTGATGGCCGACGCGCCCGCCGATCTGACCGCGATCATGTTCGACGGCGTCGACAAGCTCCAGCATCTCTGCTGGCGCTTCATCGACCCCGCGTCGCGCCCCGAGCACCCCACCGAGTGGGAGCAGGCGATGATCGAGCGGTGCGAGCGCTACTTCCGCTCGCTCGACGGGCTGATCAAGGAGATCGTGGAGCGCGCCGGCGAGGAGGCGACGGTGATCCTCGCCTCCGATCACGGCTTCGGCCCGACGCGCGACGTCTTCCACGTCAACTCGTGGCTGGAGCGCGAGGGCTACCTCACCTGGGCCGACCCCGAGGATGTCGCCCGCAACCGCTCGGCCACCGACGTCGGCTTCGCCGAGATGACCCGGCACGTCCACGCCCTGGACTGGACCAAGACCCTGGCCTACGCCGCCACGCCCTCCAGCCAGGGCATCAACATCGTCGAGCGGGTGCCGGGCTCCGACGCGCCGCTGCCCGAGGACGTCCGCGCGCGGATCACCGTCGATCTCGCCGCCGCGCTGATGGAGCTGCGCCACCCGATCACCGGCGAGCAGCTGATCGCCGAGGTGTGGACGCGCGAGCAGGCGTTCGTCGGACCGTTCGAGGGACTCGGCCCCGACCTGTCGATCGTGCTCGCCGACGGCGGGACGATCTCGATCCTGCCGTCGGACACGATCGTCGCGCGTCGCGAGCAGGTGCGCGGCCATCACCGCTCGGAGGGCATGTTCCTCGCCGCCGGCCCCGGCATCCGGGAGGGGGCGCGCGCGCAGGAGCTGTCGATCGTCGACGTCGCTCCGCTCGTGCTGCACCGCCTCGGGCTCGCGATCCCCGACGACATGGCCGGCCGCCTGCCGACCGAGATCTTCGAGCCCGAGGAGCTCAGGCGCCGGCCGCCGCGGACCGTCGAAGCGGGCGAACCGCCGGCGGCGGTCACGATGGCGTCGGCCGGGATGGAGCTCGAGCCCGAGGAGCAGGCCGCGGTGATGGAGCGCCTGCGCGCGCTCGGGTATGTCGAATGACGACCGCGACGGAGCGCTGACGTGCCGAAGATCGTCGTCGCGAGCGGCCTGCGGATGCACTACCAACAGGTCGGCGAGGGACCGGATCTCGTGATGATCCACGGGATCACCGGCAACCTCGCCGCCTGGCATCTGCAGATGGTTCCCGCCCTCGCCGACGACTTCCGGATCCTCACCTACGACCTGCGCGGCCACGGCTACACCGACGTGCCGCCGACCGGCTACAGCCCGGACGACATGGCCGGCGACCTGCTGGACCTGCTCGATGCGCTGGAGATCGAACGGCCGGTGCTCGTCGGCCACAGCTACGGCGCCGACATCGCGCTGTACTTCGCCGCGGCGCACCCCGAGCGCGCGCGGGAGGTGATCGCGATCGAGTCGGCGCTGCCGGCGCTGGAGGCCGAGCGCCGGTCCGACGATTGGGTCGGCTGGTCCTACTGGGCCGACGCGCTCGCCCAGGCCGGCCATCCGGTGCCGCCCGAGCGGCGCTCGGACCTGCGCTACATGATCCGCGCGACCGTCGATCTGCCCAAGCAATGGGGACCGCTCAAGGGTCTGCCTCGCAACCCCAAGCCGATGCTGCGGCTGCTCGACGACACCTCGCTGCCCGAGGACTACCGCAAGATCGGCACGCTGTCGCTGGACCGGATCCCGTCGTTGCACACTTCCGTGGTGCTGATGTACGCCGAGCACTCGGCCTTCCTGGACACCTTCGAGTACCTCAACACCCATCTGCCCGACCCTCATCCGGTCCTGCTGCCGCAGACCGAATGGGGTCACTTCGGCCCGCTGGAGCAGCCCGAGGTCGTCTCCCGGGAGATCGCCGCCCGACTGCTCGGCTCGCCGCCGTCGCCGAACGGCACGCCATGATGCGCGCCGTCAACCAGGGCCGGCCGGGTCGCGCGGGCGACACGGTGATCGTCACCGGCAGCGGCACCGGCCTCGGCCGCGAGACGGCGCTGGCCCTGGCGCAGTCGGGCTTCCGGGTGTTCGCCACCGTGCGCAATCTCGATCAGCGCACCGAGCTCGAGCAGGAGGCCGCGCGGCGCGGCGTCACGCTGACCGTGCTGCGCCTCGACCTCACCGACCGGGCGAGCATCGCCGGCGCCGTCGCCGAGGTGGTCGCCGACACCGGGCAGGTGTTCGGCCTGGTCAACAACGGCGGCGTCGGCTTGCGCGGCTGCCTCGAGGACTGCTCCGACGACGAGATCCGGGAGGTGTTCGAGGCCAACGTCCTCGGCACGATCGCCGTGACCAAGGCGGTGCTGCCGCACATGCGCGCCGCGGGCTGCGGACGGATCGTCACCGTGACGTCGATCGGCGGCCGCGTCCCCGGATTCGGCGTCACCACCTACTGCGCGTCGAAATTCGCCCAGGAGGGGATCGGCGAGGGCCTCGCACTTGAGGTGGCGCCGTTCGGGATCCAGTCGGTGATCGTCGAGCCGGGCATGATCAACACCACGCGCTGGGGCCGCCACCGCGGCACCGCCGCCGGCGCCGAGGATCCCTCCAGCCCCTATCACGGCCTGTTCTGGGCCAGCGAGGCGGCCGCCGACAAGATCGTCAGGCGTTCGCCGACCAAGCCCGAGCACGTGTCCGCGGTGATCGTCGCTGCGATGACCGCCGAGGCGCCGCGGCTGCGCTACGTCGTCGGGCGAGGCGCCGCGGTCGTGATCGCGTTGCGTCGCTATCTGCCCCAGGCCGCGTTCGAGCGCCTCTACTACGGCGGCCAGTTGCGGCGCCTGGAGCGCGCCGGCGGTCCGGTCGGCGGAGTGCCGGCGCCGCCCTCGGGCTCAGAGACGGCCGCCGGGGCGGCGCCGTGAGCCGCCGCTTCCTGATCACGCTGTGGCCGTTCACCGGCCATCTGCTGCCCCAGGTCGCGATCGCGATCGCGCTGCGCGAGCGCGGCCACGAGGTCGCCTTCTTCAGCGGCGAAGCGGTCCGCGAGCGGATCGAGAGCGCCGGCTTTGAGATGTTCGGCTTCGACCGGGTCAACGAGCGGCGGGTGTTCGAGCTCGTCCACGCGATCGACACCGGCGACCGGCGGACCCGGCCCGGGGGCGGCCGGCTCCTGCCCGCGCTGCGCGAGTGGCTGGTGGACACGATCCCCGACCAGGTGGCCGACCTCGAGCCGGTGCTCGATCGTTTCCGGCCCGACGTGATCGCCACCGATCTGTCGATGTGGGCGCCGACGGTGGTGCTGTGGGAGACCCGGCGGATCCCGGTCGCGCTGTCCTCCACATTCATGGGCCCGCTGATCCCCGGCCCCGACGCTCCGGTGTTCGGCTTCGGCCTGCGCCCACCGCGCAGCGCGGCGGGCCGACGCGCCGCGGCGATCGCGACCGACCTGATCGACCTGGGCTCGCGCCCGATGCGCCGGCGCGTCGACGAGGTCCGCGCGCGCTACGCGCTGCCGCCGCTGACCGAATCGGTCAACCGCCACACCGGCCGCCTACCGCTCTACCTCGTCGGCAACATCCGCGAGCTCGACTACGACCGCCACGACCTGCCCGGCTCGGTGCACTATGTCGGCGACTGCATCTGGTACCCCGACGACGCCGGCGAGTCGCAATGGCTCGACGCGATCCCGACCGGCCGCCCGTGGGTGCACGTCACCGAGAGCTCGCTCGCCTCCGGCGACCCGTTCCTGCTGCGCACCGCGATCGACGCCCTCGCCGGCGCGCCCGTCGAACTGGTGATCACCACCGCCGGTCGCGATCCGGAGTCGCTCGGCTTGCGCGCGACCGCCGACAACGTGCACATCGCGCGCTGGGTGCGTCACGACCAGTTGCTGCCGCGCTGCTCGGCCGTGGTGACGGTCGGCGGCAAGGCGACGGTCCTGGCCGCCGCCGGCGCCGGGGTGCCGCTGGTCGTCGTGCCGACGTCGTGGGACAAGCCCGACAACGCGCGGCGCGTCACCGAGGCCGGCGCCGGGGTCCGGCTCGCCGCGCGGCGGTGCACGCCGGCCACCCTGCGCACCGCCGTGCGCCAGGTGCTCTATCAGCCCCGCTATCGTGCGGCGGCCGCGCGGCTCGCCGAACTGCTCGGCGCGGCTCCCGGCCCGGGACGGGCCGCCGAGCTGCTGGAAGAACTGGCCGCGGACAGCGCCCCGGCCACCACCGACGGCGCCGCACCGGCCACAGCTCAAGGAGGCATCGGATGACCGTGATCGACTCGACCAACGGCAGGCAGACCCTGCTGGACCCGTTCACCGCAGCCGCGGAGCAGGATGCTCCCACCCGGCCACGGGTGCTCTCCTACGTGGGACGCTGGGGCCGCGCGCGCCGCTGGCTGCCGCCGACCGCGCTGCGCGTCCTCGATGTCGGCTGCGCGTTCGGCTACGGCTCGGCGGCGATCGGCGCCGGCGGACCGGCGGGCCGGGTGGTGATCGGCGTCGAGCGCGACCCCGAGCACCTGGAGATGGCGCGGCGTCGCTTTCCGTGGGTGACGATCATGGACTCCGACGCCGGCGCTCTGCCGGTGCCCGACCACTGCGTCGACGCCGTCACGATGCTCGACGTGATCGAGCACATCGCCGACGCCGACCGCGTGCTGGCCGAGGCTCGTCGGGTGCTCGGCCCCGACGGGGTGATCGTCGTCAGCGTCCCGCACGCCGGACTGCTGCGCCGGCTCGACGCGCTCAACCTGTATGCCGCCGCGCGCCGGCGCTGGCCGTCGTTGCCGGCGCTGGAGGCCGCCACCGAGTCCGACGGAGGGCCGCACCGCCATTACACGGTGGCGCAGCTCACCGAGCAGCTGCGCCCGTGGTTCACCGTCGACCGCGTCGCGCGCACCGGCCTGGGCCTGCAGGAGTTCGTCACGATCGCCGCGATCATCATCCGCGTCGGCATGCGAGCCCCGCGGGTGGCCCAGGTGCTGCTGCCGATCCACCTGCTCGTCTACGTCCTCGACGATCTGCTGCCGACCGGACCGCTCGCCTATCACCTCGCGGTCCGCGCACACGTCAACGCCGCGCAGGCCGCTGCATGACGGTGCGCGTCCTGTTCGCCTGCTGGCCGTTTGAGGGGCACGTCTTCCCGCAGCTCAGCATCGCGCTCGAGCTGCGCCGGCGCGGACACGAGGTCGCGTTCTACACGGGCCCCGAGCAGCAGGCGACGGTGCAGGGCCAGGACATCGGAGTCTTCGAGTTCCAGCGGGTGCAGCATGCCTGGCGCGAGGTTCGCGAGGCCGAGCGCGCGGCCGGTGGGCGCAAGCGGTCGATGCGGGTCGAGCGCGACGCCTTCCGACAGTGGCTGGTGGAGACGATCCCCGGACAGGTGAGCGACCTGCGCGAGATCATCGACGCCTGGGCGCCCGACGTGATCGTGACCGACGCGTCGATGTGGGCGCCGAGCCTGATCCTGTGCGAGAGCGTGCCGATCCCGGTCGCCCTGGCCTCGCCGCTGATCGGCGCGCTGATCCCCGGGCCCGACGCCCCGCCCCCGGGCTCGGGGCTGGCCCCGGCCCGCGACGCGCGCGGCCGGGCGATCGCGGCGGTCGTCACCCGGGTCACCGACCTGGCGGCGCGCGGGCTGCGCGCCCGCCTCGACGAGCTGCGGGCCGGCTACGGGCTGGACCCGAGGGGCTGCGGGGTCAACGAGTTCATGGGCCGGCTGCCGCTGTATCTGGCGCTCACCGTCCCCGCGCT
>JBELAG010000076.1:0-18895 GCA_049509055.1 Solirubrobacteraceae bacterium
CCCGTCACCGGTGGAGGCGACCGGCGGCACGAGCGAGTCAGCGCCGCTGACCGCCGGCGTGGCGGCGCTCGTCATCCAGGCCTACCGGATCGGCCACCGCGGCGCGTCGCCCAGCCCGGCGCTGGTCAAGCAGCTGATCGTCTCCAACACCGACGACCTCGGAGCGCCGGCCGACCAGCAGGGCACCGGCCTGCTCGACGCCTACAAGGCAGCGCTCGCGGCTGAGCGCTACGGCACCTCCACCTCGTCGGCGTTCCTGCCGAGCGACGACGAGCTGGCCGACAGCTCGACGCAGCTCAACGCCGTCGACGCGCCCGCAACGCCCGAGTCGTTCACCGACACGCTCACCAACGAGAGCGGCGCCACCGAGCATCTGTCACTCACCACGCGGGCGATCGGCGCCGAGGTGCCGGTCAAGCGGGCGACGGTCACACTCAGCGACGCCGACAGCCAGCACGTTTCCGACTGGCAGGGTTACACCGACAACGTCGAGCCGGTGACGTTCACCGTCCCCTACGGCGAGAACCGGCTCAGCGTCTCGCTCGCCTACCAGAACGCGGCCTACGGGTCGCTGGCGTCCCGGGTGCGGCTGACGCTCGTCGACCCCAACGGCAAGCTGGCGTCCTATGACCTGCCACAGGGCACCGGCAACTACGGCAACTCCCAGGTCACCGATCCCGCCGCCGGGACGTGGACGGCGTACATCTACAGCCGTGACACCGCCGGCGGCGGCACCACCGGCCCGGTCTACTTCGGGGCCAGCGTCGCGCGCTACACGACGTTCGGCACGGTGAGCCCGTCGTCGGCGACGCTCGCCCCCGGACAGTCGGTCGCGGTCAACATGGCCGTCGCGACGCCGGCCGCCCCCGGCGACAGCGCCGGGGCGATCGTCGTCGGCGCCACCCGCGGTGGCCTGGCGCCGACCCAGACGACGACGATTCCGGTCACGCTGCGCAGCCTGATCCCGAGCGGGACCAGCTCGTTCACCGGCGTCACGACCGGCGGAAACGGCCGGGGCATCGTCAGTGGTCAGACGTTCTACTACCAGCTCAACGTCCCCGCGGGCTCACCCGAGCTCAACGCGGTGGTGACCCTGGCCAACAACCCCAACTACCCGTTCGACGCCTATCTTGTCGATCCGGCCGGCGAGGCCCAGGGCTACGGGACCAACAGCATCGCGGTCGGGTCCAGCGCCTTCACCTACGTGCAGGGTGCGCAGGTTCATGTCCTCGCGCCGCAGAGCGGCACCTGGACGCTGGTCGTGGAGTACGGGCCGACCGCCTCCGGACAGCAGCTGGCGGAGCCGTTCACGATCGACACGAGCCAGGCCGCGGTGCCGGCCGACGGCGGCGGCCTGCCCGATTCGCCGTCGACGCAGCTGGCGGCGGGCACCCCCAGCACCTACGACGTGACGGTCAAGAACACCGGCAGCGCGCCCGAGTCGTTCTTCATCGACGCGCGGTCCCCGGGAACGGCGCAGCTCACGCTCGCCTCGCTCACCACCGCGACGGTCACCGAGCCGCTGACGGGCACCGAGGAGGCGCCCTTCTACTGGGTTCCGACCGAGACCAGCCAGCTGACCGAGTCGGCCACCACGAGCGGTCCGCAGCCGATCCAGTTCGACTCCAACTGGCTGCAGGGCGATCCGGACATCGGCTCGAGCTTCGGGCAGACCGCCACGGCGTCGTGGGCGGCCAATCCGATCGCCTCGGGGACGTGGGAGCTCGCGCCCGAGGAATGGGGGGCGTTCGGCGCATCCGGCGCCCCGACCGAGACCGTCACCACGAGTGCGGCGGTGACCGCGGCGCCGTTCGACCCCGCCGTCACCTCGGGGACCGGCGACCTCGAGCTGGCCGCCGTCGACCCGTCGGTGCTCGGCACGGTCGCGCCGGTGACCGTGGATCCGGGTCAGACGGCCACGATCCCGGTGACGGTCACCCCCGCCGGCCCCTCGGGGACCGCGGTGACCGGCACGTTGTACATCGACGACCTCAGCAGCACCGTGCTCGGCCGCATCCCCAATCCCGAGGCCCAGCAGGTCGCGGCGATCCCCTACGGCTACACGATCCAGTAGGCGCGAGGAAATCGGCAGCCGCCCCGCCCGCCACCACCGCCCACCGGTGGCGGACGGGGCCTTGCTCGCCCCGCTTCACTTCGTGAAGCATTGCGCTAAACTCTGCATGAGGATGCGCGATCGTGATACCTGCCCCGTCTGCCGAACGGCGGCGATCGTGTGCGGGAAGTGGACGCTGCTGGTGATCCGGGATCTGGCCGAGGGACGGTCGCGGTTCTGTGAGCTGGAGCGGTCGCTGGCCGGCATCAGTCCCCGAACCCTGTCGCTGCGGCTGCGCGCGCTCGAAGAGGAGGGAATCGTCGAACGCCAGACGTTTCCCGAGGTTCCGCCGCGCGTCGAGTACGTCCTGACGGAGAAGGGCCGGGCGCTCGCCCCGCTGATCGAGGACATGCGGACCTACGGGCGCGAGTGGCTCGGCGCCGACTGTTCGGACGACTTCGCCCGCGAGGGCGAGCCCGCCGCGGCCGCAGCCTGAGTGCGGATCGCGCTCGCCGCCGACGAGCTGACCGGCGTCGCCGCCGTGCTGCCGGGGGCGCTGAGCGCCCGGGGGCATGAGCCCGTGCTGCACGGCGCCTACGTCCCCGGCGAGCCCTCGGACTGGGCGTGGGCCAGCGAGCGCGCCGCCCGCGATGTGATCGACGGCGCCGCCGACCAGGCGATCGTGGCGTGCTGGACCGGGACCGGCGCATCGATCGCCGCCAACAAACTGCCCGGCATCCGCGCCGCGCTGTGCGCCGATGCCCCGACGGCGGCCGGCGCGCGGCGCTGGAACGACGCCAACGTCCTCGCGCTCAGCCTCCGCACGACGTCGGAGGCCCAGCTGGCCGAGATCCTCGACGCATGGCTGGCGGGGGAGCCGAGCGACGAGGAGGGTGATGTCCGCAACGTCGCCCACGTCGCGGAGATCGAGCGCGGCGGACCGTAGGGCTGCAGGTTCCGCTGCGCCCGCAGGATCGCCCCGCCGCGCGCAGAAACGGCGGTCGTGCGCAATCCCGCTCTGCACCGCCTGCTGGAGTCGTTCACCGTGGACGCCGCGGGCCGGCTCGCGTCCGACACGGCGGCCGGGGCGGAGATGCCGTTCGAGCTGGTCGAGGAACGCGGCGGGCGCTCGCCGCTGTACTGCTACCGGCCGCTGACCGGCGAGTTCATCCGCTCGCGGCTCGACGCGCTCGCCGCCCTGCCGAGCTATGAGCCGCTGACGCGGGCGCTGGCCGACTGCGAGGCGCTCGACGTCTACCTCAGCGAGCACGGGGAGGTGAAGGTCCCCGCCGACGAGCGCGGCCGCTGCCGGGCGACCGCGGCCATGTTCCTGGAGTGCGTGTTCATCGACCGCAGCGGCTTCGGTTTCGAGCCCGCGCACTTCGAGGCGGCGTACGGCGATCTCGAGCGCGCGCTGTACGAGGGCCATTGCACGGCGACGGTCGTCGCCCCGGTGCTGGGCGTCGCGCTCGATCCCGGCACCACCGAGCTGGTGCTCGGCGACGGGCTGTCGCTGATCCGCGGCGATGCGCTGGCCGACGCTCCCAACGAGGCGGTCTGGGGCGACGGCGAGGAGCCCAACGTGCTGGCGATGCTGGCGATCGACCAGACCCTGACCGACCGCTCGCCGGTCTCGATCGCGCGGGCGCGCTTTCGCCGGATCCTCACGGCGCTGCGGCTGTTCGAGCGTGGCGGGTACGCGATCGGGCCGCTCGCCTGGGCGCGCACGGAGGCCGGCAGCTGGCGGGCGGTGACACTCGGGGTCAGCGGGCGCCCGCGGCTGCTGACGCTCGTCCCCGCCGCCCAGGAGGAGGAGCTGCGCGCGTTCTGCCGGCTCGTCGAGCGCCGTCCGCCGGGGCCTGAGCTGGGCTGGGCGCTGTCGCGCTTTGAGATGGGCTGCGAGCGGCCGGTGGCGTTGGAGGCGCTGACCGACCACCTGCTCGCGCTGCGGGCGCTGCTCGAGCCCGAGGGGCCGGCCAGCGGCCGTCTCGCCCAGCGGCTCGCGGTGATCTGCGCGCGTCCCGATGACCGCGCCGCCCTGGCGGAGCGCACCGCCCGCGCCATCTCGCTGGAGCGAGCGGTGATCACCGGCGTCGCAGGGGCGGGCGCCGGCGCCGACGGGCTCGTCGGCGAGCTCGCCGAGCACCTGCGCGCGATCCTGCGCGACGCCCTCTGCGGCCATCTCGATCCCGACCTGTGCGCGGTCGCCGACGAACTGCTCGCCGAGGCCGCAACCGCCGCGCCGGCGACCGGACGCTGACTGTGACCGGCGGCGCTGCGCGCGCACGGTCGGGTAAGCTGGTCGGTGGCCGCTCCCTACTCGGTCTCCTTCCTGAGGCCGGGAGTGTTCTGCCCACCAGGCACAACACGTAAGTCCTGGGGCTCGTCAGTAGTCAGGGGGAGCGCGACTGCAGCCACGAGCGGGTCACAAGCCCGCTCGTTCTGCTTAAGGGCCCGCCCGGCGCCTCAGCGCCGGTGACGCCGCGGACCGTCGGCGAGCGTCAGCGCGTTGTGGCCGAGGCCATGCGAGGCGGGGACCAGCTCGCTGGTGACGAGGCCGTGGCGGCCGGTGGCCTCGTCGATCAGCGGCCACCAACTGCGCATCGCCGCGACCGAGTCGATCACGATCACCGATACCGGCACGTTGCGCCGCAGCGACAGCAGCCGGTCGGCGAACGGCTCGCGGTCGGCATAGAAGCCGCGCACGCCGCGCAGGACGGTCGCGCCCGCCGCCCCCGCCTCGCGCAGGCGCACGACGAGCTCGGCATGGACCGGCTGGCGGTCGTGCATCGCCTGGTCCTCGACGTGGATCGTGAGCTTCTGCCAGTTGGGCAGCCCCGACCCGTCGCGCTCGGGGATCGCGTCGGGCTCGCCGAGGCGCTCGCCGGCCGACTTGACGATCTGCACCCGCTCGATCGTCATCACCGGCTCCTCCAGCAGGGTCAGCACCTCGGGGAGGGCCCGACCGATGCTGGCCGAGGTTCCGAGCGCGATCAGCATCAGCGGCACGCCGGCGTTACGGGCGAAGAAGCGCGCCCGCCGGCGCTCGCCGTGCAGCGTGCCGTCGACCGCCAGCAGGACCGACGCGCCGAGCACGCCGGCCTCCGACAGGCACGCCACCGCCCGCACGTAGCCGGCCTGGCTGCCGGAGCGCACCCCGCGGCCGCCGTACAGCGTCAGCTTGACCGGCGCAGCCGGGTCGGCCGGCAGCCCGGGCGCGCCGAGCCCGTCGCCGCTCACGATCCGGGCACGCTCGAGGCTGAGCAGTCCGTCGCCGGCGAGCTCCAGGACCTCGGGCACCGTCTCCTCGATCCGCTCGCGCGCATCGATCGCGATCGACACCGCCGGCAGGTTCTCCGACAGCGTCAGCAGGCGGTCGGTGTGGAGATGGTGGCTGGCGCCGAACCCGTCGACGCCGCGCAGCATGACGCTGGTGTGGATCTGATGGCGGGAGTACAGCTCGGCGAGCCGGTCGGCGAGGAACGCGTCGCCGGCGCGCGCTCGCTCGCCGAAGTACGTCGTCAGCTTGACGCCCGCCTCGTTCATCACAGGCCGCCGACCAGCCGCCCCAGCTCGGCGCTCGCCAGCCCCGCCAGCAGCGCGACGATCAGGTTGCGCCACGCCATCGCCGGCTCGCCGTCCTGCGCCGGGCGGTGGGTCTCCAGCATCCACGTCGAGAAGGTCGTGTAGGAGCCGACCGTCGCGGTCCCCAGCAGCAGCGTCACCCGGTGCGAGGCGTGCGCGCCGGACACCACGCCGAGCGCGAAGCAGCCGCTGAGGTTGACCAGCAGCGTGCCCACCGGGAACTCCGAGCGCCGCCGCGACTGGATCACCGCGTCGACGACGAACCGCGCGCACGCCCCGATCCCGCCGCACACGACGACGAGCAGCGCGTCGATCACCAGGTCAGCCTCGCGCGGCGGACGATCGCGGTCCCGAACATGATCCCGCCGAATCCCGCCAACAGGCTCGCGCCGCCGTACACCAGCGCGAGCCCCGGCCGGCCGGCGTCAAGCAGCTTGAGCAGGTCAAGCTCGAAGGTCGAGAACGTCGTCAGCGCGCCGCACACGCCGGTGCCGAGCAGCGGGCGCCGGTAGGCGGTGACCGGGAGGCGCTCCTGCAGGCGGGTGACGAAGTAGCCCAGCAGCAGGCAGCCGACGACGTTGACGGCGAACGTCGTCCACGGCCACTGTCCGGGGGTGGTCGGCGCGAGCTCGGTGAGCGACGTGCGGGCCGCCGCGCCGACCGCGCCGCCGGCGAAGATCGCCGCCAGCGCCCGGCGATCGCCCGCCGGGGCTCGCGGCCGGTGAGCCGCCGCGGCCGGGCGGGCGGTCGAGATCGATGCTGACGACTGGTCATCCACGAGGCCACCTCTGCGGTTGGATCGAGAACCGATCGAGAGGCCATTGGCGGCAGCGGGCGCCGCGGTTTCGTGGAGTGAGCCTCACCACTCCTGCCCACACAGGATATCGACGCCGATCCGGTGAGTCGTGGCAAGCTACGGACCGATGTACCACCTCGAGCTACGCCAGTTCCCCCACGTCGCCCGGGTCTTCAACCTCGACCGCCGGCAGTTGGACACGCGCTTCGTCGCCCCGTGGGTCGGAGGGACGATGATCGAGCACGACGACCGGCGCTGGGCCCCGGAGCGCGCGCGGCTGAAGATCCTGGAGGGGCCCGAGCTGGCGCCCGACGAGATCGGGCTGGGCCGCGGCTGGGCCAACGCCACCAAGCGCTGCCAGGACGTGACCTCGACGGTGCTCGCCGAGGCCGAGCGCGGCGCCCGCGCGCGTCCCGAGCTCGAGGCGCTCAAGGGCGCGATCGTGGAGGTGGCCGTCGAGCCGATCAGCTTCGAGGACGTGATGGCGCTGGCGGCGGCGGCCCATCCCCAGTGGCGCGCCAGCGAGCAGCTCGCGCTCGCCGAGCAGGCGGTGTGGGAGATGCTCCACCGGGGACGCCTGTCGATGACCGCCGGCGGCCGGACGGTGGCGCGCGAGCGCTGGCAGCCGATCGTCCTGAGCTGGGCGACGTGGTCGGGGGCGACCCCCGAGCCGATCGGACTGAGCTCGGCGCAGGACTGAGCCGCAACGCCGGCGCGGCCCCTCAGGCGATCACGTCGGCGATCAGGCGCTCGCGTTCCTCGTCGCCGGCGAACAGGTAGCGGTGCACGCGCAGCAGGCCCTCGACGTCATGGACGTCGTCGTCGAGGCGGGGGACGAGCAGCACCGGCCGCTCGCCCAGCTCGCGCTCCAGCGCCGCCACGTTGCGGCGATCGCGCCGGGCGAGCAGGTGGTAATCGGCGAAGTTGGCGGCCACGCGCGCGGCGAGGTCGGGATCGAGCTCGGCGGCCAGCGCGCCCGCCAGGTCCTCGGGCTCGGCGTCGCCGAGCACGTCGTGGTGCACGCGGTTGACGATCACCCCGGAGAACGGCAGCCCGCTGTCGCCCAGCGTGCGCCGGAACCAGATCGCCTCCTCGATCGCCGCCTGCTGGGCGGAGGTGACCAGCAGGAACGCGGTGCTCGGCGCCCGCAGCATCCGCTCCACCTCGGCGGCGCGCTGGCTGAAGTCCTCGGTCATGTCCCCGAGCAGGCCGAAGAACGTGGACAGGTCGGTGATCAGGTCGACGCCGGTGACCCGTCGCAGGGCGGCCAGCAGCGGCGCCGCGCCGCGGCCGAGGACGCGCATGCCGAACCCGGTCGGGCGGATGAACGCCTTCAGCGCCCGGCCCTCCAGGAACGAGGTGAGGCGGCCCGGGGCGTCGAGGAAGTCCAGCGCGTTGCGCGAGGGCGGCGTGTCGAGCACGAGCAGGTCGAAGTCGCCGTCGCGCTCGAGCTCATACAGCTTGGCCACCGCCGTGAACTCCTGGGAGCCCGAGACGGCGGTCGACAGCTCACGGTAGACGCGGTTGTCCTTGATCTCGCGGGCGCGCTCGGGGTCGGCCGCGACCCGGTCGATCAGCTCGTCGAACGTGCGCTTGGGGTCGAGCATCATCGCCCACAGCTCGCCCTGCAACGCCATGCCGGCGCCCGCCAGCCGCTCGGGCTCGACGCGCCGCGGGTCGTTGTCGAGCTCGCGCAGGCCGAGCGCGTTGGCCAGGCGCCGCGCCGGGTCGATCGTCACCACCGCCACCTTCGCGCCGCGTGCGGCCATCCCGAGCGCGATCACCGCCGAGGTCGTCGTCTTGCCGACCCCTCCCGATCCGCCGCACACGCAGACGCGCTTGCCCTCCAGCAGGTCGGCGACGCTCACCGGGCCCGAGTGTAGGCGGCGGTCCGGGGATCGCCGCCGAGCACGCGCAGCGCGTCGGCGGGCACGTGCACCGCCACCGGCGTGCCCTGGGCGTACCCGCCGGCCTCGCCCGTGTTGGTGACCGACGCCTGCAGCGCGGCGCCGGTGGCCAGGCGGACCATCACCTGCAGGGTGGCGCCGACGTAGACGGTGCGCTCGACCATCCCCGGCAGGCAGTTCTCCCGCTGGGCGCCGTGGTCCAGCAGCTCGATTCGCTCCGGCCGGGCGACGAGCTTGACCGGCCCGGAGGCGCCGACGTCACCGCAGCCGGCGCGCAGCCGGAAGTCGCCGACGGCGACCGTGCACTGCGTCGAGCCCGGCTCGATCTGCTCGGCGTCCATCAGGTTGGAGACGCCGAGGAAGTCGGCGACGAACACGGTCGCGGGGCTCTCGTAGACCTCCGCCGGGGAGCCGATCTGCTCGATCCGCCCGGCGCTCATCACCGCGACCCGGTCGCTCATGCTGAGCGCCTCCTCCTGGTCGTGGGTGACGAACACGAAGGTGATGCCGACCTCCTCCTGCAGCGCCTTGAGCTCGAGCCGCAGCTGCTTGCGGATCTTGGCGTCCAGCGCGCCGAGCGGCTCGTCGAGCAGCAGCACCGCGGGGCGCAGCACGAGCGCCCGGGCGAGCGCGACGCGCTGTTGCTGGCCGCCGGAGAGCTGCTGCGGGCGCCGCGCGCCGAGTCCCCCGAGCTCGACGAGCTCGATCGCCTGCGCCACCCGGCGCTTGATCTCGTCCCTGGCGACCTTCTGGCGGCGCAGCCCGAAGGCGACGTTGTCGAACACGTCGAGGTGGGGGAACAGCGCGTAGTTCTGAAACACCGTGTGGACGTTGCGCCTGTGGGGCGGGACCTGTGCGACGTCGATGCCGTCGAGCAGGATCTCCCCCGACGTCGGGCGCTCGAAGCCGGCGATCATCCGCAGGGTCGTCGTCTTGCCGCAGCCCGACGGACCGAGCAGCGAGAAGAACTCCCCGGCGGTGATCGTGGCGTCGATCGAGTCGACCGCGATCGAATCGTCGAACCGCTTGGCCAGCTTGCGCAGCTCGACGTCACCGGCCATCAGGCCTCCATTCCGGTCAGATCCCGCAGCGCCGACATGCCGTCGCCGGGCTGGGCGCTGCGGCGCCCGAGCACGGTGTAGGCGAGGAATGCGATCGCGATTCCGGCCAGCGTGGTGAACACCAGAATCGTCGCCAGCGCGTTGAGCGCCGGGGTGCTCGTCCCGCCGCGGGCGTTGGAGTACAGGAACATCGGGATCGTCGTCGTCGCCGAGTTCGACGACATGTACTGGGTCACGACGAAGTCGTCGATCGACAGCGCGAACACGATCAGCATGCTGGCCAGGATCGCCGGCAGCAGCAGCGGCAGCAGCACGAGGCGCAGCGCGGCCGCGGGGGTCGCGCCGAGGTCGCGGGCGGCCTCCTCGTAGTGGCGACCGATCGAGGCCAGCCGGCTGCGGATGATCACCACCACATAGGACAGCGAGAAGGTGACCTGGCCGATCACCTGCGCGCCCGTGCCGAGCTTGATCAGGCCGAAGGGGATGATCGACAGCTGGGTGAACACCACCAGCAGCGACACCGCCATCACGATCTCGGGCGTGATCAGCGGGATCAGCATCAACGAGTTGGCGACGCCCGAGCCGCGACCGCGCCAGCGCGCGAGGCCGAGCGCGAGCATCACGCCGAGCGGCGTGGCGATCGCCATGTCGAGGCCGGCCAGCAGCAGGCTGTGCACGAGCGCCTGGGTGTACTGCGGGTCGTGGAAGATCGACTGGGTGGGATCGCCCCACCACCAGCGGATCGAGAAGCCCTGCCAGACGCTGCGCGAGCGCCCGGCGTTGAACGAGAAGAGGATCGCGATCGCGACCGGGAGGAGCGCCCACGCGATGTAGATCCAGGTGGTGAGCACCAGGAACCGCGGCTCGCCCCACGGGTTGCGCAGCTTGCCCGGCAGCTGCCCGCGCGGCCTCGGGCGCGCGGACGCCGGCGCCGAGGCGGGCGCGTCGCGCGCGGCGCTGAGGTCCGCCCCGGTCGCGCTCACGAGCTCACGCCATCCGCCGCGCGTCGCGGGCGGTCTGGTACAGGTAGTAACCCATGCCGACGGTGAGGATCGCCATCAGCACGATCACCAGTGACGCGCCGAGGTTCTTCTCCGAGCCGCCCTGGACGAACAGGTTGATCTCGTTGCCGAGCATGTTGGTGCGGGGCGACCCCGAGATCAGGTCGTTGGTGTAGTAGTCGCCGAACATCGGTAGCACGACGAGCGCCGAGCCGGCGAGGATGCTCGGCCGGCTGAGCGGCAGCGTCACGTGCAGGAAGGCCTTCAGCGGGCTCGCCCCGAGATCGCGCGCCGCCTCGATCTGGCTGCGGTCGATGCGGTCCAGGCCCGCGAACACCGGCAGGATGAAGTACGGGATGTAGCCGTAGACGAGCGCCAGGATCACCGAGTAGGCGTTGCCGTTGAGCCAGTTGGGCGGGCTCGTGATTCCCAGCGCCGACAGGATCTGGTTGACGTAGCCGCCCGGCGACAGCAGGCCGATCCAGGCGAGCATCCGCAGCAGGTAGCTGACCCAGAACGGGATCACCAGCAGCACGATCAGCAGCGACTTGGACCGCTTGGCGTGACGCGCGACGTAGTAGGCGACGGGATAGCCGATCGCGAAGCACAGGGCGAGCGAGATCGCCACGAACACCAGCGTGTTGCGGATCGCCGGCCAGTACTCGCCGCCGGGCAGCGAGCCCGAGAAGGCCTTCGACAGGTAACCGGGGTTCCAGTCGACCGGGTTCCAGTAGGGGACCGGCTGGAACAGGAAGTTGACCCGCCCCATCGCGATCGCCAGGATCGCGTAGGCCGGGACGACGACGAACAGCAGCAGCCAGGCGACCCCGGGCAGCGCGAAGGCGCGCCAGTAGCCGGTCGACCGGTTGTCGATCGTGCCGGCGCTCACGAGGACTTGACCGCCGCCCAGGCGTTCTCCCAGAGCGTCTCTCCGGCGGTGCTGAGCGGGCCCTGGACGTAGCCGTTGGTGAACTGCTGCGGGTAGATCAGCGTGTTGCGGAGGTTGGGCGCCACCAGTCCCCGCGTGACCACCGCGTCGGGGGTCATCGCCTTCAGCGGTTGCTGGTAGAAGATGTAGCTGTAGTTGGAGAACGCCTGCTCGACGTCGAGCACGTGGTTGAGGAACAGATGCGCCAGCACCGGGTTCTTGGCGCCGCGCAGGATCGCCAGCGTGTCGTTGTCGATCGGCCCCCTGCCGTCGGCCGGCCACCAGTAGGAGAACGCCGTGGCCTTCGTTCCCTGCGGCGCGTAGGACGGCGTTGCCGCCATGTCGCCCGACCACGCCTGATGCAGCCACGAGGAGCCGTCGGCGAGATGCTGGTACTCGTTGGTGTCGAACTTGAGGTTCGCCGCCGAGACCAGCTGCTCCAGCGACTTGGCCGCGGCGTTGACCTCCGCCGGAATGTCGGTGTTGACATCGGTCACGCCGTTGTGCAGCAGCGCCATCGCCAGGCCCTCGTGCTGGTCGTCGAGGACGCCCACCTTGCCCGCCAGCTTCGGCCCCTCGATCCACAGCGCGCTCCACGGGTTGGCGTAGCCGGCCGGCGAGAAGCCCGGGAGCTTGTCGGCGCGCCAGCCGATGCCGGTGGTGTAGACGGTGTAGGGAACCGTGTAGCGGCTGCCGAAGTCGTACCACGGGTTGACCAGGGTCGGCCACACGTTGTCGTACAGGTTCGGGATGTAGTCGAGGTTGAGCGGCGCCAGCACCTTGCCGATCGCCAGCCGCTCGAGGTACACCAGCTCGGGCACGAACACGTCGAACTGGACCTCGCCACTGGCGATCTTGGCGACGGCCTCGTCGATCGTGGTGAACGTGCTGACGTCGACGCTGACGTGGTACTTGCGCTCAAACGCGTTGATCACGTCCTGGTTGATGTACTCGATCCAGTTGTAGACCTGCAGCGGGCCCTTCTCCGGCTTCAGGCCCGACGGGATCGCCGCGTTGTCGGCGTACAGCGGCAGCGCCACCGGCACGTCGGGCCGGGCGAGCGGCAATCCGCCGGGACCGTAGCCGGCCTCGGTCGCCGAGCCCGAGCCGCCGCCGGGCGGCGGCAACGGCGCGGTCGTGCCGCAGGCCGCCACCAGGCCCGGGACGCCGAGTCCGGCCGCCGCCGCGCCGGTGCGTCGCAAGAACGTCCGCCGCGTGCTGCCGCGGTCGGCGGTCATGGCAGCGCGCGCCGCCGCGTCGGGGTGTCGACCGGCTCGGTCGGGCGCAGCTCGCAGCCGAGCTCGCGTGAGGCCAGCGCCAGGCAGCGCTCGACCATCCGCTCGGGCGTCACGTCGGGCTGGCCGAGGGTGACCTGGACGCCGAGGCCGTCGAGCAGCCCGCTGAGCACGAGCGCGAAATCGTCGGGATCGGCGTCGGCGCTGAACTCACCGGTGCGCTGTCCGTCCCGGACGATCCCGGCGATCAGCTCGCGCTGGCGGCGGTCGAGTTGGAAGTAGGAGCTGCGCACGCCGTCGTCGCGCCGCGCCCGGACCCAGATCTCCATCCACAGCGTGTAGTCGTTGAGCCCGCCGGGGCCGAGGCTCGTCTCCTGCACGAGGTGCACGAGCTTGTCGCTCGGGCGCTCGAGCCGGTCCTGGCCCTCCGACAGGCGCTCGTAGAAGCTCCGGTCGGCGTACTCGACGGCCTCCTCGAGCAGCCGGTCCTTGGACTCGAAGTAGTAGAGGATCGTCGGTGAGCTCGTGCCGGCGCGGCGCGCGATGTCGCCGATCCGGGTGTCGAACAGCCCCCGGTCATACAGCACCTCGGCGGCCGCGGCGACGATCTGCGGCTTGCGCAGATGATCGACTTTCGGTCGGGGACTCATCTCCTCCTGCTGCTCCGCGCTCGCTCCCAAACGTATACTGACCCGAGGTTCAGAAAACTACGGCTGGACCCTGCGGCTGTCAAGCGGCAGGAGGAGAAACGTGACCGACGTCGTGGTGGTGGGTGCCGGGCTGGCGGGACTCGCGGCGGCCCGCGACCTCGTCCGCGGCGGCGCCGACGTCGTCGTGCTCGAGGCCCGGCAGCGGATCGGCGGCCGCGTCGAGCGGGCCACGCTGCCCGACGGGCGCAGCGTCCAGATGGGCGGCGAGGTGGTCGGGCGTGGCCACCACGCCTACCTGCAGCTCGTCGCCGAGCTGGGCCTGACGATCGAGGCCAGCTACGTCGCCGAGCCGGGGGAGATGACGTGGGGGCTGGTCGACGGCGTCCATGTCGGCGATCACGCCCCGTGGATGACCGGCGCCGAGCACGCCGACGAGCGGCGGATCGAGCGCGAGTTCGCGCGGCTGGTCGCGACCGTCGATCCCGACGACCCGTGGCGCCACCCGGACTGGCGCCGCCTCGACGCGCTCAGCTTCGGAGCGTGGCTGCGCGAGCAGGACGCGCTGCCGGCGGTCGCGCGCCGTCACGAGCTGGCCTCGCTGTCGCTGTCCTGCGACGGGCCGGAGCGCACGTCGCTGCTGGCCGCGCTGCGCAAGCAGGCGGCGCTGGCCGGTCGCGGGTTCTATGACCTCGACGAGTGGGAGGGGCTGCGCTGCGCGGAGGGCTCGGCCGAGGTCGCGCTGCGGATCGGCGCCGAGCTCGGCGAGCGCGTCCGCCTCGGCGCGGTGGTGACCGCGATCGCGGTCGACGGCGGGCGCGGCGTCGAGCTGGAGCTGGCCGGTGGCGAGCGGGTCGGCGCGCAGGCGGTCGTCTGCACGATCCCGGCCGGGCCGCTGCGCGCGGTGGCGATCACCGGGCTGAGCCCGGCCCGGCTGGCCTCGCTGCGCTCCCAGCGCCACGCCCTGGCGGCCAAGCTGGTCGTCGCCTACGAGCAGCCGTTCTGGCGTGCCACCGGGCAGAACGGGCTGGCCGAGACCGAGTGGCTGTTCGGCTCCACCTGGCCCCAGGCCGCGGGCGTCCTCTCGCTGCTGGTCCCGCCTGAGCGCCTGTCGGCGTATCTCGCCGCGCCCGCCGCGGCGCGCACCGAGACCGTCCTGGACGGCCTCGCGCGGCTCTACGGCGAGCCCGCCCGCGCTCCGCAGGCCGTGCTGGAGCGGGCGTGGGGCGTCGACCCGTTCACGCGCGGCTACATCGCCGGCTGGGCGCCGGGCGACCTGGGCCGCGTCGGTCCCCTGCACGGCGCCCACGAGCCGCCGTTCTACGTCGCCGGCTCTGACCATTGGGTCGCCGGCTACATGGAGGGAGCGGTGCGCACCGGCCGCGGCGCCGCCCGCGCGGCGCTGGGGGTGGCCTCGCCGGTGTGAGTCTCGGGGACGAGCTGCTCGCCGAGCCCGAGCTGACGGGCGAGCGCGGCGGCCACCGCCCGGGCAGCGCGCTCCAGCGGGATCGTCGAGTCCCCGATCAGCGTCCGCACCCCGAACCCGTCGAGCAGCGCGAGCGTGCTGTCGGCGACCTCCTGGGGATCGCAGCGGTCGAACTCGCCGGCGGCGATGCCCGCCTCGATCTCACCGGCGAACCACGCGTGCAGGCGGGCGTAGAGCTCCTCGGCGACGGGCCGCAGCTCCGGATGGCGGATCGCGCGCAGCCACAGCTCCACCCACAGGACCCAGTCCTCCGACAGCGCCGGGGTGCTGGGCAGGCACTGCTCGATCATGCGCTCCAGGCGCTCGGCATGCGATGCCCCGGGCGGCGGCGGGGACTCGATCCGAGCGCTGCCCGCGCGGGCGTAGGAGTAGTCCAGCGCCTCGGCCAGCAGCGCCTCCCGGCTGTCGAAGTGGTAGTGCACGAGCGAGGTCGAGACGCCGGCGTCCATCGCGATCCGGGCGATCCGCACACCGTCGATCCCCTCGTGCGCGATCCGGCCGACCGCGGCCGCCAGGATCCGCTCGCGCGCGCTGCGCCGCGCCGCGCGCATCGCGGTCACCCGCCGGCGAGCGCGGGCGCCAGGTCGGCGCGGATCCGGTCGGCGAACCACGCCACGCCGGCCTCACGCGGGCCGAGCGGGCCGCACGCGTACCCCCGCGTCCGCAGTCCCTGCTGGACGTTGTCGACGAGGTCGACGTCCTCGGCGGTGACGAGCGTGTTGAGCCGCTGATTGGCCCATTGCACCAACCGGGTGCGCGGATCGGTGGCCGCCGGGCGGTAGGAGCCCGACACGTCGCGCGTGCTGGCGACGCCGTCGGGGAGCAGCTGCCAGGTGGTGACCTGGTCGGGATACAGCTCGATCGTCGTATTCGGGTAGATGTAGGCGTAGCGCCAGACCGAGCGGTCGGCCTCGCGCAGCCCGGCCATCGGCGTGACCAGCTGGGCGTACAGGCGCTCCAGCCGGTTGCTGGACGGCTTGTCGCGCAGCGGCGCCTCGAACCACACGTAACGCTCCTGGACGTCGACGGCGTAGCGCTTGTAATCGAGCATCCGCATCAGCCCGGGATGGGCGATCGGGATGTGGTACCCCTCGAGGTAGTTGTCGGCGATCACCTTCCAGTTGGCCGGCTGGGTCCCGCCCGACGGCCCGAAGGACCGCAGCGCGTGGATGCGGTAGGGCGCCAGGCGCCGGGGCAGCTCACCGACCTGATCGGCCAGCGGCGCCGCGTCGGCGTCGAGGTTGACGAACACCAGGCCGCACATCTCCTCGACGCGCACCGGCAGCAGGTGCAGCGAGGGCTTGTCGAGGCGGTCGCCGAATCCCAGCCCCTCGGGCACGCCGATCAGGGTTCCGTCGAGCCGGTAGGTCCAGCCGTGGTAGCGACAGCGGATCGCCGCCTTGCACTGGCCGTCGCCGCTGAGCAGCCGCGAGGCGCGGTGGCGGCAGACGTTGCGATACGCGCGCAGCGTGCCGTGCTCGTCGCGCACGACGAGCACCGGCTGATTGCCCGCCTGCGCGGTGATGTAGCTGCCGGCGCGCGGCAGCCGGCACACGTGGCCGGCCAGCTGCCAGGTTCGCTCGAAGATCAGCTCCTGCTCGGCGTCGAGCAGCGTCGGGTCGGTGTAGAGGCGGGGGGCGAGCGCCGAGCCGGCGTTCACGGGTGGCGCGATGATGGTGTCCATGGGGGGTTATTCCTGACTTTGTGATCAGTATATATTGACCGCCATGGTCAAGCGCGAGTCGTGGCTGTCGGTCACGCCGGAACCCGAGCGCGAGCTTCCGGAGGCCGTGGCGACGCTGCGGGCGGGCGGCCCGCCGCCGGCCGGGACAATCGACGCCGAGCGCGCCCGGATCGAACGGCTCGTGCTCACCGGCAGCCAGCGCCGGTGGCTCGGCTATCTGCACGAGGTCGTCGAGCTGATCGGCCGCGACCCGGAGGCCGGCGGCGACGGCTTCGACACGCTCTCCCGCGCCCGCGGGCGGGCGATCGCGGTGATCGCCAACCACCACAACCTGCTGCTCGCGCTGCCCGGGCCCGGCGCCGGGCTGACCGCGAGCGACCGCGCGCGCCTCGACGCGCTGACCGGCCCCCGACCCCTGCAAGGAGCACGATGACCCCGATCGCCACCGCCGCCGTGTCAGATCTCACCGACGACCAGGTCGCGCTGCAGTCCCGCGCCCGGGAGTTCGTGGAGCGCGTACTCGCGCCGCTGGAGCTGGCGACCGAGCTCGCCCACGGCCGGCTGCCCGACGAGACGGTGGCGATGATCGCGCGCGAGGCGATCGCCGCCCGGCTGCACGGTGGCCGCGTGGCGCCCGCGCTGGGCGGCCAGGGCTGGTCGATGCTGGAGTGGTTTCTCGTCAACGAGCAGTTCGGCCGGGTCACCAACGGCCTGCACTGGCACGTGCCCAGCGTCTACAACGTGTGGTCGGCGGCGACCCCCGAGCAGGCGGAGCGCTATGTCGCTCCGGCGCTGCGGGGTGAGGGCGGCGACGCCTATGCCGTCACCGAGGCGCAGGCGGGCTCCGATCCCGGCGGGATCGCGACGACCGCCGTCGACACCGGCGGCGGCTGGCGGATCACCGGCGAGAAGTGGTTCGTGACCTCCGGCGACGTCGCCCGGGTGCTGATCGTGATGGCCAACGTCGTCGACGGGGCCGACCGGCTGCCGACGCTGTTGCTCGTCGAGCCCGGCGCCCCGGGGGTCGCGTTCGTCGACGACCCGCCCTACACCCATCACTATCCCCACGGCCATCCGACGATCCGCTTCACCGATGTCGAGGTGGGGCGCGACGCGCTGATCGGCGCCGTCGGCGAGGGCGAGGAGCTGCAGCGCCGCTGGTTCACCGAGGAGCGGCTGGGGATCGCCACCCACGGCCTGGGCGCGATGTGGCGGCTGCTCGACGAGAGCACGGCGTGGGCGCTGGAGCGCGTGCAGGGCGGCCGGCGGATCATCGACCATCAGGGGATCTCGTTCCCGCTCGCCGACTCCGCCGTCGACGCCACGCTCGGCCGTCTGCTCGCGCTGCAGGTGTGCGCGATGGTCGACGCCGGCGCCGATCCGAAGCTGATTCACGCCAAGGCGTCGATGGTCAAGCTGTTCGTCTCCGAGGCGGCGGGGCGCTGCGCCGACCGCGCCGTCCAGGCGTTCGGCGGGCGCGGCTACCTGCGCTCCAACGTCGCCGAGCGGTTCCTGCGCGAACTGCGGGTCGACCGGATCTGGGAGGGCACGAGCGAGATCCAGCGGCTGATCATCGCCCGCGCGCTCGAGCGCCGCGGCGTCGAGGCGACGATCCATTGACAGCGCCGGATTCCGGTGCAGTGGCGGGGCGGGGCGCTGAGCCCGCTGAGCCGGCTCACCCGGCGCTCGACCTCGGACGCCTGATGCGCCCGGCGTCGGTCGCCGTCGTCGGCGCCACCGACCGGGCCGGCAGCTACGCCTGCGAGGCGCTGCGCAACCTTCAGACGGTCGGCTTCGGCGGCCGGGTGTGGGGCGTCAACCCGCGCCGGCGCGAGGTCCTCGGGTACGAGTGCGTGCCCGCCGTCGCCGACCTTCCCGAGGCGGTCGACGCGGTCCTGGTCGCGATCCCGGCCGCCGGGGTCGCCGAGGCCGTCGAGCAGGCCGGGGCCCGCGGCTGCGGCGGCGCGGTGGTGATCAGCGCGGGCTTCGGCGAGGTCGCCTCCGGCGCCGGGCACCACCGCGATCTGCTCGCCGCCGCCGGACGCCACGGGTTGGCGGTGTGCGGTCCCAACAGCAACGGCATCGTCTCGCCCCACGCCCGGGTCGCTCTGTGGGGCGATGCGCTGGCGCGCAGCGAGCCGGGCGCGGTGGCGCTCATCTCCCAGAGCGGCAACGTCGCCGTCAATGCGCTCGCCACCCGCCGGGGGCTGCGCTTGCACACCGTGATCGCCAGCGGCAACCAGGCCGTGCTGTCGGCCGGGGACTACCTCCAGCACCTCGCCGTCCAGGACGGCGTCAGGACGATCGCGCTGTATCTCGAGGACGACGGCGGCGCCCGGCTGTGCGATGGCCTCGCGGCGTGCGCGCAGGCCGCCGTCCCGGTGGTCGTGCTCAAGGTCGGGCGCTCGGCGGCGGGCGGACGCGCCGCCGCGGCGCACAGCGGGGCGCTGGCCGGGGATCAGCGCGTGTTCCGCAGCCTGATCGAGGACGCGGGCGCGATCTGGGCCGACGA
>JBELAG010000077.1:0-18878 GCA_049509055.1 Solirubrobacteraceae bacterium
GAGACCGTGCAGGCGGCGATGAACTTCGTGGCGGCGATCCGCCGGATGCCGATCCGCTGCGGCGAGGCGCCGGGCTTCGTGGTCAACCGGATCCTCAACGCCGCGGTCTCCGAGCTGTGGCGTGCACAGGAGGAGAGCGGGATCCCGATCGCCGAGTTCGACGCGATGATCGCCGAGGCCGGGGCCTCGAAGGCCGGCCCGTTCTCCGTCGCCGACGTCGTCGGGCTCGACACCGTGCTGTATGTCGCCGAGCACCTGCACGACTGCTACGGCGACCGCTTCCACGTCCACGGGCGCCTGCGCGAGCTCGTCGACGCCGGCGACCTCGGCGCCAAGACCGGAAAGGGCTTCTATGAGCACCACGACTGACGCCTCCGGCCTGCTCGCCCGGTTCACGCTGAAGGCGTTCGTCGAGGCGTGCCTGGTGCTCGAGGACGGCGTCTGCACCGCGCGCGAGATCGACTTCGGGATGATGGCCGGGGCGGGGATCACGCCGCCGCTCGCCAGCGCCGATCAGACCGGCCTCGACGAGGTGACCGTCGCCCTCGAGCGTGCGGTCGAGGACTGGGGCGACGATTTCGCGCCGCCGATGATCCTGCGCCGCCTCGTCGCCCAGGGCCGGCTCGGCGTCAAGAGCGGTCAGGGCTTCTTCCCCTACGCGCGTCCCGACGCCGGCTGGGAGGAGCGCCCGGTCGCGCTCGAGACCCGCGGGGCGGTGGCGATCGCCTGGCTCGCTCGCCCGCCGGCGAACTCGATCTCGCCCGAGGTCGTCCAGGCGCTCGCCGAGCTGTGGGAGGCGATCGCCGCCGGCGGCGAGACCCGGGCGCTCGTCGTCGCCTCGGCCAACCCGATGCTGTTCTGCGCGGGCGCCGACATCAAGGCGTTCACCGCCATGGACGAGGCCGCGGGCCGGCGGCTGGTCGGCGACATGCACGCGCTGCTGCGGCGGATGGAGACGTCGCCGATCGCCACGATCGCGGCGGTCAACGCGCTCGCCTACGGCGGTGGCTGCGAGCTCGCGATGGGCTGCGACATCCGGATCGCCGCCCAGTCGGCCAGCTTCGCCCAGCCCGAGATCAACCTCGGCATCATCCCCGGCTTCGGCGGTACGCAGCGGCTGCCGCGCTTGGTTGGCGCGGCGCGCGCGCTGGAGCTCAACCTGACCGGCGAGCCGATCGGCGCCGGCGAGGCGTACGAGTACGGTCTCGTCAACCGCGTCGTCCCCGACCACGAGCTGCACGACGTCGCGCTCGCCTGGGCGCGCAAGCTGGCGGGCCAGGCGCCCGGGTCGGTGCAGCAGATCAAGCGCGTCTCGGACGCCGGCGACCTCGACGCCGGCCTGGCTGCCGAGCAGGAGGCGTTCGCCGCCTGCTTTCAGTCCGCCGACGCGCAGGAGGGAATCTCCGCCTTCCTGGGCAAGCGCGCGCCGCGGTGGGCGGGCCGATGACCAGCGTCCGGACCGCCGCCGCCCGCGTCGCCGAGCTGATCCGCGAGGCGCACTCGGTGGTGGCCCTCACCGGCGCGGGGATCTCGGTGCCGTCCGGGATCCCGGACTTCCGCACCCCGGAAACCGGGCTGTGGAGCGACGTCGATCCGATGGAGGTGGCGCACATCGACGTCTTCCGGCGCGACCCCGAGCGCTTCTGGCGCTTCTACGGCGATCGCTTCCAGACGCTCGAGCACAAGCGGCCCAACCGCGCCCACGCCGCCCTGGCGCAGCTGGAGCATGCCGGGCTGATCGACGCCGTCATCACCCAGAACATCGATCGGCTGCACCGGCTGGCGGGCAGCCGCGCGATCGTCGAGGTCCACGGCACGATCGACCGCTCATCGTGCCCGGAGTGCGGCCAGAGCTTCCCGCTCCACGAGGTGCGCGAGCGCCAGGCGGCCGACGACGCGGGCGTGCCGCGGTGCTGGTGCTCGGCCGCGCTCAAGCCCGATGTCGTGCTGTTCGGCGAGTTCCTGGCGCCCGACGCCCTCGCCCGCGCGCAGTCGCTGGCCGCCGGCGCCGACCTGATGCTGTGCATCGGCTCCTCGCTGGAGGTCTACCCGGTCGCCGAGCTGCCGGCGATGACCCTGGCGGCGGGCGGGCAGATCGCGATCATCACCCACGGCCGTACGCCGTTGGACCGTCGCGCGGCGGTCCGCTGCGACGGCGACGTCGTGGACGAGCTGGAGGCCGTGGTGGCGGCCCTCGACCTCGACCTCGACCTCGGCCTCGGCCTCGACCGCTGAGTGCGGGGCCGGGGCGGGGGCATCGACGCCCGCCGCACCCACTCAGGAGTCCGCCACGGCCCGCGCCCGCAGCGCCGCCTCGATCTGCGACAGCGTCCCGTCGACGATCGCCAGTTGCTCGGCGCTCAGCGTCCCGCCGAGAGCCGACTGGGCGGCGGCGGCGATCGGCTCGCGCCGCCCCCGGAGCTCGGCCAGCCGGCCGGCGAGGACGCCGGCGTGCGGGTCGACGGCAAGCTCGGCCACGGCAGCGTCGAGCGCGACCAGCACCTGGAGCGCCGCCTCGCGCGGGCGCGCGTGATCGAGGTCGAGGCGGGCGCGCAACGCGAGCTCCTCACAGGCGAGCGCCGCAACCCGCGAGCCCAGCAGCGCCGCGAGCCGGGCCTGTGGCTCCAGCACCCGCCGGCGACGGTGGCGCGGCTCGGGGGCGGCCAGCTCCCGCGCGCTCGTCCAGAGGCCGTCGGCGACCTCCTCGCCGGCCCCGAACCCGACCCGAGCGGCGATCGCCTGGCGGCGTGCCACGGCGTGCTGATCGGGATCGGCGGTGGCGAGGCGGAAGGCGTGCAGCGCGCGATTGAGCACCGCGACCCCGGCGGCCAGGTCGTCCTCGCCGGCGGCCGCGAGCCACGCGCGCGCCTGCTCGACGCCGGCCAGCGGCCGGCCGGCGTCGATGATCGTCGCGCGGCCGGTGGCGACCGGCTCGGGCTCGGGCCCGGGAGCGACGTCGCGCGCGCGGCGGCGGTCGATCAGGCGCCGCCGCTGCGGGGCCCCGAGGGTGGCGATCACGAGGACGTGCGCGGGCGGGCCCTCGGGGTCGCCCTCGGCGCGCAGCAGATAGCGCCCGTCGGGGGGCCCCAGTCGCCAGGGAAGCTCGACCTGCACGAAGCGAAACAGCGGCGAGGATGGAGTGCCGGCCACCGCAGGCGGATCGCCGAGGCCTACGGTCCGCGACGTCAGCCGGTGCTGGTGCGGATCGCGTACTTGCTGGGGGAGATCGGCACGACCGGCTCGGGGATCTGGCTGATCCGGTTGATCAGCTGGATCCACTGGTTGGGCTGGAGGATGGTCTTGACCTGATTGGAGAGCTTGCCGTTGGCGCCGTAGTTGGGGGTGAAGACGATCTGGATGCGGTTCTGGTGGTCGGGCAGCGCGATCGTGTTCGTCTGGCCCTTGTAGGACATCGTGCTGATGATCTGGTCGGGGCGCATCGAGCCCTGGAGGGTGAGCAGCCTGCGGATCGTGAGGTCGGTGATCGACCCCGCGCCCTGGTGGCCGAGCACCGGGATGCCGTTGATCTCGGAGATGTCGACGCTGGCGCCGGTGGCGCCCGCGGCATCGGTCCCGTTGGAGCCCGACAGGCTGTGCCCGCACTCCAGGCCCGAGACGTAGGGGTCAAGCCCGGAGGCCGACAGGAACTCGATCGTCGCCAGCACCCGGCGATCGATCAGACCGGCCTCGATGTCGCGCCGGCCGCAGGTGTAGATCTGAACGCGGGGATCGGACAGGACGCGATTCTCCAGCTGTTGCTTGGACATCAGCAGGACCTGGCCGACCGTCGGGTTCTTCGCCCCCGGGCCGAAGAACGGATCGACGCCGGCGGCGCGGTAGACGGCGGTCGCCTCCAGCAGCTTCCAGCCGTCGAGGATCGGCTTGGGGTCGATGTACGGGGCGTGTTTGCCCGCCGGCTGGATCATGAAGTAGAGATGCGACGCGACGCCCTGGCTCGGTCCGCCGATCCGGCCGAGGATCGTGCCGGCGACGACGATCGCGCCGCGCCGCAGCGGCTTGAGCGTGTATTGGTTGCGGCCCAGGTGCAGCGTCGCGGAGAAGTAGTTGCGGAAGCTGGCGACCTGCGATCCGGTGGTGGTGAGCTGCAGGTCGCCGCCCGAGGCATAGGATGCGGGCCGCGTCGGATACGCGAACAACCGCTCCTTGACCAGCGGCGCCGCGATCGTCGGCGCCGGCGCGGGCGCCGGCTTGGCCACGTGCACGCTGATCGGCGTCGCCGAGGTCGTCGCGGTCGTGCCGGCGGCGCTCGCCGTCTGCGAGCCCGCCGACGCCGGCGCGGTCGGGGCCCTGACCTTCGGCGCCGACAGCTCCTGGGCGATGTCGGCCGCCGTCAGCTTGACCGGCTTGGGCACCGGGTACAGCTTCGGGATCGACCCGAGGTGAGCGTAGGTGTAGATGTTGCCGGTCGCGTCCTGGAGCTCGATGTAGTTGCCCAGCCGAGCGCTCGAGCCCACCTTGAGGATCTTGCCGTCGTTGACGGCGATCACCGGCGACCCGGTGCGCGCGAAGATCGAGGTCCCCTGCGTGCCGGGCGTGGAGCCGATCGCGATCGCCGCGTTGGCCTTCTTGACGCGGGCCTTGGCCAGCGCGACGACCGAGTCGTCGGCGTATTCGGCGGGCGCCGCGACCGGGAAGTACCCCTCGACCAGGCCGGTCAGCGCGCCGAGCAGCTGGCTCGGGATCCCGCCGATCAGCTTGGCGCGCAGGAGCACCGACTGCACGTACCAGGTCGCGTGGTTGTAGGCGAAGATCGCCTGGGACAGGTTGGTGGACGCGCCCGCGGCGTGGAGGTAGCGGGCGGCGGTGAAGATCGCGTCGACCGGGTTGTACGGGTCGGCCACGCCGTCGCCGGTGGCGTCGACGCCCCATTCCCTCCACGTCGACGGCAGGAACTGCATCCAGCCGACCGCGCCGGCCGTGGAGACCGACAGGTTGCGACCGTAGTCGGTCTCGATCTCGTTGATCGCGGCCAGCACCTGCCAGGGCACCTGGTACTCGATCCCCGCCGCCTGGTAGATCGGGATCAGGAACGGCGGGATCTGGAAGGAGTCGATGAAGAAGTTCGGGACCCCGATCGGCGCGGCGCCGGGCAGCGACAGCGAGAAGGTCGGGTTGGAGGGCGACGGGACGCCCTTGCCGGTCGGCAGCGTCTTGGCCGACGTGCCGCCGGAGGCGGCATGGTTGCGGCGCGCGCGCTTGCTCGGGGGCGCGTGCTTGGCCTTGGCCTTGGCCGTGGCGGCGCCGCGGTGCGACGGCTTCTCGGCGCCACCCGGACCGCTCGGCGCCGGCGTCGTCGAGGAGCTCGTCGTGGTCGTGGTGCTGGAGGTCGACGACGACGGGGGGGACGATGGCGTCGACGAGGACGAGGACGTCGAGCTGGTCGGGGTCGAGCCTGATGTCGAGGTCGAGGTCGCCGTCGAGCTCGACGCGGACGAGGTCGAGGACGAGGACGGCGAATCCGAGCTGCTCGTCGTGCTGGTGCTCGTCGAGCTCGGACCGCCGGTCGAGCTCGAGGACGACGACGTGCTCGAGCTCGTGCTCGACGTGGTGGATGTCGACGTCGTCGACGTCGACGACGTGGAGGACGGCGAGCTCGATGTCTGCTGGCTCGAGGAGGTGGTCGCCGTCGGCGACGAGCTGGTGGACGACCCCGGCGCGCACGACTCGGTCTCGGACAGGACGATGCCGGTGATCGGCAGCGACAGCGAGGAGACCGGCGTGTCGACGGGAACGTTCACATCGAACGTCAGCGTCTGCCCTCCGACGAGCTTCACCGTCACGGTGCACGCGTCCGCCGACGCCGTCGGGAGCGCCGCGACCGCCATGGTGACCAGCGCCGCCATCGCCGTGAAGAGCACGGCGAGCAGCCTCTGTCGTTTGATCACAGGAGGAATTCTCCACCAACCACGAGTTCTGTGCGCACTCCCACGCATCCCTGCGGGAATCTCTAGCCCGCGAACGTTCGCCGTGGAAGGTACTGGCTGGTCCGGAGCTTTGCAATCCGAAACGCCCGGATGAGCTGCGCTCGGCGCACTTCTCAGGCTCAGGTCGAGGGTGAGGTCTGGCGCCAGACCAACCGCGGCCGGCGCGGCGCGGCGGTGAGGGCTAGAGTCTGCCGCGATGAGCGAGGACCAGAGCTTCAAGGGGCGCGTCACGCGCCAGGGCGAGGAAGCCGTCGGCAAGCTCGCGCAGGAACTGCTGGAGAACCCGGTCGTCAGCAGCGCGCTCTCGAGGGTGTTCGAGACGCGCGAGCGCGCCGCCCGCGCGCAGGAGCTGGCGATGGGGGCGCTCAACCTGCCGTCGGCCTCCGATCTGGAGCGCCTGACCCGGCGCATCCGCAGCGTGTCCCAGCGCCTGGAGAGCATCGAGGACGGGCTGGACCGGCTGGAGGAGCGGCCGGACGGCAATCGCGGCGCGCAGGCGGTCGAGCAGCGGCTCGGGGCGATCGAGCAGCGGCTGGAGGCGATGACCGCCGCGCTCGAGCGCCTTGAAGCCGGGGTCGCCGCCGCAGCCCGCCCCTCGGCCCCGGCGCCTGCGCCTGCGCCCGCCAAGCGCCGGGCGGCCAAGCCCCGCGCGGCCGCCGAGCCCACGACGCCCGCCGAGCCCGAGACGCCCGCCGAGCCCGAGACGCCCGCCGAGCCCACGACGCCCGCCGTCTCGACCGACGCGGGCTGACGCCCCGCCCCGCCGGTCGCCGCACCCCCGGACGCCGCCGCCGGTCGCTCAGCCGGCGCCGGCGAGCGCGCGGACGGCGAGATCGCCGAGGCGGTGCTCGGCCGCGGTCAGCGCCTCGGGCGCGATCCGCCGGCGCGTCGGCAGGATGACGTCGGAGACGATCAGCGCGCACGCGGCGGCGAGCCCGCGCCGGGCCGCGAGCGCGAACAGCGTGGCGGTCTCCATCTCCACCGCCAGCGCGCCGAGCGCGAGCCAGCGCTGCTCGGCTCCGGGCGGGCCGTCGTAGAAGAGGTCGCTGGAGACGACCGCACCCCGGCGCACCTGCTCGCCGCCACACGCCAGCAGCCGCGCCAGCAGGTCGTCGCTGGGCGCGACACGCTCGGCCGCGCCGAGCGCCCGGCTCGTGCCGTCCTGCGCCAGCGCCCCGGTCACGACCAACAGCTCGCCGAGCGCGAGCGCGCCGTCCAGGCCGCCGCAGGTCCCCACCCGCAACAGCGTGGTGGCGCCGAGCTCGGCGAGCTCGGCGATCACGATCGCCGCGCTCGGGCCGCCCATGCCGGTGCTCTGGACGGTGAGCGCGTCGCCGTCGGCGGCGGTTCCGGTGTACCCCCACAGCCCCCGGTTGTGGTTGAACATCCGCGGCTCGTGCAACAGCGCCTGGGCGAGCAGCAACGCACGACCGGGATCGCCGGGCAGCAGCACGCGCGGCGCCAGCGGAGCCGTCGGCTGGAGATGGATCTGGGGCGCGGCCACCGGCCGCGAGCTTACGACCTGACGACCGATCCGATGCCGGAGGCGCGTGGTCTGTGGTCGAGAGCGACAGGCGCCGGTGCGCCGGTCGCGTCGTAGACTGCGGCCACCGTGAGATCGCGCGACGGTCGCCGCCGAGTGCGCGCACCCCGAGCTCTGAGCGCGGGGGCCTCCGGTTACGAGCTGCCGGGGTCTGCACTGTTGACAGACCGTGAGATGGCGAGTAGACCTAGGTCCACAACGCAAGGCAATAGGCCGGAACGTGGATGAGCCTCAGCGCTCATCCGCGAGGTGCCGCCGGAAACGTGACGAGTGCCAACGGCCGACGCAGCGGGTCGTGATGCCCGCGGGCGACGGGGCCTTGTTCTCACCGAGACCCCGTCGCCGACTTGCGCTGGCTGCCCCCACCCGAGACGCGCCCGGGCTTCATGACGTCCCCCGAGGCCGAGAGCGTGGCGCGCGAGGTGCGCGAGGGCGGACTGCTGGCGCCGGGCCGGCCGGTGATCGTCATGTACTCCGGCGGCCGCGACTCCACCTGCCTGCTGGACCTGGCGGTGCGGATCGCCGGAGCGCCGGCCGTCGCGGCGCTGCACCTCAACTACGGGCTGCGCTCCTCGGCCGCCGGCGACGAGCGCCATTGCCGCGCGCTGTGCGAGCGCCTCGGGGTGACGCTCGAGGTCCGACGGCCCGACCGACCGCGGGCCGGCAACCTGCAGGCATGGGCGCGCGCGGAGCGCTACGGCGCCGCCGCGCGGCTCGCCGACCGCCGCGACGCCGTGATCGCCGCCGGCCACACCGCCACCGATCAGGTCGAGACGATCCTCTATCGCCTCGCGTCCTCGCCGAGCCGCCGGGCGCTGCTGGGGATGCGCCCGCGGGACGGTCGCCTGGTCAGGCCGCTGCTCACCGTCTCTCGCGCGCGCACGGCGGCGTACTGCCGGGAGCGCGGGCTGAGCTGGCGCGAGGACGAGAGCAACGAGTCCGACGCCTACGCCCGCGGGCGGATCCGCCGGCGGCTCGTGCCCGCGCTCGAGGTCGCCCACCCGGCCGCCCAGGCCAACGTGCTGGCCGTCGCCGCGATCCTGGCGCAGGAGGCCGACGTGCTCGACGAGCTGGTCGACGCCGCGCTGGCGGGGCGCGAGGAGATCGAGCTCGCCACGCTGCGCGCGCTGCCCCCGGCGCTGCGCAGGCTCGTGGTGCAGCGGCTGGCCGACGCGGCGGCCGGCAGCCCGGCGGCCGGGGTCGCGCGGCGCGCGCCGGAGATCGCGGCGCTCAGCGATCGCGGCCGCGCGGCGATCGACCTGCCCGGCGGCGTGCGGGCGACCGCGACCCGCGGGGTGCTGAGGTTCGGGCGCACGCCGCACGCGACACATAGACTGCGCGAAGTGAGCGACGACCCAGCGATCGGGGAGATCCTCGTCGGCGCCGAGGAGCTGCGCCGCCGGGTGGCCGAACTGGGGCAGGAGGTCTCACGCGACTACGCGGGCAAGGACCTGGTGCTGATCGGGGTCCTCAAGGGCGCGGTGTTCTTCCTGTCTGACCTGATGCGCCACCTCGACATCCCCGTGGAGGTCGACTTCATGGCGGTCGCGTCGTACGGCTCGGCGACCAAGTCCTCCGGGGTCGTGCGGATCCTCAAGGATCTCGACGCCGCGATCGAGGGGCGCGACGTGCTGATCGTCGAGGACATCGTCGATTCCGGGCTCACGCTCCAGTACCTGCTGCGCAACCTCCAGGGACGCCATCCGGCCTCGCTGGAGGTCTGCGCCCTGCTGATCAAGCCCGAACGGCGCAAGGTCGACCTCGAGACGCGATACGTCGGCTTCGAGATCCCGGATCGGTTCGCGATCGGCTACGGGCTCGATCACGACGAGCACTACCGCAACCTCCCGTACGTCGCAGCGCTCAAGGAGTGACCGGCCCTCACGCGGCGGGCCGGGCCGTGGCAGACCCCCAAATCCAGGTGCTACGCTTGCTGATCCAGGTGTCCCGTCACAGCCATCAGCCCATGTGCGAAGCCGGGCACACGCAGGGAGTTCCGTCATGAGCCGGTTTTTCAAGAGCGCCGCTTTCCCGATCCTGATCGTCGTCGTCCTGGCGTTCTTCGCGCAGAAGCTGATCGGCAGCTCGAGCCACGGTCCCAACTACACGTTCGGGAACCTGCTCCAGCAGCTCAAGTCCCGCGAGGTCAAGGACCTGTCGCTCGATCAGAAGTCCAACAGCGCCGACGTCACGCTCACCGACGGCACCAAGTACTCGGTCGGCTATCCGGACTCCTACGCGCCGACGCTGATCACCGACGCGTCGAACGACGTCCCTCAGCAGGGCTTCAACGTCCAGAGCAAGTCGTCCAGCGGCTGGCTGTCGCTGCTCACCTACATCCTGCCGTTCGTGATCTTCATCGGGTTCTGGATCTTCCTGATGAACCAGGTCCAGGGCGGCGGGTCCAAGGTGATGTCGTTCGGCAAGTCGCGCGCCAAGCGGATGTCGGTCGACTCGCCGAAGATCACCTTCCGGGACGTCGCCGGCGTGGACGAGGCCGTCGAGGAGCTGCACGAGATCAAGGAGTTCCTCGAGAACCCGAAGAAGTTCCAGGCGCTCGGCGCCCGGATCCCCAAGGGCGTGCTGCTGTACGGCCCGCCGGGCACCGGCAAGACGCTGCTGGCCCGCGCGGTCGCCGGCGAGGCGGGCGTGCCGTTCTTCAGCATCAGCGGGTCCGACTTCGTCGAGATGTTCGTGGGCGTGGGCGCCAGCCGCGTCCGGGACCTGTTCGAGCAGGCCAAGCAGAACTCCCCGTGCATCATCTTCATGGACGAGATCGACGCCGTCGGGCGCCATCGCGGCGCCGGCCTCGGCGGCGGTCACGACGAGCGCGAGCAGACGCTCAACCAGCTGCTGGTCGAGATGGACGGCTTCGAGATGAAGGACAACATCATCCTGATCGCCGCCACCAACCGGCCCGACATCCTCGATCCCGCGCTGCTGCGCCCCGGGCGCTTCGACCGCCAGATCGTCGTCGACCGGCCCGACCGGCTCGGCCGCAAGAAGATCCTCGAGGTCCACACCCGCGGCAAGCCGCTCGCGCGGGAGATCGACGTCGACGCGCTCGCCGGCCAGACCCCCGGCTTCACCGGCGCGGACCTCAGCAACCTCGTCAACGAGGCCGCGCTGCTGGCGGCGCGCAACGGCAAGCGCGAGATCACCCAGGTCGAGCTCGAAGAGGGGATCATGCGGGTGATCGCCGGGCCGGAGAAGAAGACCCGCGTGATGAGCAACAAGGAGCGGCGGATCACTGCCTACCACGAGATGGGCCACGCGATCGTCGGCCACTTCCTGCCCAACTCCGACCCGATCCACAAGATCTCGGTCATCTCCCGCGGCCAGGCGCTCGGCTACACGATCTCGCTGCCGGGCGAGGACAAGTTCCTCACCACGCGCGCCGAGCTCCAGGACACGATGGCGATGACGCTCGGCGGACGCGCCGCGGAGGAGATCTCCTTCGACGAGATCACCACCGGCGCCTCCAACGACCTGGAGAAGGTGACGGCGACCGCCAAGCAGATGGTGATGCGCTTCGGCATGAGCGAGAAGCTCGGGCCGCGCGTGTTCGGCCACGACCACGGCCAGCCGTTCCTCGGCCGCGAGTTCAGCTCCGAGCCCGACTACTCCGACGAGATCGCGCGCGAGATCGACGACGAGATCCGCCGGATCGTCGAGATGGCCCACGTGCAGGCCAAGAACATCCTCACCGAGAAGCGCGAGTCGCTGCAGAAGCTGTCGGAGATCCTGATCAAGCGCGAGACGATCGAGAAGGAGCAGTTCGAGGCGCTGCTGGAGGGTCGCACCGAGGAGGACGTGTTCGGCTCCGAAGCGCCGGCTCCGCCCGAGATCCCGCTCGTTCCCGGCACGCCCGCCGAGCGCGCGGGTCGCGACGTTCCCCGCCCGCTGCCCCGCCCGGGGCTGGCCGGCGGCACCGCCGAGTAGCTGGCGGCCCGCACCCGCCGCGGATCGCGTGCGCGGCCCGGTCCGCTCGCGCCTGCGGTCATCGGCCGGCCACGGGAGGAGCGGTCGATTTGTGGGTAAATAGGCCGAAGATCGCCCCCACCCGGTGATGACCGCCGGCGTCTTTGGTGCAAGCCGCCGGGCATGGAGCAGCGGCTCGGGCGGTCAGCCGTTCTCGGAGCCGGGGTCGGCCGGCGGGGTGAGGCCGGCGCGATGGCACGCCGCCAGGCCGGCGTCGAGGCCCGGCTTGGCGTGCAGCCGCGGAGGCGTGGCGAACGCGGCGCGGCGGAAGTCGAAGTAGTCGGTCATCGGCGCGGCATTGGCGTCGCGGAAGGTCATCGCCGGCAGGTTCCACTTGCGCTCGATGAAGGCGGTGATCGAGGTGTGGTCCTGGACGACGGAGGAGACGTAGCCGGGTCGCGCCCACGGCGAGACGACGATCAGCGGCACCCGGAAGCCGTAGCGGTCATAGGTCCCCGGGGCGAGCGTGCCGGCGGCGGGGTCGGGGAGCGGGTTGATGTCGTCGGGCCGGATCGCGCGGGGCGGCGAGACGTGGTCGTAGTAGCCGCCGTGCTCGTCGTAGGTGATGAACAGCGCGGTGTGCCTCCACGTCGGCGCGTGCATCAGCGCGGTCACGACCTCGGCGATGAACCGCTCGCCGACCTGGATGTCCTGGGGGTTCTCCTCCGACGTCGTCGTGTAGTTGGGGTCCAGGAAGGTGAAGGGCGCCAAGCGGCCGGCAGCGGCGTCGAGGTAGAACTGGTCCATCCTCGCAAAGGCGCCGGCCGGCGCGCCGTTCGCGGCGCCGGGCACGATCAGCGGGGTCGGCGCGCTCTGGAAGTAGTCGCGCCACAGGATCCCGTGCTCGTTGAGGCGGTCGAAGATCGTGCCGTTGGCCGCGGGCGTGTTGCCCGACAGCCCGTCGGTCGCGACCAGCCCCGACGCCGTGCCGGTGAACAGGAAGCGGCGGTTGGGGTAGGTCTGCGCCAGCACCGAGCAGAAGTAGCGCTGGCCGAGCGGGAAGTGCTCCACCAGCGAGTAGGTGAACGGCAGGTCGGCGCGGTCCCAGTAGCGCATCGCGATCGGCCCGCTGGCCCGGACGAAGCCGTCGTTGCGGCCGTGATCCCATGACTCGTGGCTCGCATTCCAGCTCTGGGAGGGCTCGCCGCGAAGCTGGCACGGCGAGACGGCGCGCTGCGCGAACACGTTGTGGCCCGTGGCGTCGCGGTTGACGTTGGTGACGCGGCCGCGGCGAACGGTGAGGCCGTCGACCGCCCCCCGCCCCGCGACCTCGTGGGGAACCATCCCGAGCAGGTTGTCGAACGAGTGGTTCTCCATCATCAGCACGACGACGTGCTCGATCTCGGGCATCGTCGCGGTGCCCGCCGGCAGCCGCGGGAACGGCAGGCTGTCGGGGCGGCGCAGGCCGGTCACGCGCGCCACCGGGCGCGCCCACGCCGGCAGCCCCGGGGACGCCAGCACCGCCGCGCCGCCGGCGGCCGCCCCCAGCAGCGAGCGGCGGGTCAGCGTCCGCGAGCCGGGCGTCGGGCCGTGGGCCGGGCGATCCATGTCGCGAATGTATATCCGCTCGCGGCGCCGAGGGTGTCGCCGGCGCGTGAAGCGAGCGGCGGCGGCCCCGCGTGAGGGGTAACGTGGGTGAGGGAATGGAGAAGAAGAGTTCAGGCGCCGGCCGGCTGCTGCTGACCGCGACGCGGATCTGGCTGCCGGTCGGGATCGCCGTGATCGGCATCGTGCTGATCGTGATCGGTCATGGCCGCTACTCCGATCTGGCCAACCGCCGCTCGCTGGAGTCCGGCGTCGGGGTGGCGCTGCTGCTGGTCGCGCTGATCGTGTGGATGGTCAACTGGATGTTCCGGCTGAGCGTCGGCAGCAATCGCGACCGGGAGGTGGAGGAGGCCGCGCGCGAGTACTTCGACCGCACCGGGCGCTGGCCCGACGAGGATCCGCGGTGAGCTGGCGCGACACCGACTTCGCCGTGATGGGGATCGTCAACGTGACGCCAGACTCGTTCTCCGACGGCGGGCGCTACCTCCACACCGCGGCGGCGGTCGCGCACGGCCTGGAGCTCGTGCGCACGGGCGCCGCGATCCTCGACGTCGGCGGCGAATCGACCCGGCCGGGCGCGCTGCCGGTGTCCGAGGCGGACGAGCTGTCGCGGGTGCTGCCGGTGATCGAGGGGCTGCGGGCGGCCGGGGCCGGCGCGCAGATCTCGATCGACACCTCCAAGGCCGCGGTCGCGGCCGCCGCGCTGCGCGCCGGCGCGACGCTCGTCAACGACGTCAGCGCCCTGCGGGCCGACCCGGCGATGGCCGAGCTCGTCGCCTCCTGCGACGCCGACTGCTGCCTGATGCACATGCTCGGCGAGCCGCGCACGATGCAGCGCGACCCGCACTACGACGAGGTCGTCTCCGACGTCAAGGCCTTCCTGGAGCGGCGCATGGCGTTCGCCGTCGCCCACGGCGTCGCCGAGGAGCGGATCCTGCTCGATCCCGGGATCGGCTTCGGCAAGACGCTCGCGCACAACCTCGAGCTGCTGTGCCGGCTCGACGAGCTCGCCGCGCTCGGCCGCCCGCTGGTGATCGGGACGTCGCGCAAGTCCTTCCTCGGGCGGCTCACCGGCAGCCCCGTCGAGGACCGTCTGGCGGCGACGATCGCCACCAACGTGATCGCCTACGAGCGCGGCGCGCGGGTGTTCCGCGTCCACGACGTCGGCCCGGTCCGGGACGCGCTCGCGATCACGGCTGCTACGGTCAACCGCCGATGGGCGCAGACGACCCCGATGAGTACGACGACTCCGACGAGGTAGACGAGGACGACGACGAATCCGAGGGCTCCGAGCCCGAGGTGACGATCGAGATCAGCGGCCTGTCGCTGTTCACCCACGTCGGCGTCACCGCGGCCGAGCGCGAGGTCGGCCAGCGCCTGCTGCTCGACCTGCGCCTCGACATCGGCGAGTGCGACGCTACGATCACCGACCGGATCGAGGACACCGTCGACTACGCGCAGGTCTGCGACGTCGCCAACCTCGTCGCCCAGCAGCGCTCCTACAAGACGCTGGAGCGCCTGTGCGCGGCCCTCGCCGACCGGCTGCTGGAGCAGTACGAGGCTCACGCCGTCTGGGTCAAGGCCGCCAAGCCCGAGCCGCCGCTCGCCCTGCCGGTGACCGAGGTCTCAGTCGAGGTCTGGCGCGAGGCGTCGGGCTGACGTGAGCCCGCAGGCCGGGCCGGGCGAGGTGCGCGGATACCTCGGCCTGGGGTCCAACATCGGCGACCGGCGCTCCCATCTGACCGCCGCCGTCGCGGCGCTGCCGGCGCACGGGGTGCGCGTGCTCGCGTCCTCCTCGGTGTACGACACCGAGCCGGTCGGGCTGATCCTCGACCAGCCCGAGTTCCTCAACGCGTGCCTGGCGATCGCGACCGCGCTCGCTCCCGAGCCGCTGCTGGACGCCTGCAAGGCGGTCGAGCGCGACGTCGGACGGCGCTCCGGAGGGCCCCGTCACGGCCCGCGGGTGATCGACGTCGACCTGCTGCTGCTCGGCGATCGGGCGCAGCATTCGCCGCGGCTGACGCTGCCCCACGCCGAGGTCGGCTCGCGCCGGTTCGTGCTCGTGCCGCTGCTGGAGCTCGATCCCGAGCTGACGCTGCCGGGCGGCGAGCGCCTCGCCGACGCGCTGGCGGGGCTGGGGCCGGGGCAGGCGGTGCGCCGCGCCGGACCGCCGCTGCTGTAATTGACCGATGCTGCTGGTCGTCGACGTCGGCAACACCCAGACCCACTTCGGGGTCTATCGCGAGGGCGAGACCGTCGTCGCCGAGCACTGGCGGTTCGCCACCGTGCGCGAGTCGACGCGGGACGAGCTCGGCGCCGCGCTGGCCAACCTGCTCGCGCTGCGCGGCCTCGGGTTCCACGACATCAGCCGCTCGATCGTCTCCTCGACCGTGCCGCAGCTGTCGGAGGAGTGGACGGCGATGGCCGAGCGCTACCTCGGCCACCGGATGCTGGTGGTCGGCCCGTCGATCCGCACCGGGATGCCGATCCGGATCGACAACCCCCGCGAGGTCGGCGCCGACCGGCTCGTCAACTCGGTCGCCGCCTACGAGCGCGTCCACGACACCTGCGTCGTCGTCGACTTCGGCACGGCGATCACCTACGACGCCGTGTCGGCGGCCGGCGAATACCTCGGGGGCATCATCACCCCGGGGGCCGAGATCTCGATCGACGCCCTCTACGAGCGCGCCGCCAAGCTCCCCAAGGTCGAGCTCAGCCCGCCGCGGGCGCTGATCGGCAAGTCGACGGTGGAGGCGATCCGCAGCGGGATCGTGTTCGGCTTCGCCGGACAGGTCGACGGGATCGTCCGCCGGCTGCGCGCCGAGCTCGGCGCCGACACCAAGGTGATCGCCACCGGCGGGCTCGCCGCCGCGCTCGTGCCGGCCGTCCAGGAGACGATCGACGAGGTCGACGATCTGCTCACGCTCACCGGCCTGCGGCTGATCTGGGAGCGCAACCGGCCGGTCGCGCCGGACAGCGACCCCCGTGCCGACCCGCGATCCGGGACATTTCCCTAAAACACGATCGGGGGCACCGGGACGTCGGGGGTGCGCGCGACGTTGGTGGCGAGGATCAGCAGCGTGAACCGGCGGCGGTTGTCGGGCTCGGCGGCCTCGAACTCCTGGTAGGTGTCCAGCAGCCGGCGCAGGACCGCGAACACCGGGGCGTCGTCGATCTCGTCGGGGACGTCGCAGGCCAGCCGCGCGAGCGCGAGCATCTCCGGCCCGCCCTCATTGCCGCGCATCGTGGCGATCGCCCCGAGCATCGTGAACTCGGCGACGCGATCGAGCAGCACGTGCGAGGCGCGGTCGCGCTCGCCGACCGCGGGGCCCGCGGGCACCAGCGGCTCGCCGCGGGCGATCCGCAGCGCCTGCTCGGAGGCGATGCAGCGGATCTGCCGCGCCGACAGCCCGACCTGCAGCGCGCAGCGCAGCTGGGTGACGGCCGCCATCAGCGTGTGGCCGTAGGGCGCGTCGGAGGCGAACAGGATCTGGCCGGGAGGGACGAGCGAGAACAGCGCCTGGAGGTCGGCGGGCATCCACCAGGCGGTGTCGAACAGCAGGTTGGGGAGGTCGGCGGCCACCCGCCAGATCCATGACAGGTCGCAGATCCCGGCGTGGGCGAGGATCAGCCGGGCGCCCGGGTAGGCGCCGGCGAGCGCGACCGCGTGCTCGCCGAGCGCCGGGATCCCGCGCCCGGCGTGGATCAGGATCGGCAGCTCGCGCTCGTGGGCGATCGCGGCCAGCGACGCCACCGCCGGATGGTCCAGGGTGAACTGCTCGGCGCGCGGATGCAGCTTGATCCCGCGGGCGCCGGCGGCCAGCGCCCGCTCGGCCTCGGCCGGCGCGTCACCGGCATGGGGGCTGACGCGGCAGAACGGGGTCAGCCGCCCGTCGGAGCGCCCGGCGGCGTCGATCACCATGTCGTTGGCCGGCCGGTAGCCGTCGGGCTCGTGCATCGGGAACACGAACGCGCCGCGCGCGCGGGACGCGCCGAGCAGGTCCAGCAGCTCCTCGACGGTCTGGCTCATTCCGTCGGGATCGTTGCGCCCCAGGTGGGTGTGGGCGTCGAACAGCTCCAGTCCCGGCACGAGCTCCTGCAGCTGGGCGGCCCACGGCGCGACGAGCGCATCGATGTCCATGCCGTCATTCGTACCATGAACCGACGTGACGCCCGCCGCCACCATCCCGCGCCCGCCCGCCGCCCCGGCGCTCACCGACCCGTGGAGCCTCGGCGGGGTGCCGATCGCCAACCGGGTGGTGCTCGCGCCGCTGGCGGGGATCGGCAACTGGTTCGTGCGCCTGCAGGCCAAGCGCTACGGCGCCGGGCTGGTCGTGTCCGAGATGGTCTCGAGCTTCGCGATCCACCACAACAACCCGCGCACCTGCCGCGAGCTGCTGCGGATCCATCCCGACGAGCACCCGGTCGCCGTCCAGCTGTTCGGCCACGATCCCGAGGTGATGGCCGCCGCCGCCGAGCGCGTCGCGGCCGCCGGCGCCGACCTGATCGACATCAACATGGGCTGTCCGGTCCCGAAGGTCTGCAAGACCGGCGCGGGCGCGGCGCTGCTCGCCGACCCGGCCAGGGCGGTGGCGCTGGCTGAGGCCGCGGGCCGGGGCAGCGGGCTGCCGATCACCGTCAAGCTGCGCTCCGGGGTGGGGCCGGGCGACCTCAGCGGCCTGGAGGTCGCCCGGCGCCTGGCGCACGCGGGCGCGGTCGCCGGGCTGTGCCTGCATCCCCGCCACGCCTCCCAGCGCCACGCCGGCCGGCCCGACTACGAGCTGGCCCGCGAGCTGATCGAGGATCTCCCGGTGCCGGTCGTGATCTCCGGCGGCCTGCGCACCCCGGAGGCCGCCCGGCAGGCGTTCGCGCTCACCGGGGCCGCGGCCGTCGCGCTCGCCCGCGGGTCGCTGGGCAACCCGTGGCTGTTCTCCGAGCTGCTCGGCACGCGCGACGATTCCCCGGGGCGCGACGAGGTCCTCGGCGAGCTCGACTGGGTCCTTCAGCGGGCCGCGGAGCACCTCGGCGAGGAGCGGGCCGCGCGCTACCTGCGCAAGTTCTACCCGTGGTACCTGGAGCGCCTCGGCCTGCGCGACCCGGCTCTGCAGGACGCGCTTCAGCGCGCTCCGACGCTGGCGGCGGCGCGCGCGCTGTTCCTGCGCAGCTAGGCCCGCGGCGGCGGGCGGTATCATGGAGTCCTCTCGCGCCCCAGGGAAGGCGGCAACGGCGCGGGCAACCCTGGGGTCAGCGAGCAAGGTGATGGTCAGTGCGGGCGAACGGTAGGCGACTGGTCATGTGGGTGCTCGTCGGCGCCGCGGCGCTCGGCGCCGGCGTCGTCCCGAGCGCGTCGGCCGCGGTGGCGCGCATGCGGGTGGGAGAGATCGCGCGGCTTCCGGCGAACGCCAGGATCGCCGGGACGACGCCCGCGGCGACCGCGCTCGCGCTCACCGTGATGCTTCAGCCCCGGGATCCGGCCGCGCTGCGGGCGTTCGCGACGGCCGTCTCGACGCCCGGCAGCGCGCTCTACCACCACTATCTGACGGTCGCGCAGTTCGCGGCGCGCTTCGGGGCGACCCGCACCCGCATCCGCGCCGTGGAGCGGGCGCTGGCCGCCGAGGGGCTCACCGTCGGGCGGCCGGCGGCCAACGATCTCACGCTGCCGGTCCAGGGCGGCGCCGGGCGCGTCGAGCACGCGCTGTCGGTCTCGCTGGCGCAGGTCAGGATCGGCGGCCGCACCGCGTACGCCAACCAGCAGGCGCCGGCGCTCCCGTCGGCGATCGCGCGCTACGTGCAGGGCGTCATCGGACTCGACGATCTGACCCCCGATCAGCCCGCCGGACTGGCCGGCCCCGGCGCCGGCGCCG
>JBELAG010000078.1:0-18834 GCA_049509055.1 Solirubrobacteraceae bacterium
CGAGGTCGTGCTGATGGATCTCCGCATGCCGCGACTGGACGGGATCGACGCGACGCGACGGCTCCGTGACGCCCACCCCGACGTGCGCGTCATCGCGCTGACGACCTTCGCCGACGACGAGAGCGTGCTCGGGGCGCTGCGCGCCGGAGCGCGCGGCTACCTGACCAAGGACGCGAGCAGCTCCGACATCCGCGCGGCGATCCTCACCGTCGCCGCCGGGGAGGCCGCCCTGGACCCGGCCGTCCAGCAACATGTCGTCGCAGCGCTGGCCCGGCCGACGGAGCCGGTGCGCGGAGCGGGGTCGGGCGCTGTCCCGTCGCCCGGCGCGGTCGAGTTGCCCGACGACCTGACCCACCGCGAGGCCGAGGTGCTCGGCCTGATCGCCGCAGGGCTGACCAACGCCGAGATCGCCGAGCGGCTCTTCGTGAGCCCGACGACGGTCAAGTCGCACATCAACCACCTGTTCGCGAAGGCCGGCCTGCGCGACCGGGCGCAGGCAGTCAACTACGCCTACCGGACCGGGATTGCCACCCCGCCGCGTTGACCTCCGGTCAGTCGTGGGGCCATCAAGGCGCTGCGGTTACCGGCTTCGGATCAGACGGGCGACGACGATGTCGTAGAGCTGCTCCTCGGTCACCGATTCCAGTTCGACGAACCGGAGCCCGATCCGCCGCGGCAACCGGTGCATCACCTCGGCGGTCCCTCGGAACCGAAGCCACGGGCCCGTGAGCTCGAACCGGGTCACCTGGCCGACCTCGAGATCGTCACCGGCGATCAGCACTCCCGTCGCCGAGAGATCAAGGACCTGGCGCGCCGCGAAATGGCATCCCCGAGAGACCAGTCGAGCCGACAGATCGTCGGTGTCGGTGGTTCGCGGGTGCCCGCGCGCACCGGAGCAGGCCTCGCCGGCGGTCCTTGTACGCCGCAATGAAGCCGATGCGGGGGCAGAAGATGCCACCTACTGATGATGCGCCACCGATGTTCACGCGCGGAACCGTGCTCGCCCCTTCGGCGAGCGACGGAAAACTACGCGCGGCAACTGACGATCCGCCGCTCTGCTCCGGCCGCCCACCTCGCGTGCTGGGGATGAAAACGTCGCGACCATCCCGCTAACGTGGCGACTGAGGTTTGGGTGACGACTTGACTGTGACCACTGCGCAAGGCCTGACACGAGCGTGCGCGCAGGCGTGGGCGGCGATCGGCTGATGGCATGAGCGATCCGATCAGATGCGTGTTCTGCGCCGACGTGGTCGGTGTCTATGAGCCCGCCGTCGCGCTGGGCGACGATCACGCACGTTGGACGTCGATCGCGCGCGAGCCGGACCTCGGTCTCGGCTGGGAGGTCGTCGCGCATCCCGAATGCGCGCGTCATGGCCTCGCGACGCACTTCGCGACCGGTCCCGTCGTCTTCGCGTGACGACTCGCCGACACCGCCGCCAACGAGGTTACGCGGAGCGGGCCGGCGCTCAGCCGGGCTGCCACAGCTCGACCCGATTGCCCTCAGGATCGGTGACCCAGCCGAATCGGCCGACACCCTCCATGTCCTGCGTCTCTTTCGCCACCTCCGCTCCCTTGGCCCGCAATTGCGCGAGCATCGCATCCAGGTCGCGGATCCGGAAGTTGAGCATCGTCTGCTGGGCACGGGATCCGAAATAATCGGTCTCTGACTCGAACGTCGCGAACACCGTCAACCCGCTTTCCTGACGCCAACCACCGTTCTCGTCGGTTTCCAGACCCAGGCAATCTCGATACCACGCGCCCAGGGCGACGGGATCGGCGGCCCGCAGGAAGTATCCACCGATGCCAAGCACACGTTCCATCCAGCCATCTTGCCAGCACGGCGACCGGACTGGCGTCGGACCTCAACTGCACCTGGAGCGTGGTCGCGCAGGGCGGCAGCGAGCTACAGGGCGAAGATTCGCCGCGCGTTGCCGCCGAGGAAAGCCTCCCGGGTGCGGTCATCGAGGCCGAGCTCGTCGAGCCCGTCGAGCGCGTGAACGTGCGTGATCATCGGGAAGTTGGTCCCGAAGAGAACCTTCCGCGCTCCCGTGCCCGTTCTGAGGAAGCGCACAAGCTCTGGTGGGTAACGGCGGACGGTGTATGCGCTGGTATCGATGACGACGTTCTCGTGCTTGCGCGCGACGGCCACCATCTCCTCCGTCCACGGGTACCCGATATGGCCGCAGACGATGGTCAGCTCCGGGAAGTCGAGCGCGACCTGGTCGATATACGGAATCGGTCGCCCCGTCTCGCTCGCGCGCAGCGGTCCGGTGTGTCCGACTTGCGTGCAGAACGGAACGCTCAGCTCGACGCACGCCGCATACAGCGGGTAGTAGCGCCGGTCAGTCGGCGGCGCCCGCCAGAGCCACGGCACGACCCGCAGGCCCTTGAAGCCGAGTTCGGTCACGCACCGGCGCAGCTCTCGGATCGCCTCCATCGGCTTGTCAAGATCAACGGCTGCGAGTCCGGCGAAGCGGTCAGGGTACTCGGCCACCCACCTGGCCACCTCGTCGTTGGAGATGAGAAACCCCTCGCGCGGCCCCGACCAGGCCGACAGCAGGCCAAGACCGACCCCGGCCGCGTCCATCGACTGCACCGACAGGCTGATGGGCGGCTCCTGCTCCGGGATCGCGGCGCCCGTCCAGCGGCGCAGCGACGCGAACGCGTCCTGCTGCAGGAACCGGGTTGTCGGATGCTGCATCCACACGTCGACGACGGCGGGAGGCATGCCCGTGATCCTACGACCGACCAGACCGAAGACCATCCGATCGGGTCAGCGGAACCGAGCAGACTGCGGGCATGGGCCAGTTGATCGTCTGGGTGACCGGCTGAAGTTGCTGCAACGCCCGGGTACCGAAGAGGCGATCGAACGACCGGAGCGGGCTCCCGGGTGATCGTCTCCCGCCACTGCGCGTCGATCGCGACCGTCACGTACTCGGCTCCCGCGAATCGCGGCGCCGGGTTCGTGGGTCGCCGGCCCGGCGGAATCTCGGCTTCGCACTTCTTGATCAGCTCGTACAGCTGTGCAGGCGTGAGCGTGAGCGAGGACATGTGCGATCGCTCCTTCGGTCAGGTGGGGCAGTCGGGCGAGGTGGGCTGGGGCTCGTCGATCCGCCGGGGTTGCCCGTCGGAGATGAACTGCACGGCGACGGTGACCGCGGGTGTCGTGCCGTTGTTTTGGAGCATGTGGACGTCTGTGCCTCCGGCGTCGACGAACGAGCTGCCGGCCGCGTAGGTGTCCGGCGCAGCTGTTCTCGCCGCGCCAGCGAGCCGGTCGGCGGTGCGTCGGTTGCGGCGGTGCGGTTGAGGCTGAGGATGTTGACGGGTGGGAGGGGCGCTTCGCCGATCGTGGTGGTGGTCAGCCCGGCGGGCGGGGTGGCCAGGACGTCGGCGGCGAACACGCCGGCGCTGATCGTCGTGATCAGCAGTGCGAGCGTCCATCGCTTCGTCATTGTTCTCCTGAGTGAGGGGTGTGCGCCGGGCCGAGGCCGGCGAAACTCGGGGGCCGCTCCGGCCGGCGACGGGAGGACGGTGCCGTGGCGGGCTAACGCGACGTCTGGGGCGCGTTGGTGGCGGTCGGCGAGACGCGGGTCGCGTCGGCGCCGGCGGCGGACCGCCCGCCTCCCAGGACGATCAGCGAGATGGCGATGCCCCCCGCGGCCCCGATTCCCGCGTCGGTCCAATCGAAGTCGGCGCGCGCGGTCGTGGCGTCGGGGCCGGTGGTCGGGGCGGTCGTCAGGGTCGTCAACGGCGGGGGCGGCGCCGTGTCGGCCGCAACGTCGGACCCGGCGGCGTTGATATCGACGGGGCGTGCGCCGGCGGGCCCTGCGGCGGCGAGCGACAGGGTCGCGGCAGCACCTCGGGAACCTGTATGACAAGTTCGGCATCGGCGCCCAGGACAGCAACCGGCGCTCGCACCTGGCCAACCAGGCAGTCCGTCGGGGCGCCGTATCGCTCGGGTCGTGGAAGACGAGCCGGCTGTGGCCGAGGCGAATCTCGTCACCGTGGCGCAGGCGGATCCTGCTCGCGGTTCCACCGCATCCGGCGTTGCCGCTTGTCCGCGAGGATTTCTTCGACGGCGATGACTACGTCCTGGCGATGGACTGGGTTGACGGCACCGACCTGGCGACGCTGCTGCGCGACCGTAGGCAGCCGGGGCTCGCGCCCTCGAGCGTGCTGGCATACCTCGCCGAAGCGGCCGACGCGCTCGCGCATCTGCATGCGCAGGAACCGCCGGTCGTTCACGGCGACGTGAAGCCCGCCAACCTGATCCTGACCACCGGCGTTCGCGCTGCTCACCGGGTCGTGGCCGAGCGGAGTGCTGCCGGCCTGGGACGGCGTCGGCCCGGTCCAGGCGCAGCAGTTCGAGGCGGCGACCCGCCGTGGTCTCGCCACTGATCCGTCGAGACGTCCCGCCACACCCGGCGAGCTGGTCGAGCGGCTCCGAGCCGGGTGGGCTCAGGCACTCCCCACCGGTGTGGTCACCTTCTGCGTCTCCGACATCCCGGGCTCCGCCGCCCATTGGGAGGGCAGCCCCATCGCAATGGCGACGGCGCTGGTGCGCCACGATGAGGTGATCGCCGAGAGCATAGCCCGGCACGGTGGCCGGCTGATCACGTCGATCGGGCAGGGCGACTCGACGGTCTCCGTGTTCGAGTCGGCTCCCGCCGCCGTTGCGGCGGCGCTGAGCGCCGGGCGGGCGCTCGATGAGGAACACTGGCCGTCGGGATTGCCGATCAGGGCGCGCTTTGCGCTGCGCACGGGCGCCGCGGATGGCCGCGGTACTGACTATTACGGCCCGTCGATGAACCTCACGGTATGGCTGCGCGGTCAAGCCGACAGCGGCGAGATCGTTGTCTCGACAGCCACCGCCGAGCTCGCCGCCGGGCGTCTCCCGGACGGCTATACGCTCGTGGACCTCGGGCCCCACGCGCCTGAGGGCGGTGGGTCTGCGGAGTCTGTCTACGCGCTGCGCGGTCCGGGGGTGCAGGCCCCCCTGGCGGTCAGCGAGTGCCCGTATCGGGGACTGCTCGCGTTCGAGCCCGAGGACCGCAACTACTTCTTCGGCCACGAGCCGGTCGTCTCAGGCTCATCGCTCGGCTCACGACCGGGCGCATTCTGTCGGTCGTCGGCGCCTCGGGCAGCGGCAAGTCGTCGGTCCTGCGCGCCGGTGTGATCGCGGCCGTCCGCGCGGGCGAGATACCGGGCCTGCAGCGCGCTCATCTCGTCACCCCCAGAAGCGACCCGGCGCTGAGAATGGCGGGTGGCGAGGCGGGCGAGCTCCTCGTCGTCGACCAGTTCGAGAGCTGTTCACCCACTGGCAGGATCCAGATCGCCGCGCCACGTTCATCGAGGCGCTGCTGACCCGGCGGGGCGCCGTCGCGATCGGACTGCGTGCCGACATGTACGGACGGATCGCCGAGCATCCCGCGCTGGCGCGTGTCGTTGCCGCCAACCAGGTGCGCTGCCGCTGCTCTCCCATGCCCTCCGTGTCACCTGGGAGCGACGGCGCGGCCGCTCGCTCACCGTCGAGAGCTACCAGGCGAGCGGCAGTGTGGGGTCGGCGGTCGCGCTCGCGGTCCTCCTCGAGCCCGAAGCGTCTCCGATGGCCAGCAGCCGCCCTCTCACCTCCGACGCCGAACGGGTCGGCGCGCAGGCCCTGACCGACCCGAACGTCGACGTCGGAAGGTCGGATCAGTCGGATCAGCCGGATCAGAGCCGAGTTCCGTTGCCGGTCGGGGGCCTGCCGGCGATCGCACCCGACGGCCACACCGTCGCGCTCGGCCAGAACAGCCCCAGCTCGGGCAACCAGAGCTCCTCTGTCACGCTGCTCGACCGGCGCACCGGTCGCCACCGGACGCTGCTCGCCACCCTGCCCGACCACTGGATCCGGAGCCTGGCGTTCACCCCGGACGGCACCGAGCTCGCCGGCGCGGCGACCGACGGGATCCATGTCTGGGACCCGAGCACCGGCAAGATCCTCGAGTCGTACGGTGCAGGCGCGGGACCGCGCACGTTGTCGACGCTTGACCCGCTCGGTATGACCGTCATTTCCGGCCACCAGGACGGCAGCATCGCCGCGTTTGACCTCTCCGGCGCACGGCGCCTCGGACGGGCGTTCCGCTGGAACACTCCGGACCACGCCCTCCCCTACGGACCGAGTGGGGCGCAGTTCAGTCCAGACGGACACGAGCTGTTCGCGCTCGGCTGTTGCTTCACCGGTTCCGGGTCGATGCTGGTCGCATGGGACGCGCGAACCGGCCGGCAGCTCTTCACCCTCGGCTCCGCCCTGAATGCACAGTCGTTCGATCTCGCTCCGGACTGGCGCCTGCTTGGCGTCGGTACCGGTGACGGAAGGCTCCGGCCGTTCGACCCGCGCACCGGCAGGGAGGTCAGATCCCCGATCCAGGCCGGGGCCGGCCAGATCAGCGACCTCTCGTTCTCGCCCGATGGCGGAGCATCGTCGTCTCCTCCAACGACCACACCGCCAGCGTCTGGGACCTCCGGTCCGCAACGCGATTGGGAGATCCGTTCGGTCCCTACACCGGGACGGTCCCGGCCGTGCTGTTCGAGCCCAACGGGCGACTCCTGATCAACCTGGTCGCAAACGGGGTGCAGTCGCCGATGGACGTCGGCGCCTGGGAGCGGTTCGCGGATCCCCCGCGGGGCGTAGTCCACGGCCAGCGCGCCGGCACGGGCTGCTGGGCCTGGTGTGAAGAGACGTTGATGATCGCCCCTGGGATGCCGTGCGCGAGAAAGCAGCGCACCGCGATCGCACAGCCCACAACGGCCAAGTCGAGATTGACGCTGATCAGCTCGAGCACGTCGCGTGCAGCTGGTGCTCGGCGACGTTCTGACGCGAGCGCGAGCCGACGGACGCGGGCATGCGGTCGCTGCGCTGGGTCAGCCGCCCGGCAGGGGCGGCGCGCTGGTGAACTTCCAGCCGCGGCCGACCTGCTCGAGGCGCGAGCGCCGAAAGGCTCCAGAAGGGTCACTCGCGGTTGCGTGGCGACCACTGATCTTGACGTTGAGGTGCGCCATGATCGTCGTGACCTCGTTGCGCCACGCGGCGGCGGCGTTTGGAGCGGCGGTCCCGCCTCCGACTTTCAGCGCGATCGCCCGCTGGTTGCCGGCGAACACCGTGTCACAGGTCTCAACGCCGCCGGTATAGGCGCGAAGCCCTTCGGTTGTCAGTTGCGAGCAGACCGCCCGCGCGGGGCCGAAGAACTCGGCCGACAGTACCTTCCTGTACTCGGCCTTCACCGCGGCTGGGGCCGAACTCCTTGCCGTCGCGGCGCCTGCCATGCCGAACGCTGACCCGCCCGCGATCGCTGCGATCGCCGCCAAACAAACCGTGCTGTTCACTTCATGCGCTCCCTCCAGGTGGTCGTCATACGGCACCAAGCTGCCGGCGTCGTCGTGACCACTTGGCAGCCGGAACCCGTGTCATTGCCGGCTTGGTGTCACTATGGGAGAAGCTCGAAGGAATCGCGATGGCTTGGCGTGACCGCGGCGAAGTGGCGACGGTCGAGCGTCACCACGACGCCCGCGCCGAGTCGCTCGGCGAGGGCGATCACGCTGGCGTCGGTGCCCCCCAGCGGAAAGTCCGCGTAGGTTTCCACGAGGTGCGCGATCCGGGCGAAGTCATCAGGGGACGGGCCTTCGACATCCAGAGCGCCGACGCCGCGCAGGAACGCTGCCTCAGCGGGTGCGCCGAGCCGTCGACCGACGAAGTAGGTCGCTTCCGCGACGGCGAGCGCGGGGATAACCAGTCGCAGGTCGGCGCGTGAGAGGACGGCGCGGCAGGCCTCGTGGTCTTGGTCGTCGCTGTCGGCGGCGGCGTACAGCGGGCCGGCGTCAACGACCGCGAGCATCCTGATCCCACTCGCGCTCCAGGAGCTCCTCCATTTCGCGCGCGGTGGTGCGTTGGCCGCTGCGGCCGACGGCAGCGAACGGTAGGTCGCGTCGCTCGCCGGCGCGGCCAATGCCGAGGTAGTCGCTCAGTGCATCGCGGGCGATCGCGGACGCCGGCAGCGAGCGCCGGCGCGCCTCGCGTTCCAGGGCGTCGGCAAGTTCATCGGGAAGCGAAATCGTGGTGCGGCGCATACAGACATACTAACATCACTGCCTGTGTGATAGTCCCGGGCCGATGCTGCGCCGGCGTGGCAGAATGGTCTGGTTGACCGAGCACTACCAGCGTCCGGGATGGTTCACGACCAACGTCTTCAATCGCTTGGTGGCCGCGCTGACGCGGGTGGGCGTCAGCGTGTACGGCTCCCGGGTGCTGGAGGTCAAGGGCCGGACGTCCGGAGAATGGCGCCAGACCCCGGTGAACCTGCTCCGGTTCAACGGCGCGGACTACCTCGTCGCCCCGCGCGGCCACACCCAATGGGTCAAGAACCTCCGTGCCAGCGGTCAGGGGAGATTGCGCGTGGGCCGACGCACGCAGCCGTTTACGGCGGCTGAGCTTGCTGACGATGAGAAGCCGCAGCTGCTGCGGGCGTATCTGAAGAAGTGGAAGTTCGAGGTCGGAGCGTTCTTCGGCGGTGTCGGGCCTGACTCATCCGACGAGGACCTCCGCCGGATCGCGCCGGATCATCCGGTGTTCCGGCTGACGACAAGCTGAGACGCCGGGGCGCCCGGGGCACCGGCGCGTCCGAGACGGTCACGATCACGCTGAACGACACCGGTCGCGCGCTCGTGAAGAAGTTCCGGACCTGCCGGCCGGCCTCACCGTCACCAGATCCAGGCGACAGGGGCGGCGTAGGTGATCTCGGCGCAAAAGGTCACCTTCCACGCGCCGAAGGGCAAGAAGCAGAAGAAGAAGTAGCGCCCACGTTTCCCCAGAAGACGATCGCGAGGCGTTCGTCGCGCTCACCATCACTCATCAGGGACGGCGTTGTCGGGAGCGTGGCCCGCTGCTGGGCGGTCCGCGGTGGGGCGAAGCTCAGGGCGCCGCGCTGAAGTCGATGTTCGCGGTCTGAACGGTTCCGGCAGTGCGGTCTGGGGCTGTCTGATGGGTCCAGTACAGGTTGGTGTGGGCGATGACCTGATCGGGCGGCGGAGCGCCCCACTGTGTCTGGTCCTCGGTGGTGTGGGCGTCGCTGACCAGAGTGGTGTCATAGCCTCTGACCAGCGCGCCGTGCAGGGTGCTGCGAATGCAGGCGTCGGTCTGTGCGCCGGCGACGACCAGCCGTCCCACCCCGAGGGTGCACAGCACGTCCTCGAGGCCGGTGCTCTCAAACGCGTCGCCGTAGCTTTTCGTGATCAGCGGCTCGGCGTCATCGGGCGCGAGCTCGGGCACGATCTGCCAGCTCTCGCTCCCCGGCGTGAGCTGCTCGTCGGCATGTTGGACCCAGACCACGGGAACCCGCTGCCGGCGAGCCCGGTCGACCAGCCGGCCGATGTTCGCGACGACGGCGTCGCGCTGGTGAGCTGTGGCGACGACGCCGTTTTGGACATCGATGACCAGCAGGGCAGTCGCGGCTCGGTTGGGCAGCGTGGTCATGGGGACCTCCTTCTCTCCGGCTCCGATTGCTTGCTGCCAGACAAGTCTAGACGAACATACGTTCTCTCCTGGTCGAATGACACACAGATCCGCGAGCGGTATCTCGCCGCACCCAGTCTGGGCGACTGCTTCAGCGACACGGAGGCACGCAGCGGCTAGGCCGTTGGTGATCGGGCGGCGCCTGCTGGTGATGGCTATGAATCGAGGTCGAATGCGGCGTGGATCGCGTCTGTCAGCGCGGCCTCCTGTTGATCGAGCAGGAGGCCGACCCGGGGACCCAGGTTCGCGACCGGGATCGTCGTGATGTGGTCGCATGCGACTGCGCTGCGGTGCTCCAGACCGTTTGCTGCCCGTCCCTCGCGGCACTTCGGTGGACAGGCCGCGGATCGTCGTTGTGATCGGCGCGACCGTGACGGTATTGAGATGAGGCCGTACGAGCGCTCGGGTCAGGCCGAGCACGGGACGCGACTTATCGAGTTGCGCCAGGTGGATCGAACGCATCAACCGCCGATCGGCAGCCCGGCCGCGTGTTCGGCCAGTGCCGACAGCTCAGGGTCGGGGCCAGTCACGGCCAGGATCTCTGCGTCTCAGGTGGCCATCGCGCGCCGGCGCTCGCGCTCGAGGGCACGAGTCACGACGGCTGCTCGGCTGCGTTGCCTGCCAGTGCTGACCATTGGGTCGACGAACTCCACGAGATCGTCTGGGAGTCGGACCGCGATCTGCTTGCTCATACCAGGAAGGTACCGCTGCGGGATCGGCTGCGGGGCGGGCGACCGAACGAGCAGGTCCTGGACGGTCGAGGCCGTGCGGGCGCGGTCCTCGCCGATAGTCGGCGAACGTCGCGGCGGTGCGGACCGTGCCCCGGCAGCGTCCCGCGCCTCGCGTGGTCAAGCGTCGCCCCTCCTCGTCCGGGGCGAGCCGCTTGGTCAGACAGCCCGCCGGCGGCGGATTCACGCCGGGCCCAGGCGCGTGTGGACCTGGCGGGCCGTCGGGCAGCCGGTAGTTCCCGATGGCCCGGGTGGGACTCGAACCCACGACCGACGGATTATGGGCGCGTGACACCGGGTGCTCTCGCCCGTATCTACTGGGCGCGCATCAGGATCTCACCCGGGAAACATGAGGAACGCCCGATCTGCCGGCGTCCCGTGCGACGTTTGGCATCAGCTTGTGGCTTTGATTAGACTCGCGTCTTCAAGGAGAGGACGCTTGTGCGATGGTTGGGCGGCTTGGTGGTGGCTGCGGTGGTGGGCTTGGCCGTGCCCGCGGGCGCGTTCGGTGATTCGTGGATGGCGGGGCCGTTCTCGGTGTGGCCTCATCCCGAGGGCGTCAGCGTCGAGCTTGCGGACGGGCGGGTGCTGGTGGCGGGCGGGGATGGCACCAACACGCCCGACGCGGAGGTGTTGGCTGGCGACGGCAGCGCGTTCTCCGGCGCGGGGGCCATGCTCCAGGAGCGCTACTTCGCTGCCGCGGCGTTGCTGCCCGATGGGCGCGTGCTGATCGCCGGCGGCGACCCGAGCCAGCAGCAGGCAACTCCCGTGCCGGCGACTGCCGAGGTGTGGAGCGGTGCTTCGGGAGGGACGTTCACCGCGACCGGGCCGATGAGCGTCGCTCGTCAGGCGTTCACGCTGAGCACCCTCCCGAATGGGCAGGTGCTGGCGGTCGGCGGCTCCCCGGATCTTCCCAGCGGGGCGGGTTCGGCGACCGCTGAGCTCTACGACCCGGCAACCAACCAGTGGACGCCGACCGGGTCGATGCCGAGCGGCCGTCTTGGACAAACGGCGACTCTGCTGCCCAACTGCGAGGTGCTGATCGTCGGCGACGCGCAAACCGCGGTCACGTATGACTACGTGACCGGAGCCTTCTCCGCCGCCGGCAGTGAGGGCGATTTCCAGCGCAGCTATCAGACTGCGACCCTGTTGGCCAACGGGGACGTATTGATCGCCGGAGGCGTGGACGCGAGTGATACGCCGCTGGCGACCGCGTCAGTGTATGACCCGGCGACGGGGACGTTCACTGCGACCGCCAACGACATGTCGACCCCCCACTCGCAGGGGTTCGCGGCGCGGCTGTCCGACGGCCGGGTGATCGTCGGCGGAGGGGTCAGCTCGACGACACCCTTCATCACCACGACGGCGGTCGACATCTACGACCCGGCCACCAACAGCTGGTCGAGCGCGGCGCCGCTGCCCAGCCCGCCCGACCCCGACGCGTTCAGTGCCGAGGCTCAGACGCTGGCCGACGGCCAGGTGGTCGTGATGGGGATCGGCCCGATCGGGAACAGCTCGGACATCTACACGCCCGATATGGCCGGGCCCGCGGTCGCCCCGCCGCCGCTGGACTGCTCGGGTTTGACCACCGGCGGTGGGGGCGGCACGGGCGGAACCGGCGGCACGGGCGCAACCGGCGGCACGGGCGGGACCGGCGGCACGGGCGGCTCGGGCGGGACCGGCGGCTCGGGCGGGACCGGCGGCACTCCCACGCCGTTCAGCTTCGACCTGACGGCTCCGAGCATCTCGAAGACCGACGTTCTGACCTTCAACGTGAACGTGCCCGCGACAGGCAAGCTGACGGCGAGCGCGACCACGATCCTTCCCACGAGCCCCAACGCCCACGGCGCCAAACGCCGCCGCAAGACCAAGCCCAAGCCGATCAGCTACGGGCGCGCGACGGCCACGGCCCCCACAGCGGGCGCGGTCAGGCTGGTCCTCGTACCGTCACGCCCCGTGAAAGCTGCGCTCGCGAAAGGCGACCGGTTGACCGTGCTCGTCACGATCACATTCACGACATCCAGCGGAGCCTCGACGACCCACCACATCACGGTGATCGTCAAAGGACACAAATCGGCGACCAAGACGCGCAAGTAGCACCTGGCGGCGCAGGCTCGCCGGCCGCTCACCGCGCGGCCCGCGACCCTCAGCAGCAACGGCGGATGCGACTGGTCGTCGTAACACGAGCCGGGTTTGGGGGGTGCGATGCGACAGAGAACGCGAGCGGCGGCGGGCGGTGTGCAGGCGGAGAAGCAGCGGTGGTTGTGCGTCGTGATCGCGTGGGGGGTCAGTAACGCTGAGGCGTGCCGGGCTGGTCGGGATCGACCGCAGGATGGGTACGCGGTGGTGGTATGGGCGCTGGGTTCTGAGCTGCGGCGGGGGGTGTTGGACTATGTGCAGGTGACGATTGCGCCAGAGACGCGCCGCAGCTGCCGGTACCTCGACGGGCAGGGGCGGGTGATGATCGCCGGTCTGCTCGGCGCGGGGAGCATCGTCCGGGGGGATCGCTGGGGAGCGTGGCCGCTGGCCATCGACGATCGGCTGCGAGGTCGGCCGTAGCGCGGGCGTGGATGGCCGTTATCGCTCTCACCACGCGCGGCGGGCGGTGGGGGAGCGCGCGCGGCGACCGCGCGAGCGGCTGCCTGCTGGTGCTCGGTCCGGTGTTGGGTGACGCGTGGCAGCGCGCCAGTAACGAGAATATGGCCGGTCTGCTGCGCGACTCCATCTCCCAGGGCAGCGACCTGATCGCCTTCACCGCCACGGCGCTTGATCAGGTCGCCGGGCAGGCAGGTCAACCAGCGACCCCGGCTGGACCGGCCGGTTCAACGAGACCGGCTGGACGAGCTCCGCCGACGGCGCGTGATTGGGACCACCACCATGCGCACCATCGAACACGATCTCGACCTCGAAGAGGCTCGGCTTGCCCAAGCCGGACATTCGGGAGAATCCAGCACGACATGATCGCGAACCGACGAGCAAGCCGCCTTCGCGACGACCTCAATGTGTGCCTTGCATTCGTCGTCGCACAGGCAACCTTGCCGGGACCGCGCCGCCGCTGGTGCTGTCGTCCAGCAGAAGGCGCCAGGCGCACCGTCAGACGCAGAGGCCGAAGACGTCGGCCTGAACGCTCACAAGTCGAACGGTCCAGGGGCAGGCTCTCTGACCAACAGGTCTGACATGAGTTCGTCGATCGCCCAGCGACCATCCTTGAGGGTCAGCGGTCGGTCAGTCGTTGCGATCGGCCTCGGCCGCCGGTGAGATGCCAGCCACCGCACTCCTGGCAGCGATAGCAGGTCAGACGCTCGCCGAATTGAGTTCGGTCCCACAGCGCCGCGGCGCGCGCCTCAGCCTCGGTCGCGAACCAGCGCTTGGTCGCGCAGGCCTCGCGCCGACGCGCCGTGCGGGCCTGCTGGTCGGCAAACCACCGCTCGATGTCGCGCTCACCCACGACCATGCCTACGCGGTGCAAGCCACGAGCGCGAAGGGACTTGGCTCCGAACGCCGGCAGGCGCCCAGCGACCGGCCGGACCGATCACCTCGCCGCCAAGTTCGGGCATGCAGCGCCGTCTCGGCATCGCCGACCTCGACATCCGCCGGGCGGTACATGTCGCCGGGTCCGCTGCCGCAATCGTCCACGTCGAGGGCTGATGCGTCGCTCGTTGTCATGCCGGCCTCGCCGCGCGATCGGTGGACGATTTTGACGGCCAGAACTCCGCTCCCAAAGCGCCGAGCGCGATCCGGATCGTCGGCTGTGACTCGATGAGGTGGATCGGCAACGCATGACCACACGATACGTCGCCGGCTTCACAACCGCCGGTCGACCCGCCCAAACGACGCTTACCCGCGGGCGGCGGCACTGCACTCCTGGTCCCCCCGTCGGAGCGAAACCGGCGAGCGCCTTCCACACGTCCGCCTCCCTATCGACGGCTTCGACAGCTAGGGTTCCTCTCATGCCGGACCGACTCGCTGCCCAGCCGAGGAGATCGTATGTCACGTTTTGCGAAGGTCAACCTGCTCGAGGTCGAGGACTCCGTCGCCGGGCGGGTGGAGGGGCTCGAGGGCCGCTTCGGGCGCAAGCACCTGGACTCCCGTGACCTCGGGGTCAGTCTCTTTCGCTACGCCCCGAACCTGCGCAGCCCGATGGCTCACAGCCACACAGAGCAGGAGGAGGCCTACGTCGTGGTCGCCGGCTCCGGCCGGATCCTGCTCGATGACGAGACCCAGGAGCTCCGGACCTGGGATGTCATCCGCGTCGCGCCCGAGGTCGTCCGAGCGTTCGAGGCCGGCCCCGACGGGCTTGACATCATCGCCGTCGGCGGCCCCAAGCCCGAGGCGGGCGATGGCGTTCGCGCCACCGCGACCTGGCCCGCCACGGCATAAGCCAGGCCGCCTCTTTCAGCCGTCGACCACAACAGTCGAGCAGGCGCGCAAGGCCGAGGCCGCGGGCGCTACGGTCACCATCAAAATCTCGGTGCCGGCCCGTCGCCGGACGGAGGTACCGATCAAGCTGGGGTTCCCGGTCGCGAGCATCGACGATGCTCGCGACCGCGCGGGTGGCCTCGGCGGGCTGGTCGATCCGCCGGACACGGATTGGGTGTTGGAAGGGTTCCGCCGCTGCGACGGAGTTGACCCCTGAAGGGAACGTGATCCAGTTGCTCGAAGCCGGACCAGCGGGTAGTCCTACGACTTGGCTGCCATCCGGACTTCGTCGGACCGAGGGATTCACGACGTCACCGTCATCTCACTTTGCCGGACCCGGTGACCGCGGCGACTGCTCGGGGGATATACCAGGCGGCCGAGAAGCTCACGGCAGCGCATGGGATCAGCACCCATGCCCACCCTTCCGCTCTCTGATACTCGAACAGAATTGCGGTGAGAATCAAAAACCAAGCGCCGGCGAGTGTCCGCACAACGGCGATCTGCCGCGGGTACCTGTAGTCCCAGGCAGGGAGGAGCCGCTGCAGCCAATTCGCCCTCTCATCGCTCCAATGCGGATACAGAGTATTTCCAAGCCGTGTCATTTCGATGCCTCCGTGGGGGACGCCCGCCTAGAATATGATTCCAAAGTGATATCACATTCCTGGGCGAACAGCAAGCCGACCTCGAGCAAGCGCCAGTGACCCCGATTCAGCAGCTGTCCCTCGCCCGTCTGCACTCGGTTGCCGTTCTTCTCTGAAGTGCTCCGACCGTCGACGGTCGCTCGACGGCTCACCGGCCGTGCAGATCGTGGGCCCGCGACCTATCGCGTGAGCTCGGCCGGGGCGTCCAGCCGGGTGAGCTTGTCCGGGTTGGCCATCGCGTAGATCCGGGTCAACCGACCGGCTTCGATCACCAGGCTGACCACCGCCATCTGGCCGCCGATCTCAACCCGGGCCGCCGGGGAGCCGTTGAGCCACACGCCGCTCGTGACCGGCGTGTGCGCCCGGCTGGCGCGGGCCAGGAGCCGGGCGACCTGCGCGGCGCTGTGGATCGGAGCGCGCGCGGCCGGCACGACCCCGCCGCCGTCGGCGATCAAGACGACGTCTGGCGCTATGACCTCCATCAGTTGCTGCACGTGGCCGGTGCGCACCGCGAGAAGAAACCGCTCCGGCGCTTGCTGCTCGGCCTGGCTCACTGGCATCCGCGGCCTCCGGTCGGCCACGTGGTCACGGGCCCGCCGCGCGATCTGCCGCACCGCGTCGGGCGACTTCCCGATCGCCTCCGCGATCTCTTCGTAGGGCGTGTCGAACACCTCCCGCAGCACGAACACCGCGCGCTCGGTCGGCCCGAGCGTCTCCGGCACGGTGAGCATCGCGATCGACACGCTCTCGGCCAGCTCGACGTCGTCGGCGATGTCGGGGGTGGTCAGCAGCGGCTCAGGCAGCCATTCACCGACGTAGTCCTCGCGCCGCGCGACACGGTGCGCAGCCGGTTGAGAGCCCGGCGGGTGACGATGCGGACGAGGTACGCCCTTGGGTCGAGCACCTGCGCTTGGTCGACCCCGGCCCACCGCAGCCACGACTCCTGGAGCACGTCGTCCGCGTCGGCGGCGGAGCCGAGCATCTCATAGGCGACTGTGAACAGCAGGCTGCGGAAGGTGATCACAGGTGCGACGAGTGGTATGGCGCTGGCCGGTGCCAAGTTGTTCGTGGACGAAGGAGCCCCCGTCTTCATCTCGGGCCGACGGACGAAGGCGCTGGACGAAGCCGTCGAGCAGATCGGCCGGAACGTGACCGGCGTGCAGGCCGATTCGGCCGACCTCGCCGATATGGACCGTTTGTTTGAGACTTTGAGACGGTCAAGCAGGAAGGGGACGGTTGACGTGTTGTGGGCAAGAGGCCGTGCTTCCCGCCTACGCACGGGTGTGGGTGTCCGAGCTGAGGGACAGGAAGATCCGGGTGAACGTGCTGACCCCCGGCCAGGTCGCCTCGCCGATGCTGGCGGAGGTGATGGACGAGCAGGCAAAGGCGCAGTTCGAGTTCGTGATCCCGCGGCGAGACATGGGCCGCCCTGCGGAGATCGCGTCGGTCGCGTTGTTCCTCGCCTCGGAGGACTCGAGCTACGTCAATGGCATGGAGTTGGTTGTCGACGGCGGCACCACGGTGATCTGAGCGCGTCGCTGGTGGTCCTGAGCGCCGCGCCGCGGAGGCCGGGCGCCGGCCCGGCGGTTTGCCGCGGCGGTGCCGCACCGGCGGGGACCCGAGCAGCAGGGTGTCGATCCGCGCGACGCGGGTACGGCAGGCGCGCTCAACAACGTCTGCCAGCAGCTCGGCTCGGCGCTCGGCATCGCCGTCATCAAGCACCTTCGTCGCCCCAACCACTCACCACTACCTGGCCCCCCCGCGGCAGCACCGCCGTCGTCAGTGCCAGCCTGCACGGGTTCACGGTCGGTGATTGGTGGGCCGCGGGCGCCTTCTGGGCGGGTGCGGTCTTCGACACCCCGGCCCAGCACGCCAGCAAGACCCCACGACCAACCGATCGATACACAACAGAGGAACACACGTCATGACCATCATCAGCATCATCGGCTCGGGCAACATGGCCACCGCCATCGGCACCCGGGCGACGAAGCACGGCCACACCATCGAGCTCATGAGCCGCAACACCGCCAAGGCTCAGGCGCTTGCCGACCAGATCGGCAACGCAGCCACCGTCGGCACGTTCGGCGCAAGGCCGGCGGGTGACATCGTCATCGTGGCCGTCCTCTACACCGGCGCGGTTGAAGTCGTCGCGCACTACGGCGATGCGCTGGCCGGCAAGATCCTCGTCGACATCACCAGCCCGTTCAACTCCGACGTAAGTGGACTCGTGACCACCGCGGGCAACTCGGTGTCCGAACAGATCGCCGCCGCTGCCCCCGAGAGCGCACACTCGTGAAGGCATTCAATTCGATCTTCCGCGGCGTCCTTGCTGAAGACAAGCCCCTGAACGTGTTCTTCGCCGGCGACAGCGCCGAGGCGAAAACACGTGTCGCGGCGTTTCTGGAGAGCTTGGAGATGCGACCCCTCGACGCAGGAGGGCTCGACATGGCCTACGTCCTTGAATGGGCCGGCATCCTCCTGGTAGGCCTGGCACGCAACGGCGCCGGCTTCGACATCGCCTTAAGCGCGCTTGCGGGAGCCCAGAAGCATTCGGTCGCTTGAGTCGATCGGACTCGCGACTGCCGACCTGCCTATCTATCCTATACGGTCGTTCGATTCTGCATATCCGCCTGCCAGCGCGCCTTTCGGCGAGCTGCGGCTCTCCGAACGTCGGCGCCAGGTCGGTTCTGAGCGCCGGCGCGGAGATCGAGGCGGTCAGTATCTCCGAGGATCTGGCGTCCAGCACTGGATGCGCCGCCAGGTGGACGCGTGGAGGACGATGAGTTTCGGCCTTGCTCACGGTCTTAGGATCAGACCGATGCCCCTCGTCTACGTACATGGCCCGCTGCGACAGCTTGCCGGCGGTTCTGGGGAGCACCAGCTCCATGCCACCACGGTGCTCGAGCTGCTGCGTGAGCTCGAGCGCGAGCACCCCGCGCTCGGTGGTTGGATCGTCGACGAGCGCGGCCTGATCAGGCGGCACATCAATGTGTTTGTCGACGGAGAGCGCAGCGGGGCGGATACGGCGGTGGCTCCCGGCGCCCGTGTTGAGATCCTGCCGGCGATCACAGGAGGCTGAAATGATGACCGAACTGCTGGTGTCCACCAAGAAGGGGCTGTTTGCGCTCACCGGTGAGCCGGGTGGCGACTGGGAGATCGCTGCGCGGGCGTTTCCCGGTGAGCCGGTTGACTATGCGGTGCGCGACCCGCGTGGGGGGCGGGTGCTGGCGACGATGACCTCCCCCTTCTACGGTCCGAAGGTCTTCTACAGCGACCTGCCGCCGGGCGATTGGGGCGGCGCCGCGCGCCGCGAGGGGTGGGAGCAGGCCGAGGGCGTCGCGCTTCCGCAGGGAGGCGAGCAGGCGCTCGAGCGGATCTGGGTGATCGCGCCCGGAGTGACCGACGGGCTGATGTACGCGGGCGGGGATCCCGGAGTTCTTTTTCAGTCCGCCGACGGCGGCTGCACGTGGGAGATCAACGCCGGGCTGTGGGAGCACGA
>JBELAG010000079.1:0-18641 GCA_049509055.1 Solirubrobacteraceae bacterium
GCTCGAGGTCGACGCAGCCCGGGTCGCCGTCGGTCGGCCCGAGCCGCGCGGCGACGTCGTCGGCGGTGCCGACCAGCGGGGCGACCCGCTCGTCGATCTCGGCGAAGCGGGCGGCGGCGAGGTTGACCGCGCAGCCGGCGGCGTACACCCGGGTCACGCGGCCGGCGCGCAGCGAGCGCCTCACCGCCTGGCGCGACTTGGACTCCGCCTCGGCGGTGATACAGCACGTGTTGACCACGTGCAGGTCGGCGTCGTCCTCCGGCGCCTCGACGTGGCCGGCCGCCAACAGCGAGCGGCGGGCGAGCATGGCGTCCGCCTGGGACACCTTGCAGCCGAGGAACTTGACCGCGAACGAGGCCACGCGCAGAACAAGCTAGCGCGTGGCCCCGTCGGCGGCTCAGCTGCGATGTCCGCTCGCGACCGACCGACCGTCGTACGCCCCGATTGTGCGGTTGCTGCTTGGTGTCCTCGTGCCAGCACGCGTCGAGAGGAGAGAGGGCTCTTGCGAGAGTCCGACACGAGGCTTGGGCCGCGGAGCAACCACATCGAGGAGTAGGCCACCGAAGGTCACGCCGATTGCGAGTGGGTTTGGCAACTGTTCACCTCCTTCACCGGATTTCGAGAATCACAAGCGACTCGGTAAGGATGCGACATCGCGGCCGTCGCGGCATGGGCCGCGTGTACAGGATTCACGCCGCGCCGGTTGGCCAGCGGGAATCGCCGGTCAGGGCGCGGGCGGGACGTGCTCCTCCAGCGCGCCGGCCCGGCCGCTCTCGCCGAGCTCGGCGATGTCGCGCCGGAACCAGAAGTCCAGCGTCCAGTCGGCGATCAGGCGCAGCTTGCGCGGCACGCCCGGAACCCAGGCCAGGTGGTAGAAGCGACACAGCGCCCAGGCCGGGAAGCCGGCCAGCGGGATGCCCATCGCGTTGGCGACCGCGTTGTGGCGGCCGAGGTCGGCGAACATCCCGAGCGTCTTGTAGGTGAACGGCTTGACGTCGTCAGGCCGGGAGTCCAGCGCCGCGGCGAGGTTGCGCCCCAGCAGCTTGCCGTGGCGGATCGCGTGCTGGGCGGTCGCCGGGCACGGCTCGCCGGGGCGCGCGGGATCGGGGATCGCCGCCACGTCGCCGACCGCCCACACGTTGTCAACGCCGGTGACGCGCAACCGGCTGTCGCACACGATCCGCCCGCGGTCGACCGGCAGTCCGAGCTGCGCCGCCGCCGGGCTACCGGTCACGCCGGCCGTCCAGCACACCGTGCAGCACGGCACCACCTCGCCGGTCGACAGCGTCACCGAGGCGTCGCTCACCTCGGTCAGCTGGGTCTCGAGCATCAGCTCGATCCCGCGGTGGCGCAGCACGTCCTCGGTGAAGCGCGCCAGCCGCGGCTGGATCTGGGGGAAGATCCGCTCGCCGGCCTCCACGACGATCCAGCGCATCCCCGTCTCACGGCAGCGGGGGTAGTACGCGAGCACGTCGCGGGCGAAGTCCTGGAGCTCGGCGGCGCCCTCCAGGCCGGCGTAGCCGCCGCCCACGAACACGAAGTTGAGATGCCGGCGGCGCTGCTCGGAGTCCGCGATCTCCTCGGCGGTCTCGAGCTCGCGCATCACCCGGTTGCGCAGCGCGATCGCCTCGTCGAGGGTCTTGAGCCCGATCGCGTGCTCGGTCAGCCCCGGCACCGGCGCGGTGCGGGTGATCGAGCCCAGCGCGACGACGAGGTGGTCGTAGCCGACCACGATGCGCTCACCGCCGAGGCGCTCGACGGTCACCGTGCGGCCCGCGGGATCGCCGCCGGTCACCCAGCCGAGCTGGACGTCGGTGCGCCGCAGGCGCTCACGCAGCGGGATCACGACATGGCGCGGCTCCAGCGTGCCCGCCGCCGCCCCCGGCAGCAGCGGCGCGTAGAGCATGAAGTTGACGTCGTTGACGAGCGTGATCGTGACGTCGCTCGCGGTCTTGCCCTCGAGTGTCTTGGCGGTGTAGTAGCCGCCGAACCCGCCGCCGGCGATGAGCACGTGGGGCATCGCGGAGAGGCTACCCGGCGACGACGGTCAGCGCCGCCCATTCGCCGCGGGTGCGGCGGGTGCGCTCGCGCAGCCCTCGGGTGGCGAAGGCGGCGGCCACGGAGTCGGCCTCGCCGGCCAGCAGACCGCCGAGGATCAGCGTGGACGGCAGCTGACGCTGGGACGCGGCCCATGAGCGCAGTGGCGACGCGAGAACGTTTGCCGCCATCACATCACCCACCGGAGCCTGGTCGCGGCGCAGATCGAAGTCGCGCGCCTGCAGCGAGACCCCGTTGCGGGCCGCGTTCTCGCGCGTGGCCGCCAGCGCAGCGGCGTCGTAGTCCAGCGCGGTCACCGGGTCAAAGCCGAGCTTGGCGGCGACGATCGCCAGCACCCCCGAGCCGCAGCCGACGTCGACGAACGAGCCGCGCGGCTCCTGCGCCAGGATCAGCTCCAGGCACAGGCGCGTCGTATCGTGGGCGCCGGTGCCGAACGCCTGCCCGGGGTCGATCACGACGTCGAGCGCGGTCTGCGCCGGCGCCTCCCACGGCGGGCGCACGGTCAGGCGGTCGGCGATCTGCAGCGGCCGGTGGAAGCTGCGCCAACGCTGATCCCAGTCGTCGGCGATCTCGGTCGACGACACGTCGACGTAGGCCCCGCCGGCCGCCGCCTTGAGGTCGGGCACGGCGGGCAGCTCGCCGGGCGCGCCGTAGACGGCGTATTCGATCACGTCGGTGCCGATCTCCACCTCCTCCACCCCGCCGGGCGCGAGCTCCAGCAGCTCGGCCAGGACGAGCTCGGCCTGGCGGCGGTGGACCCGGACCGCGAGCCGGATCACCCGCCGAAAGCGCGCTTGAGCTTGCCGAGCATGCCCTCGTCGGTGCGCAGGTTGTGCTCGGTCATCGACTCGGCGAGGCGCTCCAGGAGCTCCTTCTGCTCGCGCTTGAGATGGCGCGGGATCACCACGTTGACGACCACCCGGAGGTCGCCGCGGCGCCGCCCGCGCAGCGCCGGCATGCCCTCGCCGCGCAGCGTGAGCGTCTCGTTGGGCTGGATCCCGGCCGGGATCTCGAGCTCGGTCTGACCCTCGATCGTCGGCACCGTCACCGTCGTCCCGAGCGCCGCCAGCGGCGCGGCGACGTCGACGACGGTCACCAGATCGTCCTGGTGGCGCACGAAGCGCGGGTCCTCGCGGACCCTGACCTGCACGTACAGGTCGCCGGCGGGGCCGCCGTGCTCGCCGGCGTGACCGCGGCCGGTGATCCGGATCCGCTGGCCGTCGTCGATGCCCGCCGGGACGTCGACCGACACCTTGACGCGCTGCACGCGCCGGCCGCGGCCGCCGCACTCCTGGCACGGACTCGACGGCACGCGGCCGTCGCCGTGGCAGACGTCGCACGGCGCGGCGCGCACGACCTGGCCGAACGGCGTCCGCGACACGGCCCGCAGCTGGCCGCTGCCGCCGCACTTGGCGCACGTCTCGATCGGGGTCCCGGGCTCGGCGCCGTTGCCGCGGCAGTGCTCGCACAGCTCGACGGCGTCGTAGGAGACCTCGACGGCGGCGCCGGCGGCGGCCTGCTCGAGCGTGATCTCCGCGCTGACCGCGACGTCGCCGCCCTGCGCGGGACCGCCCGCGCGGCCACCGAACGCGCCGCCGAACGACGAGGCGCCGAAGCCGCCAGCGCCGAAGAACGCCTCGAAGATGTCGGCCACCGAGCCGAACCCCTCGAAGTTCGGCGCGTAGCCGCCGCTGCGCAGGCCCTCGTGGCCGTAGCGGTCATAGGTGGCGCGCCGGTCGGCGTCCGACAGCACCTCGTAGGCCTCGGCGGCCTCCTTGAACTTGTCCTCGGCGTCGGGGTCGTGGCGGTTGACGTCGGGGTGCAGCTCGCGGGCGAGCTTGCGGAAGGCCTTCTTGATCTCGGTCTCGCCGGCGTCACGGGTGACGCCGAGGACCTCGTAGTAGTCACGTGGCATCTGGGAGGCGCTCATCGTTCGTCATATACGTCGACGACGAAGCTGGACAGTTGAGCGGCGGCGTCGCGCACGGCGCGGATCGCCTGGCCATAGTCCATCCGCAGCGGCCCGATCACCGACACCGAGCCCAGCGCGCGCTGCGGCAGCCCGTAGCCGGCGGCGACGACCGCCAGCGAGTGCAGCGCCGGGAGCTCGTTCTCGGTGCCGATCCGCACGGCCACCGCCTGGCCGGCGGTGAGCGCCGAGCGCAGCACGCCGAGCAGTGCGACGCGGCGCTCGAGCATCTCCATCAGCTGGTTGAGCTCGGACACGTCGCCGCCGCGCCCGAGCGCCAGCAGCCGGGCGGCGCCGTCGACGTAGAGGTTGGCCTGGGAGGACTCCTCGAGCTCGGTGAACACCGGCGCCAGCGCGACCAGGAACTCCCGCTCGGTGTGCGGCAGCGTCGGGTCGCTGAGGCGCTGGTGCAGCATCCGCGCGCCGAGGCCGAGGCCGACCAGGCGCTCGTTGAGGTAGCTGGCCGCCCAGTCCGAGAGGCCGGGATCGACCGGGCTGGGGAAGGTGAACAGTCGCTTGGAGACCCCGCCGGTGGAGGTGATGACGACGACCATCAGCACCTGGGGCTGGAGCGTGAGCACCTCGACGTGGCGGATCGTCGAGGTCTCGATCGGCGGCGCGGTGACGATCGCCAGCAGGTTGGTGACCTGCGACAGCGTCTCGGTGGTGACGCGCATCGCCTCGTCGAGCTCGCGCCGGACGAGCGACAGCGACAGCGTCGGATGGGCGGGCTTGGGATCGTCGGGCAGCAGCCGGTCGACGAAGTAGCGGTAGCCGGCCTCGGTCGGAACCCGGCCCGCCGAGGTGTGCGGATGGGCCAGCAGCCCGCGCTCCTCGAGGTTGGCGAGCTCGTGGCGGATCGTCGACGGGCCCCACTCGAACGCCGCGCTCAGCGCCTTGGAGCCCACCGGCACGCCGGCGCCGAGATAGTCCTCGACCAGCCGTCGCAGCACCAGCTCCTGGCGTTGGGTGAGCATCTGATGGATTGTAGGTCGGCGCCCGGCCCCTCCTGCGGGCGCCGAGCCCGGCTCACGACGTGCGGATCTCGGCCTCGCCGTTGCGGATGATCCGCTTGCCGCCCTGCTTGGCCTCCGAGTCCACGACGGCGTGACCGTCGAGGACCTCCCGGACCGTGCCGCGCACCTCGATCTCGTGCTCGAGCATGCCGAGGCCGCGAAACTCGACGCTCAGGCGCTGCAGGCGCTCCGGGCCGCCGAACGCCTCGGTGTGCGCTCGCGCGACCTGGGCCATCGTCCACAGTCCGTGCAGGATCTTGCCGGGGAGGCCGACCTCGCGGGCGAACTCGTCATCGACGTGGATCGGGTTGAAGTCGCCCGATGCGCCGGCGTAGCGCACGGTCGTATAGCGGTCGGGGGTGACCGTCAGCTGCACCGCGTCCCCCGCCTTCATGACGCCGGCTCCTGCGGCGGGCGGACGATGTTGGTCCACACGCCCGAGCAGACCGTGTCGCCGCGCTGATTGACCGACTCGGTGGCGAAGATGTAGAACAGCATCCCCCGGCGCTCGGCGATGTCGGTCACGCCGGCGGTGGTGGCGATCTCGTCGCCGGCGACGACCAGCGGGCCCCAGCGGAACTCCTGGCCGCCGTGCACCATGTGGGCGAAGTCGATTCCGACCGCCGGGTCATGCAGCGGCTGGGCGATCGCCAGGCCGGCGTAGACGACGGCGAACATCGGCGGCGCGACCACGTCGGCGTACCCCCGCGCGCGGGCCGCGTCGGGCTCGAGGTGGAGCGGGTCGGTCTCGCCGACGGCCCGCGCGTACTCCCTGACCTTCTCGCGCCCGACCGCGTAGACGACGGGTGGATAGGAGACGCCGATCGCGCCGGTGTTGATCTCGCTCGGCATCGGTGCGGGAGTGTAGGCGCCGGGTCCACGGGTGGCTCCGATAGGCTGGGCCATCGTCGGGGATCGAAACCGGAGCGCGCTGGTGACGAAGGTCGGGCTCGGGGTCGGGGCCGGGCGGCGGACCGGGCTCGGGGCCGCGCGGCGCCGGTCGCTGCGGTGGTTGGCCGGGCTGGTGACGGCGGTGGCGATGCTCACCGCACCGGCCGCGCTCGGCGTCGCGTCGCGCTACGCGCCGGTCGCGGGCTCGCCGTACGCGATGCCCGACTTCGCGGACTCGGCGGTGTTCAGCCCCGACGGCCGGCTGCTCGCGGTCGACAGCACCGATCTCGTCGATCACGGCACGCGGCTGCGCTCCGATTCCCAGCTGTTCGCGGTGTCGGGGACCGGAGCGCTGACCGCGCTGCCCGGCTCGCTGGTCAGCACGACCGGCGATCCGCTCGGCTTCATCACGTTCAGCCCCGACGGGAAGCTGATCAGCGCCTACGGCGCGCTCGGGCTGTCGCTGTACGCGGTCGGGCACGACGGGATCGCGGGCGAGGTCGGGACCTGGCGCTATCCGCTGGCCGGCGTCGCCCATGTCGGCGCCGACTTCGGCCCGCACGGCCGGCTGCTGGCGGTCCCGCTGAGCACGAAGTCCGGCCATCGCGGAGCGGGCACCGAGCTGTACATGCTCGCGGTCGGCCGGAACGGCCGGATCCGGAGGGTGCCGGGCACGCCGGTGCTCGTCGGCTCCCCGGCGAGCAACGTCGCGGCGACGGATTTCAGCCCGAGCGGCCGGCTGATCGCCCTCGCCGACGAGGGCGAGGACATGGTGTGGGTCTACGCGGTGCGCCCCAACGGGTCGGTGAGCCGGCGGGCGGTCTCGGTCGCGGCGACCGCCGACGTTCCGACCTCGGTGGCGTTCAGCCCCGGCGGCCGGCTGCTCGCCGTGGCCAACGACTTCTCCGATGACGTCTCGATCTTCCGCGTCGGCCGGGGCGGGGCGCTGCGGGCGGCGCAGGGCTCGCCGTTCACGACGGGCGCCGATTCGGGGCCGGACGCGCTCGCGTTCAGCCCCGACGGCCGGCTGCTGGTCGTCGCCGACAGCGGCGGCCTGCGCGAGCCGGTGTTCGCGGTCAGCCCCGGCGGCGCGCTGCGCCGGGTGCAGCTGCTGCGGGCCTCCGATACCGCCGGCCCCGACGTCGTCAGCGCCGACGGCGTCTCGTTCAGCCCGGACGGGCGGCTGCTGGCGATCAGCGACTACGCGGGCGCCACGGTGTGGATGTTCTCGCGCCCGTGACCCCGGGGTCTCGGGGGTCCGAAGGGTTCCGGGGTTCCGGGGTTCCGGGGTTCCGGGGTTCCGGGGTTCCGGGGTTCCGGGGTTCCGGGGTTCCGGGGTTCCGGGTCAGATGATCACCGGGACCGCGCCGCCGTCCACCGACCACGCGGCGCCGGCCACATTGGACGCCCGCTCGGAGCACAGGAAGACGATCACCGCCGCGATCTCGTCCGGAACGCCCAGGCGGCGCAGTGGCAACGCCGCGGCCGCCGCCTCGAGCACCTCGTCGCGGGTCGTGCCCCGGGCGGCGACCGTCTGGTCGACGAGGCCGCCGGGATCGAGCCACAGCTCGCCGAGCACCGACCCGGGGGTCACGGCGTTGATCAGCACGCCCTGGCGAGCGTAGGCATCGGCATAGGCGCGCGACAGCGACAGCTGCGCCGCCTTGCTGACCGAGTAGGCAACGTTGCGCTGCCCCGGGCGCTTGCCCGACGAGGAGGCGACGTTGACCACCCGCCCCCATCCGCGCTCGGTCATCACCGGGACCGCGGCGCGCATCAGCCGCATCGGCGCCATCACGTGGAGCTCCCAGTGGGCCTGCCAGTCGGCGTCGTCGAGCTCGTCGATCGCGCGCACCCGGCTCGTGCCGGCGTTGTTGACGAGCACGTCGACGGGGCCAAGGCGCTCGGCGCACGCCGCCACCGCGCGCTCCCCGGCGTCCGGCTCGGTCACATCGAGCGCCAGCCAGGCGGTGGCGCCGGGGCCCTCGCACGCCGCCGCCGCCGCGCGCAGCGGCTCCTCGCGGCGGCCGATCAGCAGCACCCGCGCGCCCTCGGCCGACAGCCGCCGGGCCACCTGCAGGCCGATCCCCCGCGAGGCGCCGGTCACGATCGCGGCGCGGTCTGTCAGTCCAAGGTCCATCGCGCGGCTGATTCTCGCAGCCGCGAGGTGGGGTTCGGCCACACCCGGTGCCCTCGCCGCCGCCCGAACCGGCGCGGCTGCGAGAATCGGCGCCACGGACCCCGGTGACGACACCCCCGGCCGGATCGCGTTCCTGTTCGACCTGGACGGGACGCTCGTCGACAGCGTCTACCAGCACGTGCTGGCGTGGCGCGAGGCGCTGCAGGCGGTCGGGATCAGCCTGTCGGTGTGGAAGATCCACCGCCGGATCGGGATGAGCGGCGGGCTGTTCGTCAACGCGCTGGCCCGCGAGCTCGAGACGCCGCTCGACGAGGCCACCCTGGCCGCGCTGCCCGAGCTGCACGCCGACGCCTACGTCCGCCACTTCGAGAGCGTGCAGGCGCTCCCCGGCGCGCGCGAGCTGCTGCGGACGCTCACCGATCACGGCGTCCCCTGGGCGATCGCCACCAGCGGCGCGCTGCGCTACGCGGGGCTCGCCCGCGAACTGCTCGACCTCCCAGCCGACACGCCGATGGTCACCCGCGACGAGGTGCGCTACGCCAAGCCGGATCCCGACCTGTTCCTCACCGCCGCCCGGCGGATCGGCGTCGATATCCGCGACAGCATGGTGGTCGGCGACAGCGTCTGGGATCTGCTCGCCGCCCAGCGAGCTCGCGCGCTCGGAATCGGTCTGCTGTCGGGCGGTTACGGCCGCGAGGAACTGTTCTATTCCGGCGCGTTCCGCGTCTACGACGACCCGGCCGACCTGCTCGCCCACCTCGACGAGGTCGGGGTCCGCCGGCCGCGGTAGGCCTTGCCCCGGCCGGGTCAACGGCCAGAGCGAGTGAGTGGATGATCGCCCGGCCGCGGGTGGCCGGCGGGCCGCGCGCTCTACCCGCAATCCGCGCCAAATCCCAATCCGCCCGGCGGATTTGACACGAATTGCCGGTCGATCAGCGCTCACGGCAGCCAGAGAACGCCCTCGCCAACCGCCGACGGTTCAGGCGATCATCCTCAGCGCTCACGCTCGCCGTTGACCCGGCGTCGGCGAGCCGGTGATCGGAGGCGTACTTTTGAGGCGACCATCCGTCCTTGGTCGTGAAGCCGCAGTCAAGCGGCACTGGACACGGAGGAACAACCACATGAAACGTGCAGTCATCGCCGTCATCGCCGTCATCGCCGCGCTGGCGCTGACGGTTGGCGCCGCCGCCGCGCAGGCCCAAGGTCCCGGCGGCTGGGGATCCGGCGGATCCGGCCACGGGTCCTCGGGGTCGACGTCGACATCGACATCGACATCGACATCGACATCGACATCGACATCGACATCGACATCGACATCGGTCGTCGCGGTCGCGGGCAAGGTCGTGTCGGTCGACACCGCCACCTCGAGCTTCGTGGCCGACGCCTACGTCGTCTCCGGTCCCGCCGACCCCGTGGGCGGCTGGGGCGGACCGGTCAACTCGCCCGGCGGCGGAGGCTACGGCCCCGGCGGCCGGAGCCCGAGCCCGTTCGCCGCCGATTTCTCGACCTCGGCGCCGACGCTCACGCCGGTGACGATCACCACCACCAGCGCGACCATCCTCCGCGTGGAGGGATCCGGCAGCTCGGACACGCTCGGCGGCCTGACCGCCGGCGATGAGTTCCTGGCGACGTTCGCCGGCTCGCCGAGCGACGCGCTGACGACGATCGTCTCGACCCCGGCGCTCAGCGTGTCGGCGCGCACTCCGCCCACGGCGCGCCAGGTGTACGCCTTCGTCGGCACCGTGACCGCGGTCGACACGACCGGCACGCCGAACACCGTGACCGTCTCGGTGACCGATTCGCTGCCCGGCGGCCTCGTCGCCTCGGGCTCGGCCCCGCAGACGTTCACCGTGTCCGACGCGACGGAGATCCTCGGTGGCTCCACCACCGACGGGCTCTCCGGTGGGACGCTCGCCGACGTCGCCACCAACGACACGGTCGCCGGCGTCCTCGCCGGCGCGACCGGCGAGACCCTCGCCCAGGTCGAGTCCTCGCCGCTGCAGGTCCTCATCGACTTCCCCGCCACGTCCACGACGAGCACGACTACGGCGACGGCGAACCGGACGCGCGCGCTCGATCAGGCGCTGTCGCTGCTCGGGGTGAAGTCCACGACGAAGAAGAAGCGGTCGGGGACGCGGCGCTCCCGCACGCACCACCGCAGGTCGACGTCGCGCCGGTGAACGAGCGGCGGTCGCGGCAGGCGAGACGGGGACGTGGACGCGGTAGCGCCTGGCCGCACCGCATTCGCGATTCTCTACGAGCGCCGCCGCGCCAGCGTGCTGGCCGTCGGCATCGGCGCGCTCGGATCCCGCGACGACGCCGAGGACGCCGCGCGGGAGGCGTTCGCGGCGCTCGCGCCGGCGCTGGCCGACCAACCGCCCCGCGAGCTGCGGGCGTGGCTGATCCGTGTCACCCGCAACCGCGCGATCGATCACGTCGCGCCCGGCGCATTTGCGCCCGGCACGCCGTCGCGCTAGCCTCGGGGCATGACGAGGCGTTCGCACCTGAGAGCGTCGGACGCGGACCGCGAGCTGACGATCGATCGCCTGCACAAGGCGTCCACCGAGGGCCGGATCGCCCATGACGAGCTCGAGCAGCGCGTCAGCCGCGCTCTGAAGGCGCTCACCTACGGTGAGCTGGAGGAGACGGTGGCCGACCTCCCCGGCCCCGGCGCCCGCCGCGTCCCGTCTCGGCGTGCCGGCGGCGGCTCCGGTGGCGGCGCAGCGTGGGCGCTGTCGGTCGTCCGCGAGCACCCGCTGCTGATCGTGCTGGCGATCCCCGTCCTGGCCGTCGCCACCGCGATGCTGCTGGCTGCCACGATCCTCTGGGCGACGATCATGGTCGTCGTGCTCGTCCTCGGCGGCCGGCCTCACCCGGGCCGCTCGCCATGGGCCCAGGCCCGCCGCCACGGGTACGGGCCCCCGCGGCGCCGCACGCGCAGCGCGCGCGGCTACTGGGCCTGACCGCAAGCGCCAGGGCCGCAACCGGCCTCGGCGCGCTGACGTGAGGGAGATTTGTTGCGGATACCGCTACAAACCTCCCGCAGGTCCACGCGCGTCGCGTCTCCCGCCTCCCAACGGCGCCGGACGGCGCCGCACGCGCCAGACGACACCCACCATCTCAAACGGATGGCCGTTGACCGTGCGGCGGTGCAGGTAGGGCGTGCGCTCGAGCTCGTCGACGGCGACGTCGCCGAGCTGCGCAGCCCAGAACGCGGTCGTGACCGGATCGTCGACGCCGGGCGCCGGCTGGTGCATGTAGGCGACCAGCGCGTCGGGTGCGAGCAGGCCGACCGCGGCCGCCAGCGCGGCGGGCGGCACCTGCGCCGGCCCGTGACCGACCGGCGCGACGCAGGTGAGAGCGTCGCAGGCCAGCGCCACGAGATGTCGGCGATCGTCGCCGGAGAGCGTGAGCAGATCGAGCGTGAGGTACTCGCCGTACACGCCGGGGCGGTCACGCAGCGCGGCCGCGCGGGCGCTGGGCACGATGTCGGTGCCGAGTAGCGGCGCCAGCCCCTCGGCCGCCAGCGCCTCGCCGGAGATGCCGTTGCCGGCGGCGATGTCGATGACCCGCACGGCGTCGCGCGACCGGCCGGCGGCGTCGACCGCGGCGGCCAGCATCCCGGCGATCACCGCCGGGGAGCGGCAGCCGAGGCGGTCGGAGACGATCTGCTCATAGACGCCGGGGAGCGCGTACAGGCGTTCGTAGTCGTGCAGCCGCAGCTCCTCGACGCGGCCGTCGTCGAAGCGCACGCGGATCAGCTCGAAGCCGATCTCGGGATCGTCCTGCTCGGCCAGCTCGGCGGTGAAGCCTTCGCTCACGAGTCCACGAGGCGACTACTTGCTGTCGCCGAGCTCGAGCACCGCGAGGAACGCCTCCTGGGGCACCTCGATCCGTCCGACCTGCTTCATCCGCTGCTTGCCCTTCTTCTGGGCCTCCAGCAGCTTGCGCTTGCGGCTGATGTCGCCGCCGTAGCACTTCGCGATCACGTCCTTGCGGTAGGCCTTGATCGTCTCCCGAGCGACGATCCGGGAGCCGATCGCCGCCTGGATCGGGACGTCGTACTGCTGGCGCGGGATCTTCTCGCGCAGCTTCTCGGTGAGCAGCCGGCCGGCGGCCTGCGCCTTGGAGCGGTGCACGAGCATCGACAGCGCGTCGATCGGGTCCCCGGCCAGCAGGATGTCGAGCTTGACGAGGTCGGAGTCGCGCAGGCCGATCAGGTCGTAGTCCAGCGACGCGTAGCCGCGGGTGCGGGACTTCAGCTGGTCGAAGAAGTCGAGCACGATCTCGGCCAGCGGCAGGTCGTAGGTGAGCTGCACGCGCTCGGCGGAGAGGTAGTGCATCCCGGCGTGCTCGCCGCGGCGCTCCTGGCAGAGCTCCATGATCTGCCCGACGAACTCCTTGGGAGTGAGGATCGAGGCGCGGATGAACGGCTCGCGGACCTCGGCGACGCGCGCGGGGTCCGGCATGTCGTTGGGGCTGTGGACGGGCAGCACGGTCCCGTCGGTGAGCGTCACCTCGTACTCGACGCTCGGCATCGTCGTCAGCAGCTCCAGGTCGTACTCGCGCTCGAGGCGCTCGCGCACGATGTCCATGTGCAGCAGGCCGAGGAAGCCGCAGCGGAAGCCGAAGCCGAGCGCCTCCGAGGTCTCGGGCTCCCAGCTCAGCGCGGCGTCGTTGAGCGTCAGCTTCTCCAGCGCGTCACGCAGCTCCGGGTAGTCGTCGGAGACGATCGGGAACAGGCCGGAGAACACCATCGGCTTGACCTCCCGGTAGCCCGGCAGCGGCTCGGTCGCCGGCCGCGCCTTGCTGGTCAGGGTGTCGCCGACCCGTAGCCGGGTGACGTCCTTGATCCCGGTGATGACGTAGCCGACCTCGCCCGCGCTCAGCGTCCGCGCGGAGATCATCTGCGGGGAGAAGAAACCGATGTCGTCGATCTCCGCCTCGGTGCCGGCCTGCATCGCCCGGATCGCCTCGCCCTTGGTGAACGTGCCGTCCATCACGCGGACGTAGGCGATCACCCCGCGGTACTGGTCGTACTCGGAGTCGAAGATCAGCGCTCGCGGCGGCGCGGCGGGGTCCCCGCCGGGCGGCGGCACCCGCGCGATCAGCTCGTCGAGCACGTCGGTCACCCCCTCCCCCGTCTTGGCGCTGATCCGCCGGACCTGGTCGGCCGGTTCGCCCAGCAGGTCGGCGACCTCGCCGGCGACACGCTCGGGCTCGGCCCCGGGCAGGTCGACCTTGTTCAGACACGGGATCAGCTCCAGTCCCGACTCGACCGCCAGATAGGTGTTGGCCACCGTCTGGGCCTCCACCCCCTGGGAGGCGTCGACGACGAGCAGGGCGCCCTCGCACGCCGCCAGCGACCGCGACACCTCGTAGGTGAAGTCGACATGGCCGGGGGTGTCGATCAGCTGTAGCTGGTAGGTCTGGCCGTCGACCGGCGACTCGTAGAAGACCCGCACCGCCTGAGCCTTGATCGTGATCCCGCGCTCGCGCTCGAGATCCATCGAGTCGAGCATCTGCGCGCGCATCGCGCGCGGGTCGACGGTGTGGGTGAGCTCGAGGATGCGGTCGGCCAGCGTCGACTTGCCGTGGTCGATGTGCGCGATGATCGAGAAGTTGCGAATGTGGGCCTGGTCAGCCATCCGCTGTCAAGGGTACGAGGCTGCGCGAGCTCGGCGAGCCCGCCGGGCTCAGAGGATGCCGCGGCGCTTCTGATCGCGCTCGACCAGGCGCCCCACGGCGCCGGGGAGCAGGCCCAGCTCGTGCAGCGCGTCGCGGCCGGCGACGCCCATCGTCAGCAGTCCGGCGAAGATCACCACCGCGTCGATCGACTTGCGGCCCTGCGCGTCCCAGTAGTCGTCGTGGAGATCGAGCCACAGTGCGAACTCGTCGAGCGTCAGCGCCGAGGCCAGGCCGTACAGGGTCGCGCTGAGCCGCGACTCCCATTCGTGCCTGCGGTTGCCGATCCCGATCCGGTAGGTCCACAGGTAGCCGACGCCGAGCAGCCCGAAGATCCCGAACGTGCTGTGGTGCACGTGGGTGCCGCCCGCGCTGATGTTGCGAAACGGGCCGCGACCCGCGCGGATGGCGTGGGTGACGGTGCGGCAGGCGGCGAACCCGCCGGTGAAGCCCACGGCGCTGAGGAACGCGCGCTCCTGGCGCGGGTTGGAGAAATGGCGGTTGTAGAACCCGGGATCGGGCATCGGTGCAGAACACTACCGGCCGCGCAGCCGGCCCAGCACCAGCGACTCGATCTGGCGCGCTTCCGGGATCCGCATCGCCAGCACCAGCCAGGCGTAGAGCGAGCCCGCGGCGACGAGCGCGATCCCGACCGACAGGATCTGGGCGATCAGCGAGAGCCCCAGCACGCTGTCGAGCCCTCTCCAGACGAGATAGCCGACGGCGGTCACGATCGCCGAGGCGACGATGATCCGGATCGTGATCATCGTCGTCTGCGGGCCTTCGAGGCGGCCGTTGAAGCCGATCCGCAGCCGCCGCGCCTGCAGCCAGGTCATGACGACGTTGGCCGACAGCGTGCCGATGATCAGCCCGGCGACCCCGAGCGGCTTGTACAGCGCGAACGACACGATGATGTCGACGACGATGTTCATCGCCGCCAGCCGGGTCGGGATCCAGGGACGCTTGAGCGCGAAGAACGTCCGCGTGAACAGCAGGTTGACGCCCGCGAAGGGGAGGCTGAGCGCGAACCACAGCAGCGCCGTGGACACGTAGTAGCGCGAGGTCGGACCGAAGCTCCCGTGCTCGTAGACCAGCCGGGTGATCGGGATCGCCAGCACCGCGATCAGTCCGGCCGACGGGATCATCAGCAGGTTGATCTGCCGTACGCCGTTGCCGATCGCGCGTCGCATGCCGGCGGGATCGCGCCGGATCGCCATCCGGCTCAGCGTCGGGAACAGCACGGTGGCGACGGCGACGCTGAACACCCCCTGGGGCAGCATGTAGAGCCGGAAGGCGTCGTTGATCGCCGACGGCGCGTGCTTGGAGACCAGGCCGCCGAGCAGCGCGTTGATGAACGCGTCGAGGTTGATGATCCCGATGCTGATCGTCACCGGCAGGAACAGGATCAGCACCTGGCGCACGCGCGGGTCCTCCCAGCTGATCGAGAACTGCAGCCGGAAGTCGACCTTGCGCAGCGCCGAGGCGATCAGCAGCAGCTGGACGAGCGTCGCCACCAACCAGGCGATCGCGTAGGCGTAGATCGAGTTCTCGCCGTGCAGCTGCGAGTGCAGGACGACGAGCAGGGCGATGATCACCACGTTCCACAGCGCGGGGGCGAGCGCCGGCACGGTGAACTGGTCGTAGGCCTGCAGGATGCCCACCAGCAGACCGGTGAGGCTGAGCAGCAGCACGACCGGGAACAGGACCCGTGACAGGCCGGCGATCAGCGGCGCCGCCGAGGTCAGCTTGGGTCCGGTGAACAGCGGCATGATCACACCAGCGCCCGCGATCCACACCAGCGTCAGGGCGCCGAGGCCGATCAGGATCAGCCAGAACAGCTCCGAGGCGAGCTTGTAGGCCTCCGTGCGGCGGCCCTCCTGCAGCAGCTCGGTGAACACCGGGACGAAGGCGGCCGAGAGCGCCGCCTGAGAGAACAGGTTGCTGACCAGGTTCGGGATCTGGGAGGCGATCGTGAACGAGCTGATCGCGATGCCGGTGGCGAAGAAGCTCGCCTGAACGACCTCCCTGACGAGGCCCGCGATCCGCGACAGTCCGGTTGCCAGCGCGAAGATCGTGGTGCTGACCGCGATCCGGCGTCGCGGCGATGACGGCGACGAGGGCGGCGGCGGCGTGGTGGGCGCCCCGGAAGGCGGGCTCTGCGCGGACACGAGCGCGCTATAGTACGCGCCGTTGCCGCGGTTCTCCGTGGCTCTCTTCTCATGGCCAACATCCACTCCCAGAAGAAGCGGATCCTGCGCGCCGAGCGTGAGCGACTGGAGAATCGACGCTACACGTCGACAATCAAGACGTACTTCCGCCGGCTCGAGCAAGCCGTTGCCGGCGGCGACGCGGAAGTCGCCGACGCCGAGCACCGCGTGCTCGTCAAGACGATCGACAAGGCCGTCAAGCGCGGCGCTCTGCACCGCAACAACGGGGCCCGCAAGAAGTCCCGCGCGGCGCGGGTGCGTCGCGGCGCGTAGCCGCTCGCCGGCTCTCGATTCCCGCGCCCTGACCCTCGAGACGAACCGCATCAGCTTCGAGGTGGAGCGGCTCGCCGCGACCGAACCCGGACGCGTCGAGCTGAGCGGCCGCTGGTTCGGGGTTCGCGGGCGCCGCTTCATGCGTCCCGCGCTGACCCTGGTCGCCGCCGCCGACGGCAGCGAGCACCACGCGCTCGCCGAGCTCGACGACAAGCCGTGGGCCGTCCAGGACGGCGAGCCATGGCGCGCCAGCTTCCCGGTCGACGTCGCGCTCGAGCACGCCGCCTCGATCCAGCTCACCGTCGCCCCCGACATCGTCGTCTGGCTGCGCGGCCACGACGGCGCCGCCCCGCCGGCGCCGCGGCGATCGGCCCGGGCGGCCGCCCGCGACGCCGAGCGGCTACGGATCAGCCTCGACGCCGCCGAGCAGGCGCTCGACGCCGAGCGCGAGCATCGTGCGATCGCGGAGGGCAAGCTCGACGAGGAGCGCGCCGAGGGCCGCCGGCTGAGAGCCGAGCTCGGCCGGCTGCGCGCCGAGCTGGAGATCGCCGGGGCCGCCCGTGCCGAGGCCGGGGTCGCCGAGGCCGAGCTCGAGGCCGCGCGGCGCGAGCTGCAGGCCGCCCAGCGCCGCCACGAGCTGCTGCGGCGCGAGCACCGCGAGGTGATCGATGCGCGCGGACGCGATCGCGCGGCGCTCGACGACCGCTCCGGAGCGCTGGCGTCCGCGCGTGAGGCGCTCGCCCAGGAGCGTGCCACCTCCGGCCAGCTGCGGGCCCAGCTCGCCGGCACGCCGACCGAGACGTGGACGGTGGCCGAGCGCGAGTCCGCCGGCGACAGCGCCGAGCAGGCGCTGCCGCTGCTGCCCGACCGACATCACGGCCCGCGGCCGCGGCCGCCGGTTGCTGCCCCCGCGCGCCGGCCCGAGAGCTTTGAGCTGCGGCCCCGGCCGCGGCCGCTGAACCCGTCGCTGCGCCATCGCACCTACTGGCTGGGGCGGGTGCTGGCGCTGCTCGTGCTGCTGGCGGTGATCGCGGCGGTCGTCCTCGTGGTCCGCTCCACGATCAAGCCCTGACCAGCGCATCAGGACGCTGACGGCTGACCGAGCCCTGAGCCCGCGATCCGCCCGATCGCGATCAGCGCCGCGGTGTCCTCCCCCGCGCCGCCGCGCGCGCCGCCGCGGGAGGCCAGCTCCAGATCGGCGATCTCGCCGATCGCCGGGCGCCGCCGATCCGATCCGGCCCGCTGCGCATCGGCGATCAGCCGGTCGGCGGCTCGGGACGGCATCCTCAGCCGGCGCTTGACCTGGGCGGGCGGCTCACCGGCGTCGAGCGCGGCCGCGACGTCGTGCGCCGCGCGAACCCGCTGGGAGATCCAGTACAGCAGCCCGGGCACCCGCTCGCCCTGGGCGCGCAGCGCCAGGAAGGCGTGGACCGCCGCTGCCTCGTCGCCGGCGACGAGCGCGTCGGCGAGCGTCCACGCCCGGCGCTCCGACGAGGAGGCGGTGAGCTCCGCGACGCGCGCGGCGTCCAGCGCCGGCACGGGGTCGGACCCCGCCGGCGCCCCGGCCGGATCCTCGGCGCCGAGCGCGAGCTTCTCGAGCTCGCGCAGGAGCCGCTGCTGGCGGTCCCCGACCTGGGCGATGAGCGCGCGGGCGGCATCGGGCTCGAGCGCCACGCCGAGCTCGCGCGCCCGTGCCAGCACCCACTTGGGCAGCTCCCACGGCTTGACGCTGTCCTCGCTGGAGATGTCGCCGTCGGCCGAGCGCACGGCGGCGTGCAGCCGATCGGGCGCGCGGTTGCGCGCGTCCTCGCGAGCGAAGAACGCGACGGTGGTGTCGGGCGTGATCGCCGCCATCGCGGCCACGAGCGCATCGAGGTCCTTGTCCTTCCACCGCTCGACGCCGTCGACGACGACGAACCGGCGGCCGAGCGCGAGCGTCATCGCGTCAAGCGCCGCGGCCGCCGCGTCGGGCGTGGCGGCGTCGCCCTCCAGCAGCTCCAGGCCGCCGGCTCCGCTCTCGGACTCGGCCAGCGCGCGCAGGCGCGCGCGGCGCTCGGCGATCCGGCCGTGGTCGTCGCCGTGGATGAGGTAGGCGGCCTTGAACGTCGGCACGACGGCCGAGTCTACGCGCGGGCGGCGACGGCTCTCGCCGCCAGCTCCAGGACGTGGCCGACGGCGGCCGCGGGCGAGTCGGCGACGTGCACGCCGTCGATCGCCCACGTGTCGAGGCCGACGACGCCGACGCCCGCCGACAGGGCGAGCGCGATCTCCGAGAGCGTCCCGTAGGCGCCGCCGACCGCGACGACCGCGTCGGCGGCGCGCACGATCAGCCCGTTGCGCAGCTCGCCGATGCCGGTCGGCAGCGCGACCGTCACCCACTCGTTCGCCGCCCGAGGGTCGGT
>JBELAG010000008.1:0-68687 GCA_049509055.1 Solirubrobacteraceae bacterium
GGCGTCGACATGGAGCTGTGGGGCGGCGAGGTGCTCGGGCTGCTCGGCGAGAACGGGGCCGGCAAGTCGACGCTGGTCAAGATCCTCACCGGGGTGATCGCCCCCGACGAGGGCGAGATCCTGGTCGACGGCGAGAGTCGGAGCTTCTCCAGCTCGCGCGACGCTCACGCACTCGGGATCACCGCCACCTACCAGGAGCCGATGGTGTTCCCGACCCTGGACGTGGCCGAGAACATCTTCGCCGGGCGCCATCCGACCGCCCGCGGCGTCGTGCGCTGGAGCGATGTGTACGCCCGGGCCGGGGAGGTGCTCCGCGAGCTCGGGGTCGAGATCGACGTCCGCACGCCGGTGTTTCAACTCGGGATCGCGGACCGGCAGCTGATCGAGATCGTCAAGTCGCTGTCGACCGGGGCGCGGGTGCTGATCCTCGACGAGCCGACCGCGGTGCTCTCCAGCCGGGAGATCGACCGGCTGTTCGGGATCATCCGGACCCTGCGGGCCCGCGGGGTGGCGCTCGTGTTCATCAGCCACAAGCTCGACGAGATCCGCGAGATCACCGACCGCGTGCTGGTGATGCGCGATGGCCGGCGGGTGGACGAGCGCTCGTCGGCCGACACGCCGGTGTCGGAGCTGATCCGGCTGATGGTGGGGCGCGAGATCTCCGACCTGTACCCCGCGCGGCCCAACGCGCCCGGCGACGTGATGCTGGAGGTCAAGGGGCTCGGGCGCGACGGTTACTTCGAGGACATCTCGTTCACCGTGCGCCGGGGCGAGATCGTCGGCTTCGCCGGGCTCGTCGGCGCCGGGCGAACCGAGGTGGCGCAGGCGATCTTCGGCATCGACCCGATCGATCGCGGGACGATCACGCTCGACGGGCTCACGTTCGTGCCGCAGTCACCGCGCCACGCGGTCCGCTGCGGGGTGGCCTACCTGCCGGAGAACCGCCTCGTGCACGGGCTCGTGCCGACGATGGGCGTTCCGCTCAACATGACGATGTCGATCTGGCCCACGCTCGTCAACCGGTTCGGGGTGTTCCGCACGCGGGAGATGAACCGCCGCGCCCAGGAGCTGGCACAGCGCGTGGAGCTCCAGGCCGGGCGGATCGATCAGCTCGTCAGCACCCTGTCGGGAGGTAACCAGCAGAAGGTCGTCCTGGCCAAGTGGCTCGCCGCCTCGCCGCGGCTGCTGATTCTGGATGAGCCGACGCACGGGATCGACGTCGGGACCAAGGCGGAAGTCCTGCGGATCGTCTGCGAGCTGGCCGCCGGCGGCGTCGCGATCATGCTCATCTCCTCCGAGCTCGAGGAGGTGCGGGCGGTCAGCACGCGCGTGATCGTGATGCGCGAAGGGCGGCTGGCCGGCTCCTTTCAGGGCGGCGTCGACTCCGACACGATCATGAACGCGGCCGCCGGCACGACGGGGGCGCCGGCGTGAGCGCGGGCGCGCCGCCGCGCGACCGCGCAGCGACCGCAGCCGGGAGCCGGCTCGGATCCCGGCTGCACCGGCTCGCGCACCAGAACGAGACCAGTCTGGTCGGGATCGTCCTGCTGGTCACGCTGGCGGCGGCGATCGCCGTCCCGGCGTTTCGGAGCTCGGGCAATCCGACCGAGATCCTCGACAACGCCAGCCTGATCATCATCCTGGCGGTCGGCGAGGCGGTGGTCATCATCGCCCGTCAGATCGACCTGAGCGTCGCCGCGACGCTCGGGCTGGCGGCGTACCTGATCGGCTCGCTGGTCGGCCACATCGGCACCGCCGGCCCGGTGGTCGGGATCGTGCTCGCGCTCGGGCTCGGGGCCGTGCTCGGACTGTTCAACGGCGTGCTGATCGACCGGGTCAAGATGCCGGCGATCATCGCCACCCTGGCGACGCTGTCGGTGTACGGCGGGCTGCAGGTGGTCGTCACCCACGGATCGCAGCTCTACCAGTCCCAGCTGCCCAACTGGCTGGGCAACATCATCTCCACCTCCTGGCTCGGGCTCAGCCCGATCGTGTGGGCGGCGATCGCGGTGACGATCGTGGTGGAGCTCGTCGCCCGGCTGACTCGGTGGGGGCGTGACATCTACGCGATCGGGGCAAATCCCGAGGCGGCGTCCTACCTCGGGATCCGCACGAGCCGGCGCACCTATGAGGTGTTCGCGCTGTGCGGCGCGCTGGCCGGTCTCGCCGGCCTGCTGTACGCGGGCCAGTACGGCAACGTCGACGCGACCGCCGGGTCCGGGTTCGAGCTGACGGCGATCGCGGCCGCCGTGATCGGCGGGGTCAGCCTGTTCGGCGGCCTGGGGACTCCGCTCGGCGCCGCCGTCGGGGCGGTGCTGCTCACCGAGATCGAGAACATCCTGGCGTTGCTGAAGATCTCGATCTTCGCCCAGCAGACGCTCGAGGGGGCGGCGATCGTGATCGCCGTCGCGGTCTACTCGCTGCTGAGCCGCCGGCTGAGCCGCCCGGTGCGGCGAAGCCTCACCGACCCGCGCGAGTCGCTGATCCAGGCCGACGTGGAGCCCGTGCCGGTCATCGAGAACGAGGGGGGCGGATGAGTCGTCTACGGGCGCTGCGGCGATGGGAGGCCGGTCTGCTGCTGCTGACCGCGATCGTGGTCGTGGTCGGCCAGGCGATCAACTCCAGCCTGCTCAGCCTCTACAACCTCCAGACGATCGCGATCAACAACACGATCCTCGCCCTGCTGGCGATCGGCGTGGCGCCGGTGATCATCGCCGCCGACATCGACATCTCGATCGCCGCCACGCTCGCCCTGTGCGGGGTGTTCATGGCCAAGCTGTGGAGCGGCGGGATGGATATCTGGCTGGCGGCGCTGCTGGCCGTCGGCCTCGGCGGGGTGCTCGGCCTGATCAACGGCGTGTTCGTGGTGGTGCTCGAGCTGCCGGCGCTGGCGGTCACGCTCGGCACGATGGGCGCCTACACCGGGGTGGCGTTCCTGATCCTCGGCGGCAACGCGATCACCGGCTTCCCGACCGGGCTGGTCAACCTCGGCTCGGGAACGTTCGGCGGCACGCAGATCGAGATCTCGACCACCGTCGTGCTCGGGCTGGCGATCGTGCTCGCGTTCGTCATCCACGCCACGTCGTACGGGCGGGCGCTGTTCGCCGTCGGCGCCGGGCGCCAAGCGGCGCTGTTCTCCGGGATCGCGGTGACTCGCACCCGCCTGATCGCGTTCGTGATCGCCGGCGTGTTCTCCGCGCTGGCCGCCGTCTTCTATCTCGGCAACTACGACACCGCGCAGGCGACGATCGCCAACGATCAGCTGCTGCCGGCGATCACCGCGGTGATCCTCGGCGGCGTCAGCGCGTACGGCGGCACCGGCACGATCCCCGGCGTGGTCGTGGCGGTGGTCCTGCTCGCGTTGCTCGAGAGCGCGCTGGGACTTGCCGGAGTGTCGGGTCAGGCGCAGACGATCGCCGTCGGGGCGCTGTTGATCATCGCGATCGGTGCCAGGACCGCGATCGACGCGGTCTCCAATCTCCGGCAGCGCGGGCGTGTGCCGCCGGCACAGCAGGAGGCGGCGGCATCCGGCTGAGCGGAGCGGTCGCAGGCAGTGAACCGGTCGCCGGCCGGCCCAGGCATCAACCGGCACGACAACGTGACGCAGTAACCCACATATCGATCTCGCTGAGGGGCGAGAGGAGGAGCAAGATGTCAGAGGTTCGCAGACGGAAGGTGATCGCGCCGGTCGCACTGGCGATCGCCGCATTGGGGCTGGCTGCGTGCGGAAGCAGCAGCAGCAGCAGCACCAGCAGTTCGAGCAGCGCCGCGGCGGCCACGAGCTCGGCCGCGGCGACGACGTCGAGCGCCGCCGCCGCGTCGGGGTCGGGGTCGGGGGCGAAGATGTTCATGCTCCCGAAGTTCACCGGCATCCCGCCGTTCACCCAGGCCGACGACGGGGCCAAGCAGCTGGCGGCGACGTTCGGTTACAACCTGTCCTACGGCGGCCCGACGACGGCGTCGGCGACCCAGCAGGTCAGCTTCGTCAACACCGCCGTCGCCCAGGGTGACAAGGGGATCTTCATCTCGGCCGACAACCCCGCGGCGGTCACCCCGGCGCTCGTGCGCGCCGAGGCGCGCGGAGTCAAGGTGGTGTCGTTCGACTCCGACGTGCTGCCCGCCGGCCGCTCGATCTACGTCCAGGGAACGAGCGCCTCTTCGATCGCCGCGACCGAGCTCAACATGCTCGGCTCGCAGATCGGCTACAAGGGCTCGTTCGCGATCCTGTCGGCCCAGGCGACCGACTCCAACCAGGTCCAGTGGAACAAGATCCTCGTCCAGGACCTCAAGACGATTCCCAAGTACAAGAACATGACGCTGGTGACGATCGTCAACCCGCCTGACGACGGCACGCCGTCGGCGGTGCAGTACACCCAGAGCCTGCTCAAGGAGCATCCGACGATCAAGGGCATCATCGCGCCGACCACGGTTGCCGTCGCGGCCGCCGCGCAGGTCGTCAAGCAGCAGGGGCTGTGCAGCAAGTACGTCGTCACCGGCCTCGGTGACCCCGCGCAGATGAAGTCGTTCGTGACCTCCGGGTGTGTCAAGCAGTTCGCGCTGTGGGGCTTCACCAAGGAGGGTCAGGTCGCGATGTGCGCGATGCACGCGCTGCTCACCGGCGCGGTCACCGGCAAGGAGGGTCAGTCGTTCACCTGCGGCAACCTCGGCAGCTACCCGATCGGAGCCCAGGGAACCGTCACCGCCGGGCCTGCGACGGTGTTCAGCAAGGCCAACCTGTCGGCGTTCACGTTCTAGCCGGCGGGGCCGGGCGCGCCCCCGCGCGCCCGGCCCCACCGATCGACCAAAGGAGACTGGTGGAACGCTTCTGCTTCACCTTCTCGATCAAACCGGGCACCGAGCAGGAATATCGGCGACGTCACGACGAGATCTGGCCCGAGATGGTCGACGCCCTGCGCGCGGCAGGGATCCGCAACTACACCCTGTTCCGCCGCGGGTTGGGGATCATCGCCTACGCCGAGTGCGAGCCCGACGCCCGGACGGCGTTCGCCGCGATCGCGGCGACCGATGTCGACGCCCGCTGGTCGGAGTGGTTCGCGGACGTGATCGAGCAGCGCTTCGACGAGCACGGCGAGGCGATGACCGCGGAGGAGGTATGGCACCTTGACTGACGGCCGGCTCAGGCTGGGCGTGATCGGCGCCGGTTCGTGGGCGCTCGCCTCCCACCTTCCGAACTTCGCCCGGCGCCGCGACGAGATCGAGTTCGTCGCGGTCTGCCGCCACGGCGACGAGCTGCTCGAGGCGGTCGCGCGCGACTACGGATTTCGCGTGGCCAGCGAGGACTACCGCGACGTCGTCGCCGCCGGCATCGACATCTGCCTGGTTTCGAGCCCGAGCGCGCTGCACCACGAGCACGCCAAGGCGGCGCTGGAGGCGGGGGCGCACGTGCTCGTGGAGAAGCCCGTGACGATCGATCCAGCCCAGGCGTGGGAGCTTGCCGAGATCGCCGCGGCGCGCGACCGCCACCTCGTCTGCAGCTTTGGCTGGAACTATCTGCCGATGCTGCGCGCGGCGCGCGACCTCCTGCGCGACGTGGGCATCGGCGAGATCGAGCAGCTGACGATCACGATGTCATCGGTGACGCGGGAGTTGCTCTCCAACCGCGGCGCGTATCCGGCGGCCGACGCGCGGTTCGTCCCCGAGCCCCGGACCTGGACGGACCCCGGGCTGTCGGGCGGGGGCTATGGCCAGGCCCAGCTGTCGCACGCGCTCGGGCTGGCGCTGTGGTTGACCGGCCTGCGCGGGCAGGAGGCGTTCGCGTTCACCTCCACCGCGCTCGACGCCCCGGTGGAGCTCTACGACGCGTGCACGGTGCGCTACCGCAACGGTGCGATCGGCACGATCGCCGGCGGCGCGGCGCACGACGGCTATGACGACAACAAGCACCAGCTCGACGTCCGGGCGATCGGCTCAGAGGGCCACTTCTTCTGCGACCTGCAGCGCGAGATGGTGTGGCTCTACCGCGCCGACGGCCGTGACACCAGGCTCGATGTGCACCCCGGTGACGCTCTGTACAACTGTGACGGGCCGCCCAACGCGCTCGTCGACCTGGCACTCGGGCGTCCGGTGGAGAACTGCTCGCCGGGGGAGCTCGGTGCGCGGACCGTCGAGATCCTCGACGCGGTGTACCGCAGCGCGCGCTCGGGCGCGCCCGCGCTGGTCGCCGCGACCGCGCAGGAGGTGATGTGATGGCACAGCTGCCGTTCATCGACACGCACGTGCACTTCTGGGACCTCCGGCATCCCGACCTGCACTACTCCTGGCTGGCGCCCGAGGCGATCCACCCGGTGATGGGCGACATCGATCAGATCAAGTTCCCGCTGTACGGGGCCGAGCAGTTCCTCGCCGAGACCGCCGACGCGAACGTCTCGAAGATCGTCCACGTGCAGGCGGCGCTCGGGATCGAGGACCCCGTCGATGAGACGCTCTGGCTCGAGCTGGCGGCTCAGCGCACCGGGGCGCCGCACGCGATCGTGGCCCACGTCGACCTGCGGGCGGCCGACGTCGACGCGCAGATCGCGCGCCACCGCGAGGCATCGCCGCGGCTGCGCGGGGTGCGCGACTTCGCGGAGGGCGACTACCTGGTGGACGCCGACTTCCGCCGCGGCTATGCGGCGCTCGGGCGCCACGGCCTCGTCTGCGACCTCGACTGCGTCTGGCAGGACATGGCCAAGGCGCGCGACCTCGCGCTCACTCACCCCGAGACGACGGTCATCCTCGATCACGCCGGCTTCCCCCGTGAGCGCACGCCGGAGTACTTCGCCGACTGGAAGCGGGGGATCAGCGCGCTCGCCCAGGCGCCGAGCGCGTGGTGCAAGATCTCTGGCCTGGGGATGTGCGACAACCACTGGACGGTCGACTCGATCCGGCCGTGGTTCGAACATTGTCTGGAGGCGTTCGGGGTGCAGCGGTGCGTGCTCGGCTCCAACTGGCCGGTCGACAAGATGTTCAGCACCTACGACGCGGTGATCGACGCCTACGCCGAGATCGTCTCGGGCCTGGATCACGACGAGCAGTCGGCGCTGTTCTCCGGCAACGCGCAACGCGTCTTCGAACTCGGCGAGGAGTGAACGATGGCTGCGACCACCAACCCGCTCTCCACCGGCGCGCTGCCGATCCAGACGATCGAGACGACCGCGATCCGCGTGCCGCTCAAACGGGTCTACCAGGGCTCTCACTACCACATGACCCATCGCTCGACGGTGATCGTGCGGATCACCGCCGGTGACCTGGTCGGCGAGGCCTACGCCGGCGACGAGGACTCGAGCCTGCTGGAGATCGAGCAGATCATCAACGAGGAGATCGCCCCGAAGCTCGCCGGCGAGGACGCGATGGCGATCGAGCGCTGCTGGGAGCTGTGCCGGCCGGCGACGTTCGACATCCTGCGCGACCGGCGACTCGGGCTGGTGGCGACCGCCGGTGTCGACCTCGCGCTGTGGGATCTCGTCGGCAAGGCGCTCGGCCAGCCGCTGTGGCGGTTGTGGGGCGGCTACCGCAACCGGCTGCAGATGATCGCGATCGGCGGCTACTACGCGCCGGACGCCGACATCGCCGCCGAGGTCGCCGAGCTGCGCGCGATGGGGTTGGCCGGGCTCAAGTTCAAGGTCGGCGGGCTGTCGGCCGAGGAGGACGCCGCGCGCTTCCGGCTCGCCCGGGAGGCCGCCGGCGATGATTTCCTGCTCGCCGCCGACGCCAACCAGGGGTGGACCCCGCGCGAGGCGGTCCGCTTCGCCCGCTCGGTCGCCGACCTCGATCTGCTGTGGTTCGAGGAGCCGTGCCAGTGGCACAACGACCGCTCCGCGATGCGCGACGTCCGCTTCCAGTCCGGCGCGCGGGTGTGCGCCGGGCAGACCGAGATGTCGGCCGCCGGGTGCCGGGACCTGATGGTCGCCGGCGCGATCGACGTCTGCAACTTCGACTCCTCCTGGTCGGGCGGGCCGACCGAGTGGCGACGGGTGGCGGCGATGGCGCACACCTTCGACCTGACGATGACCCATCACGAGGAGCCGCAGGTGTCCAGCCACCTGCTCGCCTCGATCCCGCACGGCGGCTACGTCGAGTGCTTCCACCCCGATCGCGACCCGATCTGGTGGGGGCTGATCGCCAATCGGCCCCCGCTGCGCGACGGGTTCCTCGAGCTGTCCGACGCCCCGGGGCTCGGCTGGGAGCTCGACGCCGACTACATCGAGCGCCACCGGGTGGCGAGATGAGCTGGAGCCTGGGGCTGGACGGCCGGGGGGTGATGGTCACCGGCGCCGCGGGCGGGATCGGCCGCGCCGTGGTCGAGGCGTTCGCGGCGGCGGGGGCGCGGATCGCCGCCGTCGATCTCGACGCCGAGCGCTGCCGGGAGGTGCTCGACGGCCTGCCCGAAGGGGGCTCACACCTCGCGCTCGGCGCCGACCTGGCTCACATCCGCGGACACGACGCCCTCGTCGCCGAGGTCCGCGAGAGGTTCGGCCGGCTCGACGTGCTCGCCCACCTGGCGGCGGTGCTGCGGCGCCGGCCGACGATCGACGACGTCACCGAGGCCGACTGGGATGCCCAGATCGACACCAACCTCAAGGCGACCTTCTTCCTCAACCGCGCCGTCGCCCGGGTGTTCCGCGAGCAGGGCCACGGCGGCCGGATCATCAACTTCACCTCGCAGGGCTGGTGGACCGGCGGCTTCGGGGGCAGCGTCGTGTACGCCGCCAGCAAGGGAGGCATCGTCTCGCTCAGCCGGGGGATGGCTCGCACGCTGGCGCCGGACGCGATCACGGTCAACACCGTCGCCCCCGGGGCGGCCGACACCGACATGATGCGCGGCGGGTCCAGCGTCGAGGACCTGGCCGGCTTCGTGTCGATGATCCCCCTCGGCCGGATGGCGCAGCCCGATGAGCTGTCCGGGATCGTCCTGTTCCTCGCCTCCGAGCACGCTCGCTACATCACCGGCGCGACGATCAACGTGACCGGCGGCCAGATCATGTATTGACCATGGCGTGAATACGCATCGATTCGGGAGATCCACCGACACATGACCACTGACACCCACACCACATCGCCCGCCGGCGCCGATGCGCCGCTCGACGAGCAGCTCGACTGGCTGCGGGCGATGCTGGAGATCCGATTCTTCGAGGAGGAGTGCCACCGCCTGTTCGCGCAGGGCGTGGTGCGCGGCTCGACCCACCTGTGCCAGGGCCAGGAGGGGGTGGTGGTCGGTGCCTGCCGGGGCCTGCGCCGTACCGACACGATGTCGTGCACGTACCGCGGTCACGGCGCGGTGCTCGCCAAGGGCGCCCCGCTCGATCGCTCGTTCGGCGAGATCATGGGCAAGGCCGGCGGGTTGTGCGGGGGCAAGGGCGGGTCGATGCACCTGACCGACGTGTCGGTCGGCGCGATCGGGTCGTTCGCGATCATCGGCGCTCACCTGCCGATCGCCCTCGGCGTGGCGCACGCCGCCCAGTACCGCGGGACCGATGATGTGACGCTCTGCTTCTTCGGCGACGGCGCCGTCAACATCGGGGCGTTTCACGAGTCGCTGAATATGGCCTCGGTGTGGCGGCTGCCGGCGATCTTCGTGTGCGAGAACAACCTGTATGGCGAGTACTCGCCGCTCGCCGCGACGACCCCGGTGAACCGCCTCGCCGACCGCGCAGCGGCCTACGCGATGCCCGGCGTCACCGTCGACGGCAACGACGTCGGCCTGATGCGGACGACGGTGATGGAGGCGGCCGCCCGCGCCCGGGCCGGCGAGGGGCCGACGCTGATCGAGGCGCTCACCTACCGCCACAAGGGCCACTCGCGCTCGGATCCCGCCACCTACCGTCCGCCCGGAGAGCTCGAGTCATGGTTGGAGCGCGACCCGATCGTGCTGCTGAGGCACAAGCTCGTCGCCGCCGGCGTGCCACCGGCCCGCTGCGAGCAGATCCGCGAGGCCGCCGAGCGCGACGTGCTCGACGCGCTGGAGCGCGCCAAGGGCTGGCCGGATCCGAGCCCCGAGACGCGGCTGCAGCACGTGTGGGCATGAGCGCCGTCACCTATCGTGAGGCGCTGAACCGGGCGATGGCCGACGCGCTGGCCGAGGACGATTCGGTCTTCCTGCTCGGGGAGGACGTCGGCGCCGCCGGTGGCGCGTTCAAGCTCACCGAAGGGCTGTTCGAGCGCTTCGGCCCTCAGCGCGTGCGCGACACCCCGATCTCCGAGCAGGCGATCATCGGAACCGCGATCGGCTCGGCGCTGATGGGGCTCCGACCGCTGGCCGAGATCATGTTCGCCGACTTCGCGGGGGTGTGCTTCGACGGGATCGCCAACGAGCTGGCCAAGTACCGGTACATGACCGGCGGTCAGGTGACGATGCCGGTGACGATCCGGATGAGCAACGGCGCGGGCGCGGGCTTCGGCTCCCAGCACTCCCAGTCGGCTGAGAACTGGTTTCTCAACGTGCCGGGGCTCAAGCTCGCGGTCCCCGGCACGCCCGCCGACGCGTACGGCCTGCTGCGAGCGGCGGTGCGCGATCCCGATCCGGTCCTGGTGTTCGAGCACAAGCACCTGTTCGGCCTCAAGGGCGAGCTGGCCGACGCTCCCGCGCCGCTCGAGCTCGGCCGCGCCGAGGTGGTGCGCAGCGGCGGCGACGTGACGGTGGTGGCGACCCAGCTGATGCGCCATCGCGTGGTGGAGGCCGCCGAGCGCCTGGCCGCGGAGGCGGTGCAGGCGGAGGTGATCGACCCGCGCACGCTCGTCCCGTTCGACGACGCCACGGTCGGCGCGAGCGTCGAGAAGACCAACCGGCTGGTGGTCGTGCAGGAGTGCCCGACCGACGGCAGCTGGGGCGCGAGCCTCGTGGCGCGGCTGGCGGGCAGCCGGCTGGAGATGTTCGATGCGCCGCCGCTGCTGATCGGATCCGACGACACGCCCGTCCCCTACAGCGCCGCGCTCGAGGAGCTGTATCTGCCGAGCGTGACGGCGATCATCGACGGCGTCCGCCGGACGCTGGCCTACTAGGAGCGGGTGCGCGATGCCCGATCTGACCATGCCGCGGCTCTCGGATTCGATGACCGAGGGGACGATCGTGCGCTGGCTGAAGGCCGAGGGTGACGAGGTGAGGCGGGGCGAGGAGATCGTCGAGATCGAGACCGACAAGGCGACGATGGGCTATGAGTCGGACTTCTCGGGCACGCTGGCGATCCGCGCGCCCGAGGGGTCCGTGGTCGCCGTGGGCGCGGTGATCGCGGTCGTCGGCGACCGCACCGAGCCGGCCGCTGCGATCCCTCCCCCCGTGGCGGTCGCGAGGGCGGCCAATACCCCCGCCGAGGCCTCGGCCGAGGTCCCCGCCGGGGCCCCTGCTGCGGCGGCCGGTGAGACCGGCAACGGCCGGCCGCCGGCGGTGTCGCCGGGGCGCGATCGGATCAGCGCCTCGCCGCTGGCGCGGCGGGTCGCGCTCCGCCTCGGCGTGGAGCTCGCGGCGGTCGCCGGGTCGGGACCGTATGGGCGGATTCTCAAGAGCGATGTGGTCGGGGCGGCCGCTCCGGCCCCGGCGGCGGTCCCGGTTGCGACCGCGGCTGCGCCCGCCCCGGCGCTCGCCGGCCCCGGCGCGCGGACCGAGGAGCTGAGCCGGTCACAGAGCCTGATCGCGCGCCGCATGGCCCAGTCACGCGCGACCGTGCCCGAGTTCGCGCTCGAGGTCGACGTCGACATGGCCGCGGCGCTGTTGATGCGCGGCGAGCTGGCCGCGCTGGCCGATCCGGCGCCGTCGCTCAACGACATCATCGTCAAGGCGTGCGCGCTGGCCCTGCGCGACCATCCCCGCGCCAACGGCAGCTTCGGCGAGGACCGTTTCGTCATCCATCCGCGGGTCAACATCGCGGTCGCGGTCGCGGTCGAGGGCTCGCTGCTGACGCCGGTCGTGGCCGACGCCGACACCAAGTCGCTCGGGGCGATCGCCCGGGAGACGCGCGCTCTGATCGAGCGCGCGCGCGGCGGGCAGGTCACCGCCGCCGAGCTCGATGGCGCAACGTTCACGGTGTCGAACCTCGGCATGTTCGGGATCGACCGCTTCGAGGGCATCATCAACCCGCCGCAGGCCGCGATCCTGTGTATCGGAGCGGTGCGCGACCGACCGGTGGCGATCGATGGCGCGGTGGTCGTCCGGCCGATCGCCACGCTGACCCTCGCCTGCGACCACCGCATCCTGTACGGCGCCGACGCCGCCCGGTTCCTGGCCGACATACGCCGGTTCCTCGAGCGGCCGCTGACGATGGTGCTGTGAATCTGACCGACCCGCAGCGGCGTGCGGCGGGCGCGCCGTACGCGGTCGATCCCGAGGTCGCGGCCGGGGTGGCCGAGCTCGCCGGCGAGCCGCAGGTCGTGGCCCGCGGCGACTGGCGGGAGCTGCGCCGGGTGGCCGGCGAGGGGATGCGCCGGCTCGCCGAGCTCGAGGCCCGGCCCCGGCCCGCGATCGAGGTGCGGGCCTTCGCGGTCCGCGCGCCCGACGGGGCGAGCATCGACGTGCGCTGGTACGCGCGCCGGGGAGCGCCGCCCGGAAGCGCGGTCGTGTTCGCCCACGGCGGCGGGCTGATCGCCGGCGACCTCGACCTCTACGACGGGATGGTCAGCCGCTACGCTGACGAGACCGGCGCCGGGTTCCTGTCGGTCGACTACCGGCTCGCCCCGGCGGCGACCGCCACCACGCCGGCCGACGACGCGTTCGCCGCGCTGCATTGGCTTCGCGCCCACGCCGGGGATCTCGGGGTGGAGCCCCGGCGGGTGGCGGTGATGGGCGAGAGCGCCGGCGGGGGAATCGCCGCCGGCGTGGCGATCCGCGCCCGCGACGCGGGCATCGCGCTCGCAGGACAGCTCCTCATCTACCCGATGCTCGATGACCGGACGGTCGTCTCGGACGGAGCCCGCGACGGGCTGCTCACGTGGGACCACGACGCGAGCTTCACCTGCTGGTCGGCCCTGCTCGGCGCCGAGCGCGGCACCGACGGGGTGTCCCCGCTCGCCGCCCCGGCCCGGCTGACCGATTTCCGCGGGCTGGCGCCGGCGTACGTTGAGGTCGGTGACCTCGACATCTTTCGCGACGAGGACATCTCCTACGCGCAGCGGCTCGCGGCGGCCGACGTGCCGGTCGAGCTCCACGTCCACCCGGGCGCGCCGCACGGATATGACCGCTACGCGTCTCACTCTGCGCTCGCCCGGCGAGCGATGGCCGACCGGCTGCGGGTGCTGCGGGCGCTGTGAGCGCCGGGGTGCCCGGCGCCGCACCGAACGACCAGCCCGCGCGCTGCCGTCGCGCTGATGTCACAGTTGGTGGCGAACTCGGCAACTGGGGACATGAGCACAGCAGCGGAGGTAGAGGTCGCGATGCTCGGGAACTCGGCGGCGGCGACGAGCCGGCGGCCGGGGAAGCCGGGCGGGTCGGCGCTCGCCGACTTCGAGCAGGTGTACCTGGACAACGTCGACTCGCTGATGTCGTACTTCGCTCGGCGCTGCGTCGAGCCGCAGGTGGTCGCGGATCTCACGTCGGAGACGTTCCTGCGCGCCGCCGGCGCGTTCGGCGGCTTTGACCCGGCGCGGGGCTCTCCGCGGGCGTGGCTGTTCGGGATCGCCGGACACGTCTATGCACGCCACTGCCGGCAGGCGGCCGACGGCCGCTCGGCAGCCGCCAGGTATGCCGCCCGGCGAGCATGCGAGCCGGACGAGATCGAGGAGCTGACGGCCAGGATCGATGCGCAGCGCAGCGGCCGGGAGCTGATCGAGCGTTGCTCGCAGCTGCCCGAGCTGGAGCGAGCGGCGATCGAGCTGGTCGACCTCGCCGGGCTGACACCGAAGGAGGCCTCGGCGGTTCTCGGCGCGTCGCGCGTCGTGCTCCGCAAGCGATTGTCCCGGGCACGCGCCCGGCTGAGAAAGGAGCATTCCAGCCATGAGTAAGTTCACAGATCGTCTCTGGCGCGAGATCGTGCGCGAGCACGGTCCCGCCCTGGCCCAGCTGGGCCCGCCCGAGGCCGACCGCCGTCGCGCCCGACCGAGGCTGCTCGCCGGTACCGGACTCGGCGTCGCCGCGCTCGGAACCGTGGTGGCGCTGATCGTCGGCGTCGCCGGCTCGGCGCCGGCGTACGCGGTCACCCGCAATCGAGACGGCAGCTACACGATCGAGCTGCGATCGCTCACCGCGATTCCCGCCGCCAACCAGCGGCTGCACAGCCTGGACGTGCGCGCACGACTCGTGGCGGTGAGCGCCGCGTGCGGCGCGAGCGTTGCGACGTGGACGAGATCGACATCGGCCACGCCGGCGATGATCCACGCCCGGATGCTCGCGGTGCAGGCTCGCGTCGACCCGCGCCAGATCCCGGCCGGCAGGACGATTGTGCTCCCCGCATGGCGGATCAATCACCAGGTGAAGGTGTCGTGGATGACCGTCAGCGGCTCCGCGCCGGCCTGCCTGCCGCCACCGTGCGTCGTCGACATCTACGTTCCGCCCGCGGACAGGGCGGGCAACTCGGGTAACTCGGGTAACTCCGGTAACTCCGGTAACTCCGGCACCACGACGAGCGGTGACTCCGGCAACTCCGGCGCGCCCGCCCGCAGCGGCGCCAGCCAGACGACCCTCACGCCAAGCCCGTCCGCCTCAACGGCGCCCAAGCGAGCCACCCCGGTGTTCCTCCAGTCGGCGATGCGAGAGCGCCTCGTGCGGCTGGCGAAGGCGACCGGCGCGGCATGCCCGGTGCCGGCTGGGCCGCCGAGCGGCGACAGCGGCAACAGTGGGAACAGCGGCAGCAGCGGGAACAGCTGATCCGGCGGCGCTGCGCAGCCCGTCCCACGCAGGCCTCCGGCCCCCGCGCCGCCGCGGGGGCCGGCTCGCGTGGTGGCCGTGGCTGCTCGTCGGCGGAGCCGTCGTCTGGAACCTCGCGAGCCTGCGAGCGCAGACGCTCGCGGTCTCCTACCTCGATGACAGCTCGTTGCACGAGCAGATGGTGCGGTTCGCCACCGCCCAGCTGCGAGCCGGCCGGCTCCCGCTGACGACCTGGTTTCCCTACCTCGGGCTCGGCTCGCCGCAGTTCCTGCATTATCAGAGCCTGCCGGCGATGCTCGCCGGAGCGCTGGGAGTGGCGATCGGTCCGGACACGGCGTTTCGGTGGACCGGTTACCTGCTGCTGTCGCTGTGGCCGCTCAGCGTCTACCACGGCGCGCGCCTGCTCGGCGCCGGGCGGGGAGCCGCGTCCGCGGCGGCGGCGATGTCGCCGTTCCTGTCGAGCTGGGTCGGAATCGGCTACGAGCAGCACGCGTACGTGTGGACCGGCTTCGGGGTCTGGACGCAGCTGTGGGCGTCGGTCACCCTGCCGTTGGCGTGGGGTTTCAGCTGGCGCGCGATTCGCGACCGCCGCCACACGGGGGCAGCCGTCACGTTGACCGCGCTGACGGTGGCGTTCCATTTCGAGACGGGGTATCTGGCGCTGATCCCGATCGCGCTGTGGCCCCTGGCGGCGGGCCGACCGCTCGCCCGCCGGTACGGTCGCGCCGTCCTCGTGCTGGCGGGCTCGCTGCTGGCGGCGGCCTGGGCGATCGTGCCGTTGATCGCCGAGCGCGCGTGGGCGGCCCAGAACGAGGCGCTGCGCGGCACGCCGCTCGCGGACGGCTATGGCGCCGGACGGGTGCTCGGCTGGCTGGTCTCCGGTCAGCTGCTCGACCACGGCCGCCTTCCGGTGGTGACGCTGTTCGCATTCCTCGGCATCGGGGGTGCGGTGATCCGCGTGCGCCGTGACGCCGACGCCAGGGCGCTGCTGGTCGCGCTCGTCGCCTGCCTGCTGCTGTCGTTCGGGCGCGCGACGTTCGGCGGCCTCGCCGATCTGATCCCGGGCAGCGGCGACATCTTCTTCCGGCGCTTCATGATGGGCGTCCAGCTGGCCGCGCTGCTGCTCGCCGGGCTCGGAGCCGCGGGCGCCGCCCGCGTGACCTGGGCGTTGCTCGAACGGGCGGCTCGTCGCGGCAGGTTGCGCGGATACCGGCTCGGCGGCGCGCACGCGGCCGAGGCCGTGCTGGGGTGCGCCGCAGCGCTGCTGGTGCTCGCGCCGGCATGGCTCGAGCTCGGCCGCTTCGACCGGCGCAATGCCGCCGCGATCGCTGCTCAGCGACGCGCCGACGCGACCGCGGGCGGAGAGCTTGACCGGCTGCTCGCCCGGGTCACGGCGGGCGGGGGCGGCCGCGTCTACGCCGGCGAACCGACCAACTGGGGGGCCGGCTTCACCGTCGGCGCGGTCCCGGTGTTCAAGTACCTCGAGAGCCGCGACGTCGACGAGGTCGGCTACACGCTGCGCACCGCGTCGCTGATGACCGGACCGGAATACGACTTCGACGACACCGACCCCGGCGACTACGCGCTGTTCGGGATCCGGTACCTGCTCGTCCCCAGCGGCTACCTGCCGCCGGTGCGAGCGACGCTCGCCGCGCGGGCCGGGCCGTATGCGCTGTGGACGGTGGCCGGCGGAGGCGACGTCCACACCGGCACGATCGCCGGGGTGATGGCCGCCGACCGCGCGGACCTCGGGGCGCGCAGCATCCCGCTGGAGCACTCCTCGCTCACCCAGCACGGCGACTACCTGCGCGTCGCCTACGGCCAGGGGCCGGCGCGGCGGCTCCCCGGGGTCACGGCGGGCGGCTCGAGCGACGCCGTGCTCGAGCGCCACGACCACCTCGCCGCCGGCGAAGCGTCCGCCACGGTGAGGATGCGCGCCCCTGGCGTCGTCGTGCTCAGCGCGTCGTTTGACCCGGGCTGGACCGTCACCGTCGACGGGCGCCCGCAGCCCACGCTGATGGTGGCGCCCGCGCTCGTCGCCACCCGGGTGCCGGCCGGCGTTCACTCCGTCGTGTTCCGCTATCGCGGCTATCACTCCTACCTGTTGCTGTTCGCGCTCAGCGCGGCGACACTGCTGTTCGCGTTCCTGCGGCGGCGGCTCGGCGCGCTCCTGCGATCGTGGGCGCGGCGCTCAGCCTGGACGGCCCGAGCCCGCGTCACGCCGGCGGCCGGCCGAGGCCCGCGGCGATTCGGGCCACGATCCGGGCGGCCGGTTCGGCGGTGATCGCGACCGGCGAGATGCGCCCGGGTGGCGTACAGCCGCCGCGGTGAGCGCGGCGGTCGACGGGCCGCCGGTCATCGGAGCCTGGACGATCGGCAGCTCGCTCGGCAGAGCCATGGGCCGGAGTCTCGCCGATCATCCGCGGTCGGGCGGCAGTTCGGACCGACGCGGCCCGGTCGGGATCCTCGCCGAGTGATCGCCACGCGCCCGATGGGTTTCCTGCGCCTGGATGATGTTGGGCGCCATCGTCGCCCATTCGTCACCATTGAGGAGCCCGTCATGTCAACCGATGCCACCGACCCCCTGCGCGACGAGGTCCCCGAGTACCTCGAGGAGCACGGTGACGCCGACGCGTCCGCGGACGTGCCCACCACCGGTCTGCTGCGCTTCTCCCGGATGGCGGGATCGTCGATCGCGGCCCGGGATGCCGCGCTGTGGGTGACCGACTTCCTCAACGCCGCCTACTACCGGCGGCCGGTCAGCGACCGTGAGGTCGACGACCTGCGCCTCGCGTTCTGTGCACTGACGACCTATTGGTACCGCAAGCCGGGGCGCCGGCGCCTGCGCGTCACCGACCTCCCGGCCTTTCACCGCGCGTTCGGCGCCGGGCGAGCGTCATCCGCGCGGTCGGATCGTAGGCGTCACGGTCGGCGGCGGTCTCGAAGGCGACGCCCGATCCGCGGCGGCGATCATCGGCATACGCGGTACACGTATCCGGACGATCCCCAGGCGCTCGCGCGCTGGGTCGCCGAGCTCGAGGACGGACTCGCCCGCTACGGCGAGGACGAGCCCGAGGCCGTGCCGACCGGGGCACAGGCGGTCGTCGGCTTCGACCTCACCACCCACGAGGGACATTTCATGGGGGCCGGGCACAATCGGCTGCTGCTCTATGTACAGGACGGCGTCGCCTGGGTGCGGGCGGCCGGAACCTGGGATCCGATGCCCTGGCAGATCGAGCAGATCTACAAGATCGCGGGCCGGGACGCCCAGCATGCGTTCTGGGGCCAGGGGAACGTCGTGGCCCAGAGCCTGCTGCACCAGCTGGCGCTGCAGATCGCCACGTGAGCGAGGCGATCGTCATCGGCGCCGGCCCCAACGGGCTCGCCGCCGCGATCGCCCTCGCCAGGGCGGGGGTGGCGGTGACCGTGCTGGAGCAGGCCGACCGGGCCGGAGGGGCGGTCCGCAGCGAGGAGCTGACGCTGCCGGGATTCGTCCACGACACGTTCTCGTCGGTGTACCCGGCCACCGTCGCCTCTCCGGTGTTCAGCGCGATGCCGCTCGCCGCCCACGGACTGGAGTGGGTCCATCCGCGGATCCCGATGGCGCACCCGCTGCCCGGTGGCGGGGTGGTGGCGCTGCACCGCGACCTGGCCGCCACGGCGGCGACGCTCGACCGCCAGCATGCCGGCGACGGAGCGGCATGGACGGGCTTCGTCGCACCCTATCTCGGCGCCTTCGACGCCGTGCGGGCGATGATGCTGTCGGGCTTTCCGCCGGTCGGCGGCGCGCTGGCGCTGCTGCGCCGTGCCGGAGTGCGACCGAGCCTGGACTTCGCCCGCCTGCTCGGCGGGTCCGCCGTCGGGCTGGCCTCCCGGCTGTTCGCCGGTGCGGGCTCACGAGCCTGGCTGTACGGCGCCGCGATGCACGGTGACGTGCCGCCGGGCAGTCGCGGCTCGGGCGTGTCGGGGTTCTACCTCAACCTGCTCGGTCACGCCGTCGGCTGGCCCAGTCCGCGGGGGGGCGCCCAGCGACTGACCGACGCGCTCGTCGGCTACCTGGAGAGCCTCGGTGCGACGATCCGGACCGGCGCGAGCGTCGAGCGCGTGATCGCCCGTAACGGGCGCGCCACCGGGGTCGGCATCGCCGGCGGTGAGGAGCTGGCGGCCGCGACGGTGATCGCCGACCTGATGCCCGACGCGCTGCTGAGGATGACCGGCACCGCCCTCGCGGGGTGGTACCGGCTTGCCCTGCGCCGCTACGTGTACGGGCCCGCGACGGTCAAGGTCGACTGGGCCCTCGGCGGGCCGATCCCCTGGGAGGCAGCCGAGGCGCGGGAGGCGGGAACCGTGCACGTCGGCGGGTCGGAGGCGGAGCTGCTGGCGTCGATCGGCGACAGTCAGGCCGGCGTGCCCGACGCGCCGTTCCTGCTCCTCGGTCAGCAGAGCGTCGCCGACCCCGGCCGCGCCCCGGCCGGGCGTCATACCGCTTGGGCCTACACCCACGGGCCGCGGAGCAGCGCGGGCGCGCTGTCGGGCGAAGCCCACATCGAGGCGATCGAGCGCCAGGTCGAGCGATTCGCGCCGGGCTTTCGCGATCGCATCCTCGCTCGGCACGTGCTCGGCCCCCGCGAGCTGGAGGCCCGCGATCCCAACCTCGTCGGCGGCGACGTCGGCGGCGGCAGCTACCGGCTGCGCCAAGCGGTGTTCCGCCCGGTCCCGTCGCTGTCCCCGTATCGCACGCCGCTCGCCGGCCTGTTCCTGGCCAGCGCCGCGGCCTTCCCCGGCGGCGCCGTCCACGGCGTGCCCGGCGACGCGGCCGCCCGCGCCGCGCTGCGTCACCTCAGACGCCGGGCGCGCTGAATCGCGCGCGCTCACCCGCGAGGCGGCTGCTCGCTCGCCCAGCTGCCGAACTCCTCGCGCAGCGGGCCCTTGCTGATCTTGCCGGTGGCCGTCTTGGGCAGCTCCGGGCGCAGCACGTAGCGGTGGGGAAGCTTGAACCTGGCGAGGCGCTCGGCGGCGAACGCGGCGAGCTCGTCGAGGTCGAGCTCGGCGCCGGGCAGCGGGGTGATGATCGCCAGAACCTCCTCGCCGCGCACCTCGTCGGGGACGCCGATCACCGCGCACTCCAGGACCGACCCGTGCTCGTAGAGCACCTCCTCGATCTCCCGCGGATAGATGTTCTCGCCGCCGCGGATGATCATGTCCTTGGAGCGGTCGACGATGTAGAAGTAGCCGTCGGTGTCGGCGTAGCCGATGTCGCCGGTGTACAGCCAGCCGTCCCGGATCGACTCGGCGGTCGCCTCGGGATTCTTCAGGTAGCCGGCCATCACGTTGGGTCCGTTGATCACGATCTCCCCGAACGCGCCGGCGGCGGCGTCGCGGCCGTCGTCGCCGACGATCTTCATCTGCTGGCCGCGCAGCGGCAGTCCGATCGAGCCGACCTTCCGCTCGCCGTAGAACGGGTTGATCGACGCGATGCAGCCCGTCTCGGTGAGGCCGTAGCCCTCCAGGATCCGGATCCCGAAGCGCTCCTGGAAGGCCCGCAGCAGCTCCACCGACAGTGGCGCCGCCCCGCAGATCACGTAGCGCAGGGAGGTGCCGTGTTCGGGCGCGCCGGGCGCGTTGAGCACCGCGGCGAGGATCGTCGGGACCGCCGAGATCGTCGCCGGAGCCAGCTCTTGCACCGCCGGCCAGAACGCCGACGCCGAGAAGCGCTCCCACATCACCACCTCGCAGCCGATCATCATCGGGATCAGCGTCGTCACCACCTGGGCGTTGGCGTGAAACAGCGGCAGCAGCATTCCGACGCGCTCGCCGGCCGACAGCGGCACGAGCTCGGCGCCCTGGGTGGTGTTGACCAGCTCGTTGCGATGGGTGAGCATCGCGCCCTTGGGCTTGCCGGTGGTGCCGGACGTGTAGAGGATCGCGACCAGGTCGTCGAGCGTGCGCCGTGGCGACGGCGTTCCGTTGCCACGCCCGCCCAGCTCCCCGAGCGTCGCGTCGACACCGACGCCGCCGTCGATCGAGATCACGTGACGCAGCCGGTCCAGCTCCGCCCGCCGGCCGGCGACCACCTCCGCGCCGCGGGCGTCGGTGACGACCGCCACCGCCTCGGAGTGGCCGATCACATATCCGGCCTCGGCGCCGGTGTAGGCCGGGTTGACGGGGCCCAGGACCCCGCCGGCCTTGAGGATCGCCCACCAGGCCTCGAGGAATTCGAGGCAGTTGGGCAGGAACACCGAGACGACGTCCCCGGGCGCGATGCCCAGCTCGGCCATGCCGCCCGCCAGCTCGTCGGTTCGGTCATCGAACTCGCCGTAGGTGAAGGAGCGGTCACGGAAGCAGACGAACGGCCGGTCGGGCTCGGTCCGCGCGCGGACGCGCAGAAGGTCGGGGAGGGTCTGAAACTCCGGGGCTACCCGCATGTCGCCTCGCCGCCGCGCTCACACCAGCGACGCCGTGGCGCCGCCGTCGACGATGTAGGCCGAGCCCGAGGAGAAGCGGCTGCGCTCCGAGGCGAGGAACACAGCCAGGCCGGCCACCTCGTCGGGCTCGCCGAGCCGGCCCTGGATGTGACCGATGTAGTCCTCGAACGAGACGCCGAGCACCGCCTCCAGCTCGGCCTTGTGGTCGTTGACGAGGTCGGTGTCGATCCAACCGGGGCAGATCGCGTTGACGCGCACGCCGTGGGAGCGGAACTCGAGCGCGGCGGTCTTGGTCAGCGATACGACGCCGGCCTTGGCGGCCCCGTAGTGGCCGGTCGCCGGAGCGCCGCCGAACGCCTTGATCGAGGCGATCGTGATGATCGAGCCGCCGCCGCCGGCCGCCATCGCGATCCCCGCGTGCTTGGTGCACAGGAACACCCCGTCGAGGTCGACGCTCATCACGTCGCGCCACTGCTCCAGCGACATCTCGGTCAATGGCGCGACGGTGGCCACACCGGCGTTGGCCACCATCACGTCGAGGCGGCCGTGGGCGGCCAGCGTCCGGCTGACCAGCTCGTGCACCTGGGTCTCGTCGCGGACATCGCAGGCGATCGCGTCGGCGTCCAGCTGCGCCGCGGCGGCGGTCAGCCGATCGCCGGCCAGGTCGGACGCGACGATCGTGGCGCCGGCCTCGCCCAGGCGCCGGGCGATCTGATGCCCGAGGCCCTTCGCCGCTCCGGTGACGATCGCCACCTTGCCGTCCAGGATGGCGGTCATAGCACGCTCGCAGTCAGGCCGTTGTCGAGGATGTAATAGGACCCGGTGATCCACCGGGCATCGTCGGAAGCCAGGAAGGCCACCATCTCCGCGACCTCCTCCGGCGTCCCCAGACGCCCCTGCGCCTGCGCGGCGAGGTCGTCGAAGTTCGCTCCGGTGGCCGCCTCGAACGGGGCCACCAGGCGTTCCACCATCTGGGTGTCGATGAACGCCGGGCAGATCGCGTTGACGCGGATCCCGGCGTCGCGCAGCTCGATCGCGGCGGTCTGGGTGAGCCGGATCACCGCCGCCTTGGAGGCGCAATAGGCGCCCAGCAGCGGCACGCCGTCCAGCCCTGCGACCGACGACATGTTGATGATGCACCCGCGGGTCTGCGCGAGCGCGCCGATCGCGTACTTGATCCCGTAGAAGACGCCGTTGACGTTGATCGCCATCAGGGTGGCGAACTCCTCGTCGCTGGTCTCGGGGATCGGCTTGCCGATCTCGATGCCGGCGTTGTTGACCATCACGTCGAGGCCGTCGAACGCCGCGACGGCGCCGGCGATCGCGCGCTGCACGTCGTCGGGTTTGGTGACGTCGCAGTGCAGCGCGATCGCCCCGGCGCCGAGGCCGGCCGCCGCGGACTCCGCGGCCGCGTCGTCGAGGTCCGCCAGCGCCACCCGCGCGCCGCGCTCGATGAACAGCGCCGCGATCGCCAGCCCGAGGCCGCGGCCGGCGCCGGTGATCAGCGCCCGCTTGCCTTCCAATTCCATGTCGCTCTCCGGTGTGTGCGGGTGGTCAGTGAGACAGCGCGCTGGGCACGCCGGCGCCGTTGAGGCTGCCGATCACGGCGGCCGGCGGCTGCAGCGCCGTCGGGCTGACGTGCCCGGTGAGCTGCGGCGCCGCGACCAGCCCGAACTGGGTGAGCACCGCCAGCAGCTCGCGATGGCCGAACGCCTGGCAGGCCGACGCGAAGCCCAGCCGGCGCGGCGCTCCGACGACGAGATGATGGGCCGAGTAGGCCTGCAGCAGCCCGGTCTGCTTGTAGTTGCACGCCCCCCGCAGCACGCAGTGCACGGCGGCCAGTGGCCCGCTGGCGTACACCGACTCCAGCGAGATGTTGACCCGCTGGTTCTCCCGGGGCGGCATCTGGGACTGCACCGAGCGGGCCGTCTGGACCAGGACCTTGAGCTTCTCGTCGTCGGGCAGGCCGGCGACCTGCTCCAGGGCGGCGGCGACGATCTGGGGGACGCCCTGCATCAGCGCCCGGTCGAACAGGCCTCCCAGCACCTTGACGTTGGCGACCCGCGGGTCGCGCTTGAACCACACCGGGTGCGACGTCCCGCCCCACGGCAGGGCGAGGGCGGTCTGATGCTGGCCCGGCAGCGACAGCTCGTAGATCGTGCCGTCGGCCGGCCACTCGACGTACTCGTTGCCCTCGAGGTAGTGAGCCGTGGCCCGCGCGGCGTTGACGAGAATCGTCTCGGTCGAGGCGACGGTCGGCGAGCCCTTCCAGAAGACCGCGATGTCCAGCGTGTCGAGCCCCGGCGTCTCCAGGCAGAGGTTCGCCGCGATCTCGCCGGTGGTGTACATCTGGGCGATCCCGGGAGCGAGCAGCAGGCCCGCTTCGGCCATCGGCCGACCATAGGTCTCGTCGCAGCGGATCATCCAGTCCTGCTCGCCGTTGGTGTCCAGGTAGTGACATCCGGCGGCGATACATGCCTCCACCACCTCCGCTCCGTAGAGCGCGAATGGCCCGACGGTATTGCACACGACCCGCGCGCCGGAGAACAGCTCGGTGAGGGCGTCGACGGTGTGCTCGACCTCGCGCACCTCGTAGTCGGCGGTTTCGATCCCCGGGATGTGGGCGATCGCCTCCTGCACGCGCGCCGCGTCGCGTCCGGCGGCGATGAACGGGAGTCGGTACTCCCGGAGGTACTCGAGCACCAAGCGGCCGGTGTAGCCACTGGCGCCGTAGACAACGACGGGCTTGACACTGCTCACGTCAGCTCTCCTCTGATCGGTCTGCCCGCGCGCATCGCGCTGCCGTCCTGCGCGCCTTCGACACCTCCTGTCAGCGCCGTGATCCCGCAACCGCAGCGAGCGTCGGGCGCCGGCGCGATCGTCTGGCTGAACGGCCCGACGACCCAGCGCCTGGCGACCTTACCAGCCGTCGGCGCCGCGATCGACCGGTCCCCGGCGCGAGTCCGGCGCGCCCGCCACGCCGGTCCGCCGCCCGCGCCCGCAGCGCGTGCTCCGGTCGGGCGGATGCCGCGTGGCCGCGTCAGCCGAGGCGGATTCCGGCCAGCTGGGTGGCCTGAGCGACCACCCGCCCGGTGCGGTCCCAGATCGTGCAGGACTCATCGACGCGCTGCCCGTCGATCAGCTGCGCGCGTTGCAACACCCGCACCGGTCCCGGCGCCGGCCGCGCCCGCACGTAGACGCTCAGCGCGAGCGTCGGCACCCAGCCCGAGAACTCGATGTCGAACGTCGCAGGCGGAAAGGCGTCGACGGCGAACAGCAGCGACGTCGGGTCCAGTCCACCGTCGCCGGGAAGCGCGAGCCATCCGCGAAGCTCGCCGCGGCCGCGAGGGCGCCCGGTGGTGAACGCGGCCGACGCCGGCTCGAGACGGATCTCGATCTGGTCCATGATCGCGACCCGGCCGCCGTCCGGGGTGCGCGCCGGGAGCCGCGCGCACTCCTCATAGGCGACCTCGCCGACCGCCGGGAGCCCGCGATCCCAGTATGCGACCGCGGTGTCATGGAGCCGGCTGGTGGTGACCAGCGCTTCGACGCAGGCCTCGCCGTCCTGGCTCATCCGGCAGCGCACCTGGCTGGCGGAGCGCCCGGCCCGCAGCACGTCGGCCTCGATCGCCACCGGCCCGGGGGACGGCGCCCGGAGATACTGGGCGCCGGCGATGATCACGTCGTCGTGCGGGCTCGCCGCCGTCGCCGCGCGACCGAGCATCGCGAGCAGGTAGCCGCCGTTGGGCTTGCCGACGATCGTCCACTCGGGATCGACCGTCGCCTCGAAGCGGCCGGGGCCCGCGGGGACGATCGCGCTGACCTCGTCGAAGCTGCGCACGTCGGTGACGCCGGTGTTCCTCATCGCTCGCCAGCCTAGTGGGTTGCGTGATAAAACGCAATGGCAACCGCGGTAATCTCGTGGCGTGGTTCGCGTTCGAACCGAGGACGATTCATCGGCCGCGCGGGCTCAGGATCACGCACAGGCTGTGGCGCCCCCCGGCCCGTCGCTGCCCACGAGCCTCGGCGATCTCGGAGCCGCCGACGTGCTTCGGCTGCAGCGTGCCGCCGGCAACGCCGCCGTCGCGCGCCTGATCGACGATCGGCGCCGCCGCGAGCCGCCCGGCCGGACGCCCCCATCCGCTCCGCCGACCCCCGGCGCTCCCGGCGGCGCCGCGCCTGCGCGACCGCCTGGCGCGCCGGGCGTCCTGCTGCAGCGCGACACGCCCAAGGACGCGTATTCGGTCGTGCCGCCGATGCTCGCCGCCGACCGAGACCGCCGGTTCTTCGATCCGGCCGACAAGACCGTCAAGCCGGTCTGGACCGAGCAGGGCGGGTATGTCAAGAATCCATCGGCGAAACCGCTGGACGACGCGATGAAGAACGGCCGCGTGGGAGGCGGGTTCGAGAACGGCACCTTCATGTACGTCGTCGACACCGACGGAAAGGTGATCCTCGGCAAGCGGCTGGGCGAGCCGGGCGGCCAGGCCGGCCGCGCGACCGGGATGCCGCACCCGACGCTGATCGGCGGCACCGACCCGAAGGTGCTGGCCGCCGGCGAGCTGGAGGTTCGCGGCGGACGCATCTTCAGCATCGACAATCAATCCGGCCACTATCAACCGACCCGCCAGTCGATGAAGATCTCGGTCAGGTCGTTCATGAAGCTCCCGACGTCGGCGTTCCATCCCGAGTTCGCCGCGGAGTCGGTGCACTTCGACGCCGCCGGGATCCGCACCACGAAGTCGTTCAAGACGTTCGAGATGCTCAAGCTCAAGGGCCGTGACTTCAAGAACGCGCTCAAGGGACTCAAGCCGCGTGCGATCGTCGGCAAGTTGAAGAGTCAGCGGTTCAAATCCGGCGCGAAGACCGTTGCCGGCGCGGTGGTGACCGTCCTCGTCATGCTTGCGCTCCAATGGCTGCTCGGCAAGCTGATGGAGCGGATCTACAACGACTTCATCCAGAAGCAGATCGACGATCTCTCGCCGAAGATCGAGGATGATCTGCACAGCAAGCAGGACCAGGCGGAGGCGCTGCTCGAGGAGGACTCCGACGCCGACATCTACGTCAACGTCCGACTCAGCGTCGACTTCGCACATATGACTCAGTACGCGACGGTCGACCCGGACGGCACACCGGAGCCGCCCAGCGAGCTCGATATTCCCCCCGTCGTGTTCCTCGTCGACACGGGATTCAGCCGCCAGCCGTGGGACACGACGCCGATCGAGAAGCACGAGCAATCGTGCGGGTCGCGGGTCGACAAGACGATCATCACCTCGAGCGTCGCGATCAGTCCGTCAGACTTCTTCGCCAATGACCTCTCTTCAGCGATTCCGGGAAGCGATCAGCAGTCGCCGTCCAGGTGAGCCTCCCGCGCCGTGGCTGGGCCGGACGCTCGACCTGCTCCCGGCTGACGCGGAGATGGATGACGCCGTCCTCGACACGCTCGTCCGGCAGGTGAACGGACCGCTGGCGGATGAGCAGCGGAGCATCGAGCAGGACCCGGCCGCGTATGTCGCGTTCTGGCGGTCGCTGGCCGATCGGCTGCCCACCCATCCCCTCGCTCGCGCCACCTACGCGGACACGCTGCTGTTGACGGGCGACACCGACGATGCGCTGTCGGAGATGCTGAGCGCCTTCGAGGCCGATCCGAAGCTCATCTACCGGATGAGCGGTGAATACCGTGACCTGATGGAGCGCGCGGGCGGACGCGACTGGGCCGCGTACCGCGCGCTCGCCGTGAAGGCCGCCGAGCTCGACGACCCGGACCTGCACGGGGACTACGTTCGCGACGAGCTCCGCGGCCTGCTCGCTGACATTGGAGACCAGCCCGAGCTGATCGCCGAGGTCCTACGGATACTGCGCCCCGACTCTCGGTAGCGCCCGACGTCGTCGCCCGGATCAACCGCCGGCTCGACGCGGTCATCGGGCTCAACGTTCGGGTCGGCGGGCGGCTGGTGGGCTCATGGACGTTCTTCTCCCGCAGCGCTCTGGCGGTGGCGACGCTCGTCTGGCTCGTCCTCGGGACCGTCCGAGGTCTCGCGCCGGCCGCGTTGATCGTCGTCGCCGTCGTTCCGGCGGTGCTGCTCGAGTCCCATCGGAGAATCGCGAGCCGCCCCGGCCCGATCCGGCGGTTCGTCTTTCACCGCCACGTGCTGGTCAACGTCGTCGTGTTGGTGCCGTTGCTCGCGGCGACCGGCGAGCTGAGCTGGCGGCTGCTGGGCACGGCGACGGCGGCGACGCTCGCCGGGCTGGCGGTCGGCCGGATCGGCTGCCTGCGCAGCGGCTGCTGCATCGGCCGCGAGAGCACGATCGGCGCGCGCTACGGGTGGTTCGGCCCGCACGTTCGGCACTTTCCCGTCCAGCTGCTCGATGCGACGCTCTGTGTGTTGCTCGCCGCGACGACCGTCGCCGTCGGCGCTTCGGTTGCCGCGCCGTGGGCGGCGACCGCGGCCGGCGCCGGCGGGTACCTGCTGGCGCGAGCGCTGCTCGATGAGCTCCGCGACGAGCGCGTCCGGACGCGGCGGCTGACCGAGGCGCAGCGACTGGCGGTGGCGGTGATCGCGTGCTGTGCGCTGGCCGGCGTGATCGCGCTGGTGCAAACCTGAGCTCGGCCGCGGAGCCTCACACGTCCAGCGGCATCCGCACGAGCGGCATCCGCACGAGCGGCACGCCGTCCGGCCCGGCGCGCAGCCGCGCGTGAAGCCGTCGGGGAAGCGCGACGGCGCGTGACAGCGACACGTCGAGCGAGACGGTCAGCGGAGCCGTCGCGGCATCCGCGCCGAGATCGCCGCCGATCGGCAGCCGCGCGGACGGCAGCCGCGCCGCGACGTCGCCGCCGAGTGCGACATCGACGGTCCCGGCCCGCGCGGCGCCGAGCGTCAGCTCGCGCTCTCCGTCGCTCACGCCCCATACCGGGGTCGCGGTGACGGGCCGGTCGTCGCGCACCCGGGCGGGCGCGAGCTCGAGCACCGCACCGCCGGTCAGCCGGTGCAGCCGTGCCAGCAGAACGCCGCCGGAGAATGGGTCGTCGACGACCGTCGCTTCATGCAATCGCCGATCGACGAGCTCGAGCGCGGCTCGGCGGCACGCGTCGAACAGCGGGTCGCGCGCCAGCCCGTGACCCTCGGCCACGAGGTCGCCGTGGCGCTCGTCAAGGACGGCGACCGACAGCGCGCCGTCGCCGGCGCCCCGGACCGGCACCGCCGCCGACCGGGCCCGCGCGGCCAGTTCCGGGGCCAGTGGCCCGAGCGCCGTCGTGTTGAACAGCGACCAGGCCACCGCGCCGGTGGCGGACGTTGCGATCACCCGCGGCCAGATCTGATCCGCGACGGTGGTCGGGCCCGGTCCGACGATCAGCAGCTCGACGAGGCGGCCGCCACGGTCTTCGCGCCACCACACCACCGTCGGCGCCGGGACGCCTGGCGGGCCGGCGTTCACGGCCGGCTCACAGCTGGATGTCGCTGCGTGTGGCGCCCACGACGTAGCCGTCCACCATGTGCTCGAAGTTCTCCCGCTTGAAGGTCAGGGATCGGTTCGAGCCCCATGTGAACACCGTGAAGCCGACCGAGTCCTCACCGTACGTCATCGGCTTCAACAGGCGGATGAAATGGTCGTTGGAGCCACGCGCCGTCTCTGCCTGCAGTGTTGTCGAGTCGACCTCCATGACAACGCATACACCATTGCCATACCGGGCGAGCAGGTCGTTGACCTTCAGCGACTGCTCCTTGACGCCCCAGTACCCGCACGAGTACTCGGTGGTCTTCTGGATCTTGGTGAGGGAGGTCATCGAGCTCTGCAGGTCGCCGATGCTCTGGCCGTCGCGGTATTTGGTCTCGCGGCCGTTGTAGTCGAGGACCGAGTTGGAGAGATCCTGGATCGCGGACAGCATCATCCAGTCGCAGGGGTCCATCCCGCCCAGGGCGGCGTTGCCGAGCAGCGTCGAGTTGAGCTTCTTGCCGCCCCATGCGCCGTCCTCGAAGATCGAGATCACGTCGTAGGCGTACGTGCCCGGCGTGGCGGTCGCCACGTAGTTGAGCAATGCGGCCGGCCCGCAGAGCCCGAGCGGGTTCTGCTGGATGTGCTCCGGGTGATACATCCGGTCGGCGGCGCTGCCGGAGATCTGCGCCCAGTCGAGCTTCGCCCAGGGACCGGCGATGACGCCGTGCTCACGGTCCAGGAGCTCGAGTCCGCTCAGCTGATCTGAGCTGGTGACCGCCTTGTTGGCGTCATAGGCCGACTGGATGGCGGGGTCGCTGAACGCCGTCGTCGCCGTGTCGCGGCTCAAGCGCGCGACCGGGTCACCAACCGATCTCCGGGCGCCGACCAGACGTGTCACCGCGCCGTTCCCCGCCGTACACTGCAGCGACAGGACGGCTTCGACGTGCGGCGACGGCCGGTCGTGGGCCGCCACGGGAGCGGCGGGCACCGCCTCGGGCCGACGACCGGCGACGTCTCGCGACGGGCGTTGACGCATCCGGGTGAGCGTATGGCGCGGCACTCGCCAGGTCAATGACCGCCGGAGCGGTTCGCGCCGCCGCCGATCGGAATGTTGTGCCCTCGGACCCGGTCGACACGAGTACCATCCCCGGGGGTGAAGGGGGGAATCCGATGAGCGAGGGTCCAGGCGCCTCATCGCAGGCAACAGACCCCGCTCCGCAACGCCGGGTCGGGGGTTACCAGATCGTCCGGCAGATCGGCCGGGGCGGGATGGCGATCGTCTACCTCGCCCGTCAGGAGAATCTCGACCGCGACGTGGCGCTCAAGGAGCTGAGCAGCTTCCATGCGAGCGCGCCGGAGATGGCGGAGCGCTTCCTGCGCGAGTCGCGGCTGGCGGGATCGCTCAACCATCCCAACATCGTCACCGTGCTCGAGTACTTCGAGGACGGCGGCATCCCCTACATCGCGATGGAGTACGTCCCCCGCGGTTCGCTTCGGCCGTATGTCGGTCGTCTGTCGCTGGCACAGTTCGCCGGGGTCATGGAGGGGGTGCTGGCCGGACTCGCCCACGCCGACACGTACGGGATCGTGCACCGGGATCTCAAGCCCGAGAACCTGATGGTCACCGGTGACGGAACGATCAAGATCGCCGACTTCGGGATCGCCAAGGCCACGCAGTCCGCCGGCACCTCGATGTTCGCGACCGCCACCGGAACGACCGTCGGCACCCCGACGTACATGGCCCCGGAGCAGGCGATGGCGCAGGGGATCGGCATCTGGACCGACCTCTACTCGGTCGGGGTCATGGCCTGGGAGCACCTCGTCGGCCGCGTCCCGTTCCATGACACCGAGGCGCCGATGGTGATCCTGATGCGCCACGTCAACGAGGAGATCCCCTCGGCGGTCGACGTCCAGCCCGACATCGATCCGCAGCTGTCGGCGTGGATCGACCGCCTGCTGGTCAAGGATGCCGAGCAGCGCACCCGCAGTCCGATCGCCGCATGGGAGGACCTCGAGGAGATCGTGATCGGCCGGCTCGGCCCCCGGTGGCGCCGCGAGGCGCGGCTGCCGACACTCGCCGCGATCGTCCACACGCCGCGCCCGCTGACCCCGGCGCCGTTCGAGAGTCAGCGCGCTCGGACGCCACCGCCGCTCGTGGAGCCCGCACCCGAGCAGCCCGGGTCGGGGTATGTGACGTTCGGTGGCAGCGGCGACCGTCCGGAGCCTGCACCGGCGGTGCCGCCCCTGCCGGTCCCCGAGCCCGCCGCCGAGGCGGAGCCCGCGCCGGCCGCCGAGCCGGTGGCGCCCGCCCCGCCGCCCGAGGTGTCCGAGCCGCCGGTCACCGACGTCGGGCCTGCGGACGGCCCGGTGCCGATCGCGCCGCCCACCGAGGAGCCGGCGCAATCCTCGCCGTCGGGCACGTACGTGACGTTCGGACGCGCCCCCCAGCCGCCGGGCGAGGCCACGCCCGCCGAGCCGCCGGCGCCGATCGAGCCAGAGCCTGCATCCCCGCCCGCGGCTGCCGAGCCGACCGCCGCCGAGCCCGTGCCCGGCGACGATGCCGCTTGGGAATCGACGCCGACGCCGTCCCGGCACGCGATCCCGGAGGCCGATGTTCAGCCGCCCGAGGATCCTCGGTTGACGACGATCGCGCCGATCGCCGTCACGCCGCCGGCCGAGGCGGCGGCCTCGCCCGCGGTGGAGCCGGCGGCCCCGGCCTCGGAGGATGTGGCGGCCCCGCCCGCCGAGACGCCGGCGCCCGCGGAGGTGTCGGCGCCAAGCGCGGCCCCGCCGGCGCCACCGCCCCGGCGCCGGCCCGCCCCCGCGTCCACGGTGAGCGCCCGTGCGGCCGCAGCGGCGGCGATCGCGGCGCTCGTCGCGATCGTGGCCGGCTACCTCATCGCGCCGTCGTCACAGGGATCGGCGGCGGCGCCGCCGACGCTGAGCCGGACCGAGGTCGCCGGGCCGATCATGCTGTCGGTGCCGGCCGCCTGGGGCAGGCAACGGCTCGCCACGCCTCAGGTGAACCTGACCAGCGAAATCGCGGTCGGCCCGCGGCGCTCAGGCGGCGTGCTCGCGGTTGGAATCGTCGACACGACGGATCCGAGCCTGCTCCCGGCCGGACTGCTTGCCGCCGTCAAGGGCCGCCCGCGGACGGTCGTCACGTTGTCGCCCGGCGGTAACCAGTTCTACCGCTTCGGCGATGTGGCGATCGCGCCCGGCTCACTGCCCAGCGTCGTGTACACGCTGCCGACGTCGGCCGGAGCCGTGATCGGCGTCTGCGCGCCGCGCGCGCCGGGCGACGCCTTCCAAGCCGAATGCGAACGCGTGCTCGGCACGCTCGCGCTCGAGCCCGGCACGATCCTCGCCCTCGGGCCGAGCAAGAGCCTGGCCATGGTGCTGAACACGATCACCTCGGGGCTGCAGACCGAGGTCAAGACGGACGCGCAGCACTTGGCGCACGCCGGCACGCCGGCGGCGCAGGCATCGGCGGCTGGGGCGCTCGCCCGCGACTATCACGGCGCCGGCGCCGCGGTCGCACGCAATGTCAACACCGTTCCGGAGTCCGCCGGCGCGATCCGCGCCCTGTCTCAAGCGCTCACCGCCACCGGCGATGGCTTCGCCGCGCTGCAACGCGCCGCTGCGAGCAGCAATGCCCTCGCCTACCGCTCGGCGCGTACCTCGATCAACGCTTCGATGACCGAGCTCAGGACGGCGGAGGATGTCCTCGCGACGTGGGGCTACGTTGTTGCCGGTTGACCGCGCGCCCTGACGCCGGCCGGCTCAGCCCTGCGACCTGATCAACTCCCGGAGGTCGTGCCGCCGCCGGAGGTGGTGCCGCCGCCGGAGGTGGTGCCGCCGCCGGAGGTGGTGCCGCTGCTGCCGGAGGAGGTGGTGCCGCCGCTGCCGGATGTGGTGCCGGGGCTGCCCGGGCTCGAGCCGCCCGTGTGCGAGTTGTTCGTGTTCGAGTTGTTCGTCTGCTGCTGACCGGTGGTGGCGGCCGTGGCCGGCGCGGGCGCGGGCTTGAGTGCCGGGACGGTTGCGACGGTCGCAACCCCCGCCACCGGGACGTGCACGGCGCCGCGCACTGTCGTGGCCGGCGCGAGCTCGGCCGGCGTCGCGGGCGCCCGGCTCGTCTTGGTCGCGGTCCCGGCAGCGAACGCGCACGCGAACGCGACGATCACGAGCGCGACGCCGAGCGCCCAGCGGCGACGGGCCACCGTCGCACGCGCCGTGCGCTCGCCGGGCGTTTGCTCGACGACCGGCGCGAACCTCTGGCCCGATGCTGTCGCTCCTTCCACCGCGTCCTCACCTGTCTCGCGTGCAGTCCCGCCATGATACGGCCTCGGGCCAGGCGCATCTGTGATGCTGCCCCCGGCGACCAGGCGGCATGAGTTCCCGAAAGTTGATCAAACCTGCCCCGTGCCGGCAGCCACCGGTGACGATTCGCGGCTCGTAAACAACCCGGATGGATGGTAACCTTTCCGCCCCTCGGCAGGGATTCGATGTGGGGATCGGAGGTAGGGAATGCGGAGCGCAGGGGAGGTCCGGCGTCGGTGCAGACGTGCACCGCGGATGGTGGTGCACGCGTCGGCGAGAATTCGTGCGCTGACGCGACGTCCGACGGAACCGGTGGCGCGCGCGGCCGTGTTCGTCGTCGCGATGCTCCTGTGGTCGGCCGCCACCGCGTTGGGTCAGCCCTCGGCGACGGTGCCGCCTCCCAACGACAATTACCTCCAGTCGACGGTCATCCCCCAGTCGATGACGACCGGCACCCAGCCGGTCTCCTATACCGACACGGAGAACACGACGCTGGCGACGACCCAGTCCGATCTCTTCAATCCCGACATCAACGGCCAGCCGTTCGGCGGCGCCGGGCCGGAGCCGGTCACCTGCGATGGCGCGACCTATGGCAACACGATCTGGTACGACCTGCGCCCGAAGATCGACGCCGGCGTGGAGTTGATCGCCACGGGCTTCCCTACCGCGATCGCGCTGTATCAGTACAGCATCACGACATCGCTGATCACCAAGCGGATCGGCTGCCAGGTCTCGCAGTCGCTCACCAACGACTTTCCGGTACTCACCGACGTAATCAAGGGGCGGCGCTACACGATCCAGATCGGCGGGCTCAGCACCGCGTCGGGAGTGCAGTCCGGCCTGCTGCAGTTCAAGCTGATCTTCTATCCCGACCACGATGGGGATGGGATCCCCGACGTGGCGGACTCGTGTCCGACGGTCCCCGGAGTGCGGCGGTTCGACGGCTGCCCACCGTCGATCCAGGCGATCCCGCGCTTCGGGGCGACCGCGGAGGGCTCGGCCGCCAGGCTGGATCTGCTGCGAGTCGACCTGATCCCCGGCGGAGCGCGGGTGATCGCACGATGCGTCCCGTGCGGTATCAATCAGACGATCCAGGCCGGGCCGCATGCCAGCTCGGTCACGATGACGGCGTTCGCCGGGCAGACACTCCCGGCGGGCGACAAGCTCGAGATCTGGGTGACCAAGCGCGCGACCGGCTCCGGCCTCTACCAGTACGGGGCGTTCGGGAGCTTCATCAGCTACACGGTGAATGGCGGAACGCTCGGCGACCGCGTGCTCCGCTGCCTGATGCCGGGCTCGCTGACCCCCCAGCTGTCATGCCCGCCCCAGGGCCGCAAGAAGCCGTCAGCCCGTACCGACGCGCTCGTCACGACCGCGGCAGCCCGTACTGCCGCGGTCGTCACGACCGAGTGGCGACCCTAGGCCAGGTGGGGGCGCGTGCATCGCTGGACGATACGGCTGGCGAGGATCGGAGCGCTCGCCGTCCTGACCGTGCTGCTGTGCACCGGTGAGGCGATCGCGACCATCCCTCCCGGGGCGCTGACCGAATTTCCCGTTGCGGCGGCCACCGAGCCGTTCGCGATCACCTCCGGGCCTGATGGCAACCTGTGGTTCGCGGCCGCGCAAGCCGATCAGATCGACAGGATCACGCCGGCCGGCGTCGTGACCACGTTCTCCATCCCGACAGGTCAGAGCGTCCCGGAGGGCATCACGTCGGGACCGGACGGCGACCTCTGGTTCACCGAGAACAGCACCGACAAGATCGGCAGCATCACGCCGGCGGGAGTGATCACCGAGTTCCCGCTCTCGCCCGAGGAGGGAAGCTTCCCCGGACAGATCACCGAAGGCTCCGACGGCAACCTCTGGTTCACGTGGGGCACGTACATCGGCCGGCTGACACCGGGCGGCGTCATCTCCCCGTTCTTTCCGCCCAACGCCGCCGGGATCGCCAACGGGACGGCCGATGACATCACCGCGGGCCCCGACGGCAATCTGTGGGTCAGCTACACGACGACCATGGAGACCACGTCGGGATACATCCTGCGGATCACGCCGTCAGGGGCGATCACCGCATTCGCGACGACGCCGTACTCCCCATCGTCGATCACGGTGGGTCCGCAGGGCAACCTGTGGTTCACCGCCACCAGCGAAACCGCGAACGAGATCGGGGAGATGACGACGGCCGGCGCGATCGTCAACGCGTTCACAGCCCCCGAGGGCGTGGATCCCCGCGCCCTGACCGAGGGAGCCGACGGCAACCTGTGGTTCACCGACAGCGACGGGGCGATCGGCGAGATGTCGCCCGCCGGCGCGTTTCAGACGATCGCGCTGGCGAGCCCGAGGAGCCTGCCCGAATCGATCACGGCCGGCCCCGACCAGAACATCTGGTTCACCGAGGCGGGCGCCAACAAGATCGGAAGGATCATCCTCGCGCCACGGAGCCTGTCGCCGCCGGTGATCACCGGGGTCCCCGCTCAAGGGCAGACGCTGAGCGCCTCGAATGGGTCGTGGTCCAACCAGCCCACCGCCTTTGCGTACCAGTGGGAGCAGTGCGACCAGAGCGGAAACGCCTGTACGGCGATCGCCGGGGCGACCGCGTCGTCGTATGCCGTCACGGCCTCCCTCGTCGGCGACACCCTGCGCGTGGTCGTGACCGCCAGCAACGCCGGCGGAGCCTCGGCTCCGGCCGCGTCGGCCGCGTCGGGGATCGTCGCCCCGCAGGCCGTGCAACTGACGCCGACCGCCACCGCAGTCGCGTGCGTCCCGACGACGACCGCGGTCGGGCACGCGACGACGTGCACCGCGGCCGTCACCGACGTCTCGGGCGCGGTCCCGCCGACGGGCGTGGTCAGCTTCGCCACCGTGGGCATCGCCGGCGCCTTCGGTCCGGCGAGCACGTGCGCGCTGGGCGGCGCCGGCGGGTCCGCGAGCTGCTCGGTGACGTTCACGCCGACCGCGCTCGGATCCGGCAGCACCACGATCACCGCGGCGTACACCGGAGACGGCGCGCACGCCGGCAGCGTCGGTTCCACGGCCCTGAGCGTGATCGGCGTCCAGGGGACGTCGACGTCAGCGGTGTGCTCGCCGGGCACGATTACGGTCGGGCAGGCGACAACGTGCACCGCCACCGTCACCGGCGCGTCCGGTGTGGGCCCGCCGACCGGAAGCGTCGCGTTCGCGACGGTGAGCCCGGGGACGTACGCCGCCGGGTCCGACTGCACGCTCCAGAACGCGCTGGTGGCGGCCACCTGCAGCGTGACGTTCACGCCGACCGCCGACCGCTCGACGACGATCACTTTCGCGGTCACCTACAGCGGCGACCCCACCCACAGCGTCAGCTCGGCGCCCACCGCGGTCGCCTTTCCACCGGTGGCGGGCGTGACGGCCAACGCGACCGTGCTCGAGGGCGAGGTCGTGATCACGCCACCTTCCTCGAGCGCGGGCCACGGCGCCTCGGTGGCGCACGCGACGGGTACCTTCGCCCCGCTGAAGGGAGAGACGGTCGCGATTCCGGTCGGCTCGACGATCGACACTCGCAAGGGAACGGTGAGGATCGCCACGGCGGCGGACAATCGCCAGGCCAACGATCCGCGCCACCGCCTTCAGGACGGCACGTTCTCGGCGGGCATCTTCATCCTCAAGCAGCTCACGCTCCGCCAGCAGATGGCCGTCGCGCATCGCGAACACCGCCGACGGGTGACCGGAGTGCCCGCCACGAGCCTGGTGCTCAGCAACACACCGGGCGCCCCGTCGGCAGCGCACTGCCGCAGGACCGGCCCACCTGGCAAGGGCGTCGTGCGGTCGTTCCACGGCGTCGCCAAGGGGCTGTACGAAACGGTCGGCGCCGCGAGCACGACAACGGTGCGCAATGCCGAATGGAACGTGGAGGACCGCTGCGACGGAACCTTGACCGAGGTCGGCACGGGTGAGGCGACGGTTGCCTACGTCTCGCATCACCGGACCCGTACGGTGACCGTGCACCACGGACAGGCGTACTTCGTCGCGGAGCGGTTCCTGGCCGAGAAGGTCGCCAAGGGAATCGGCGGGTGATGACGGGCGGCCGGGGCCGCTAGTGACCACCGCCTGGTAGGGACGCCTTGTCGTGGGCCAGGCCGAGCGCGCAGCCCACGAACCCGCCACCGCACAGCAGCGCGCTGTCGGCGGTGATGCCGGCGATGCCGCCGCCCGGCACACTCTTGCACAGGTGAAGGGTTCCGCTGATCACGACCCCCACGCCGCACGAGATCTCCTCGCCCGCCTCCTTGGCCCACTTGTTGAGGAGATCCTCAGCGGACTTCACGGCCGCCCCGACCGGTCCGAGGTACTTGGTGAGGTCGATGAGCACGACGAGCTCGAGGTCTGCCCCGCAGTGATTCGGGTCCGGCGTCAGGAGCGCGCCCACCTCGACGCCGGCCTGCTTGAGCTCCTTGCGCTCGCCGGGCTTGAGCACCACCGGGAAGCCGCCGATCCCCGCTTCGAACCCATTGCCGACGCCGCCCTCGCCCTGCTCGCAGTCCGGGTCGCAGGTTCCGCAGCTCAGCCTCGGCATGAAGTCGAGATGCCATTTGCCGAACTCCTTCTCGGCGAACACATAAGCGCCCCACCAGGACTCGCCACCGAACAGCCCCTTGGCAACGACCCCGCCTCCGGCCCAGATCCAGCCGTTGACGCTCAGGTCTCCCGTGCACAGGTCATAGCAGAGCTGCAATGCGCCGACGAAGCCGGCCTCGAACTGGAACGCCCCCGCCGGCGCGCGCATCAGTCTCTTGCCGATGGGCCACGTCTGAACGGCCTGCTCGCCGGCGTGCGCCGTCTCGTTGGCGGCGACGAGGTCGGAGGGGAACGGGACGGTCGTCGCCCCCAGCGGACCGAGCGTGGCGATGAAATCGGCCACGATCGCCCGGGCCTGGCGCTCGTCGACCGGTGCGCCGGGCCCGATCGTGCTCTGATCGGTCTGCCGGCTCTGATCGGCGACCGGCGGACGGTCCGGCTGCCCGGCCGGCGGTGTGGCGGCGGCAGGTTCACCGCCGGACGCCGGCGCAACGTCGCGCTGGAGGAGCAAGCCGGTGGCCACGCCTCTCGCCGGCGCGGGATCGCCGGATGGCACGAGCGGCACCTCCGCGAGGACGACGCGGCCGGCCGATGAGGAGCGCGCCGAGCGACCGGCAACTGCACGGCGCAGCTGCTCGGGGATGCCGGCGACGAGCTCGTCGACGTGTGACGAGCCACATGCCCCGCCGCACGTGCAGCGGCCCTGACACCGTGCAACCCGACGCGCCGGCGGTCGCGACGCCAGCCCACGAGTCACCGCCTCCACGGTCGCTCGGTTGCCGGCGGACCGCTGCAACGCGAGCGCGGCAGCGGCGCCCAGCGGCTCGCGCAGATCGAGGGCGACTCGATGGTCGGCCGCGGCGGCGAGGCGGTCGGCGTCGGGCTCGAAGTCAGGCGATACGCCACGCCTCGCGCCCATCGGTCGATCATCGCAGAGCCCGACCGGTGGCGCAACGAGCGACGCTCGGCGACACCGGGCGCGCTTTGGACCGGCCTGCGCCGGGCCGGGCCGGCGGCGACGAACCGTCGTCGTCGGCTCGTGCGTATCATCACCGCTGTCGTCAGGGGAAGCGGGCGAGAGGAGACAGGCCGTGGTTGCACAGGGGTGGCGCTGCCGGTTCGGGCGGCGGCCCGGGCCATCACGCTGAGCGCGGCGCTGGTCGTGCTCTGCGCGGTAACCGCGCGGGCGGCGCTGACGTACACCGTCAGCGCCCAGATCTCGATCGCCCATCCCTACGCGGTGGCGGCGGATCCGTCGACCCACGACGTGTGCGTCGCCGACGGCAACGGGGGTGACGTGTCGGTGATCGACGAGTCCGGCGACGCACACAGCGGCACGGTGCGCACGATCCCCGTCACCGGCGAGGACGCCGACGGGGTGGCGGTCGATCCGGCCACGCACGAGGTGTATGTCTCCGATCCGCTACTCGAGGATCTCTCCGTCCTTGACGAGTCAGGCGACGGGAGCACCGGCACGGTGACCGCCACCTTCGCCGCGGGCAACACGCCGACCGGCGTCGCGGTCGATCCGTCGACGAACACCGTGTACGTGAGCGCCTCGGGGGATCCGATGGGCCTGTATGCCGGCGCGCTGACGGTGATCGCGGCGTCGGGAGACGCCGGCACGGTGGTCGCGACCATCCCGGTCGGAAAGAGTCCCGCCGGTGTGGCCGTCGATCCGTCCACGCATGCCGTCTACGTCGCCAACGCCGCCAGCGACACGATGTCGGTGATCGACGAGTCCGGCGACGCGCACACCGGCACGGTGGTGGCGACGATCCCCGTGGGCAGTGACCCCGAGGGGGTGGCGGTCGACCCGGCCACGCACACGGTCTACGCAGCCAACTCCGGTGATGGGACGGTGTCGGCGATCGACGCGTCCGGCGATGCGCAAAGCGGCACGGTCGTGGCCACCGTGCCGGTCGGCAGCGGCAGCGGCAGCGGCCCGGGCGCGGTGGCGGTGGACACGAGCAGCCACGCCGTGTTCGTCGCCGAGCGCACCGGCAACGGTGTCGCGGTGATCATTCCCACGTTCGACCCGCCGTCGGCGTCGATCAGTTCTCCGGTGTCGGGTGGTTCGTATGCGGAGGGCCAGGTGGTGGCGACGTCGTTCGCCTGCGCGGAGGGAGCCGGCGGGCCGGGGTTGGCGTCATGCGTGGATAGCAATGGGGTGAGTGGCTCGGCGGGTCGTCTGGACACGTCGACGCTGGGGTCGCACCTCTATTCGGTGACCGCGACGAGCTCGGACGGGCAGACGGCGACGGCGAGGGTGAGTTATCAGGTGGTGGCGGCGTTGGTCGCGATGTCGACGGGCGTGGCGTGTGTGCCGGGGTCGGTGGAGGTGGGTGTGGCGACGTCGTGCACGGCGACGGTGTCGGACGTGGGCGGGTCGGGCGTGCCGTCCGGCGTGGTGTCGTTCTCCGGGCCGGGATCGTTCGGTGGGGGTGGTTCGTGTTCGCTGGCGGCGGTCGGCGGGGTGCAGGAGTGTGCGGTGACGTTCACGCCGACCGCGGTGGGGTCGGGGACTGCGACGGTGACCGCGGCGTACGGCGGCGATACCGGGCATGCGGCGAGCGGCGCGTCGACGAGCGTGGCGGTGACGGCCGTGCCGCAGCTGTTCACGGTGGTGCAGACCACGACGAGGGTGGTGTGTCCGGCGGTGGAGGTGACCGGGTTGGCGGTGTCGTGTGCGGTGACGGTGAGCGAAGCCGGTGGTGGTGGCGTTCCGACCGGGGAGGTGCGCTTGGTCAGTGGCGGGGCGGGCGTGTTCGGCTCGGGTGCGAGTTGTCAGTTGAGTTCGGACGCGGGCGTGGGGGCTGGTTCGGCGGGGTGTGTGGTGGTGTTCACGCCGGGTGGGGTGGGGACGGCGGTGGTCAGCGGGGCCTATGGCGGGGATCTGTCACACGGCGTCAGCGGTGGGTCGGTGACGGTCACGGTGATGGCGCCGGCGCCGGCGCCGGTGGCGGGTGTGGCGGCGAACGTCAGTGTGGTGGCGGGGACGGTGCTGGTGCGCGAGCCGGGTTCGGCGTCGTTTGTGCCGTTGAAGGGTCAGATCGTGCCGATCGGCTCGACGGTCGACGCGTCGAAGGGGGTTGTGCGCTTGGTGACTGCGGCGGACTATCTGGGGCGGCGGGATCGGCGGCATCGGACCCAGACGGGCGTGTTCTCGGCGGGGATCTTCATCCTGAAGCAGTTGACCGCTCGCGAGCAGTTGCGCGATGAGCAGGGTCGCCGGCGGCGGGCGAGGAGTGTGCCGGTGACCGGCCTGGTGTTGACCAGCGCGCCGGGCGCGGTGGTGGCGGCGGGTTGTCGGCGGACGGGCGCGCCGGGCAAGGGGGTGGTGCGGGCGTTGCATGGGGTGGCCAAGGGGCTGTATCAGACCGTCGGGGCGGCGAGCACGACGACCACCCAGGATGCGACCTGGACGGTGGAGGACCGTTGTGACGGCACCTTGACCGCCGTGTCGAAGGGTCATGCCAGCGTCTCGTTCGTCGCTTCTAAAGCCGCTGCGCCTGGCCAACGACCCCACCCTCGCCTGACCGGCGTCCGGAAGGCCGACCGACCACCGAGCTTAGATCATCCGCTCGCGAACGGCCATCGCGACGGCTTCCGACCGGCTCTTGACGCCGAGCTTGACGACGACGTCGTGGAGCACGGCTTTGATCGTGCGCTCGCTGTAGGACAGCCGCTGCGCGATCTCACGGTTGGACAGACCTTCGGCCACGAGGCTGAGCACCATCTGCTCACGTGGGGCGAAGCCCCCGGCCACCGACGCCTGGCGATCCGGATCGCGCGAGGGTGCGAGCAGCGCGGTCATCGTGCGCACCACGCCCCGGTCGAACGCGAGGATGCCGGCCGACACCGCGGTGATCGCGGCGAGCAGGGTCTCCGGCGTGAGGCGGTCACGGGAGATCGCGCCGCACACCCCGTCTCCGATGGTGGTGAACAACTGTTCAGTCATCACCTCGTGCAAACAGAGCAACACGCGCGCCGAGCTTTCGGCGGTGACCTCTCGCGCGAAGCCGTCGGCGCCGCCGAGATCGCCGTCGAGCACCACGACGTCGGCGGCAGCCAGGGATTCCGATTCCCATGCCCGGGCGATCGATGGCGCGCAGTCGACCGCGTCCACCGCCGGCGCGCCGACGAGGGTGGCGGCCAGTCCGCGCACGTAGATCGTGTCGCGAAACACGATGAAGATCCTCACGCTGCCCGCCTCGCTTTCCCGCCGGCGCTTCCCGCCGTCATGATAAGGCCCGGCGACGCGTGGCGCATCTCTTTTTCCCGACGCCGTCAACAGGACAGCCGGCGACGGCGCCGGGACCGCGGCGGTGCGTGTTGTGCCGTGCTCACTCGTCACGTCGGGCGACGCGCACCAGGTGCTCGCCCGAGGCGATGAGCTGATCGGGCTCGAGCTCGATCTGCCGCCCCGCCGGACGGGTCGCCTGCTCGCCGGTGAACAGATCCATCTCGTACAGACGCAGGATCTTGACCGACTCGACAGTGTCGAGCGAGTGAACGATCGAGTACAGCTCGCCCTGGTTGAGGGAGCGTCCGGCCGGCCAGCCGTCTCCGATCGCCCCCGGCGTACCGCCGATCACCGGGTTCAGATATGTGTACAGCGCATCGCGGACATGGCTCTCGATTCGCTGCACGTCCGCGCGCGGTGATGCTTCCAGGTTGACCACCACCGAGACCGCTCGAAAGCGCATCGGCCGCAGCCGGACCGGCGTGCCCACGAGCTTACGGTGGTCGAGGTAACGCTCGACCTCCTCCAGCAACCAGTCGTCGGGTGTGAGCTCCTCGATCGTCAGCCGCCGGTCAGCCGGATCGACGCGCGGAAGGATCCGCAGGGTCACGCCGGGCTGGTCGTCGGCGACGCGGAGCGCCCGGGCCACGCGGGGCGATGCCTCGGTGGCCAGGAACTCGTAGTCCTCGGCGGTGACGGCCCGGTAGCGCGTCCTGATCTCGAGCGCGGAGCGCCCACGAAGTGACTCGATCGACTGAGGATCGACACCGCCGAACGCGGGGCGGGGGTTGGTGACCGAGGCGATTCCCGGGATCGTGCTGCGCAGCGTCGTCAGGGTGGCTTCCGGAACGTTGCCGACGGCCCCGCCCCCGTAGCGGTATGCGGACATCCTCAGCGCCGCGCCCTTGGGCGGGATCGCTCCTCGCTGGGAGAGGCTTCCGTCCGGCTCGCGCAGCTCGGGGCCGAGCACGATCTGTCCGTGGACGAGGTCGATGACGAAGTCGTGGTCGCCCGCCGTCGAGTCGGCGAACGATTCGCGCTCTGTCCACGGCTGCCACTCGCCGTCGCGGTCCTGGACCTCGAGCGTCTCGCCGGGGGCGAGATCGAGGACCGGGGTGAACTTGGTGTCAAAGCGCTGGCCGGGAGCGCCGTCGCTGATCCCGAGCGGCTCGGCGACCGACCGCGCCGAATGCTCGGCCTCGAGCAGCGCGCCCGTCGGCGCCGCCGTGATCTGATAGATCTCAGGCGTCTGGGTGTAGACGGCCGGCTCACGCCCGCGCCGCGTCGTCTCGGCGATCCGGCACCGAAGCCAGTGCAACCTCTGGCCGGCCAGCGGCTCGACGGCCGAGAGCGGAGGGCACTGCACCGCGACGGTCCCCGAGCCGTAGTTGAAGCCGCCCGTCATGTCCTGCAGCACGTCCGCCTCGGCCCAGCCGCCCTCACCCTGGCTGACCTCCCATCGCAGCGGCGGATCCTCGGGCGCGACGCCCGCCCCTCGCGCCATCGACGCCTCGATCGAAACCTCAATCACCAGCCGAGCCAGGCTGTTGTCGAACCCGAGGTACAGCGCGTCCCCGATCTCCGGCGTCCGGCTGAACGGGAACTGGTCGGGCCCGCGAGGATAGGCGACTCCGTCGGCGACGCCGATCTCCTTCGCCGCCCCGCCGCGATGGACGACGTAGGCCACGGGCCGAAGGGGCTCGATCGCGAAGTCATGAGTGACCGCGAACACGATCGACTCGCGGTCGGCGGTGCGCAGCGTTCCCGCTTCGGTCCCCCTTTTCACCTCCAGGCGGTTGGCAGCGGGCGCGCTGAGCAGCATCCGCAGGTCGGTGTGCGCGGCGGCCGGGCCCCGCAGCCGGATCCCCAGAAGGTCGAGCAACGCGACGTGCAGCTTGTCCGATACCCGCGCCAGCCGGTCGATGACCAGCCCGGTCATCCATGCCGACAGGTCGATCAGCGTGCTCGCAGGGTCGGGCCCACCGTTCACCGTCAGCTCCGGGCAGGCGAGCGCCACCCGGCGGCGTGCCTCGGCGACGAGCTCGTCGTAGTCGCGACTGTCGAGCTTCACCGCACCCGCTTCACTCGGCGTCCTCCGCCGGGATGACATAGAACGGGTAGACGAGGTTGTAGAGCTGGCTCGTGGCCCGCACGCGATAGGTGATGGTGACGATCAGCGTGCCCTCGCCGACCTCGGCGAGGTCGAAATCGATGCCGGTCACCTCGATCCGCGGCTCCCATCGAGCGAGGGCCACGTGCACGGCGGTCTCCACCTGACCGCACATGCGCGCATCGATCGTCTCGAACACCAGGTCGTGCACGGCGCAGCCGAACTCGGGTCGCATCGGCCGCTCGCCCGGTGCGGTGCCGAGGATCAGGCGGATCGCCTGCTCGATGTCGGTCACTCCGCGAGCCAGCGCGAGAACGCCGCGCAGATCGGCCTGCAGCGGAAACGCCAATCCGGAACCGATCAGGTCGGTCGGCGCATCGGGGGAGGTCGGCGTCATCCGAGGCTGATCGTCGGGGCGCTGACCGTAACGCCGCTGCTGGAGACCTGGATCTGCGAAGCGCCGCACTTGATCGTCACCGATGACGTTCCCTCGATCGAGAGGTCGCTGTCGGCCTTGATGCTCACGCTCTGTCCCTCGACGTTGAGATTCCCGCTGCCCGTCACCGTGGTGTCACCGGAGACCGTGATCGTCAGCTTACCCTGCGAGCTCACCGTCATGTCGCCCTTGGAGGCCATGTTCACCTTCTCGTCGCTGAGCAGCGAGAAGGATCCGTCCGCGCCCTGGACGAGGTCGTCGGTGGGGGTGTCGACGCCGTTGAACAGTGAGCCGAGCACGTAGGGGCGGGTGGTGTCGTCGTGCTCAAAGCCGACGAGCACCTCCTCGCCGACCACCGGCAGCATCATCATGCCGCGACCGTTGCCGGCGCTGACGCTGACGATCCGCGCCCAGGCGCCTTCCGCATCGGGCCCGAGCGCCGGATACCGCACCCTGACCCGGCCCAGGTTGTCGGGATCGCTGTTGTTGGTGACGACGCCGAGAACGAGTTGAGCGCCGAACACCGGCACGCCCGCGCCGCGGTCTCCGCCGACCGACCCCAGCAGCGTGTGCGCCGCGGAGTTCGCAAAGCGCGTCTCGTACGTGCTCCCGCCGCGCAGGACGTGGGTGGCGGCCGCGACCCGGTAGGTGCCGCTGTACTTCTGCCCCAGGCCGGTCACCTGGATCGCGGTTCCCGCCTTGATGCTCGGGTTGCCGTCGCTGACGCCCTCGGCGGCGATGTACCCGTTGGCGAGCTTGTCGAGCAGCGCCTGGGCGACCGCGGTCCCCTCGGCCTGGCTCTTGACTGGCTCGGTCGCGATGTGCATGTCGGCTGCGGCAAACGCGTTGGCGACCGTCGAACGGTCGACGCCGATGCTGGCGATCTGCGTCGGGGTGGAGGCCGTCACCGCGATCGCCTGCTTGGTCTTGGGATCCTGCGCCGCGAGCGTCACCTGCTGTGCCTGTTGCGTGGCGGTCACGCGGGGGCTGAACGCCCGGAGCGTCTGCGGCCAGACGAGCTGGATCGGGCTGTCGGCCTTCGGCCGGCGGAAATAGGCCGTCGTATCCTCCACCACGAACTCGAACCCGACGCGCTCGGCCAGTCCCCAGATGAAGTCCCAGTCGGTTTCGTTGTCCTGCTGCATGAACTCGTGAGGGTCGCCGCTGGAGTCGCACTGCGCGGTGAAACCGGACTCGGTGACGATCTTCTCGACGATGTCGCTGGAGGTCTGGTTCTGAAACGTCCGGACATGCCGCGACCGGATGAGAACGTGGGACCGATCGAAGCCACGCACCAGCAGTTCGACGCCACCGGCGCCGAAGTTCAGCTCCAGCGACACGATCTGGCCCTTGAACAACGTCGTCGTCGTCGTCTGATCACGCCCTCCGAGCCTCACTTCGAGCGGCGTGCCGATGTCGAACGGGTTCTTGTCGATCGGCTGATCCTCGCCGTCCTTTCCTCGCTGGTAGACGACGGAGAACGTGCACATGTCGGGAAGGCGGAGAAAGCTGAGGATCTTCACCTCGCGGATCTGCTTGCTGACCTCCTCGTCGACCTCGGCTCCGTCGACCAGGATGGCGTACAGCGCGACGTTGTGATCGGAGGTGGCGCTCATTGGTCGAGCCGCGGGATGCTGAGCGTCGCGCCGCGACGCAGGCGCAACGGGTCGTCGATCCCGTTGGCTTCGGCGATCACCCGCCATCGGGTCGGGTCGCCGTATGACTCATAGGCGATCGAATGGAGAGAGTCGCCGTCCTGTAGCACGCGCGAGCGCACGCCGGCGGTGCCGTGGGTGGTGGGGTTCTGCGCCTGGCCGGCGGGCGCGCTGTCCTCGGCCTGGGCGAGCTCGAGGTCGACGAGCGCGCGCATCGGGTCCCCGTTGGGACGAAACAGCGCGTACTGGATCGAAATCGACAATGGTGCCGCCTTCGGAAGCTTGGTCGATCCCCAGCTGAAGGTGACGAACTTCGGCGCGCTGCCGCCCCCGTGCATGGCCTTCATCAGCGCGTTGGCCTGGTCTTTGACGGTCTTGTCGGGCCCATCGAGCGAACTGTCAAGCAGCAGCGACAGCTTATAGGTCATCGGCAGGCCTCCGCCGAACTCCGGGTCCGGCCAGTCCTTGCTCTGGTTCGGCTTGTAGGTCCAGATGTTCGTCTTGGAGATCGAATAGGTCTCGGGGTTGAACGCGCACTTGATCGTGTCTCCACCTTCGATCGCCAGCTGAGCGTTCTGAAAGCCCTGCGGGACCCCCATGTCAGGTCGTCAGCGTCAGCCCGGAATGGGCGATCTCCAGCGTCTCGCCCCAGTTCTCGGGATCGTGGTGGTCGCTGGTGAGCTGCGGTCCCGACCATCGGACGGGGAACGCGTCGGCGAAGGTGAACTTTCGCACGTTGCTGGACAGGTCGGTCGGGCTGGAGGCGAGCGTCAGGGTGATCTGCTGGAGCTGAGCCTGGGTCTGCGTCTGCATGAACCACTTCATCAGCAGTTCGTTGTCGACCAAGCCCCACGAGAGCACGAGGTTGGGATAGCTCATGCGACCGGGAAGACGATGGACGGAGGTGTTGTTGCCGCCCTCCCGGTACTCGTAGACGTCGAAGTTCACCTCGAGGCCGGTCAGCCCCTTGAAGATGCCCAGATACGACTTGTCCTGAGTGACATTGGGGACGTCCAGAACGACGAAGGCGAGGGGGCTGGCGGGCGGCATCGCAATCAGAAGGGGTGGTTGATGAGTTGGCCGATCTGCTCCTGCTCTTCGCGGACGCGGCGCATCACCTCGGACATGATCTGATCCCCGTCACCGCCGCCTCCGCCGCCTCCGCCGTCACCGCCGCCTCCGCCGCCTCCGCCGCCTCCGCCCGAGGAGCCGTCCGCGGGGGCCCGCGCGAGCGTGAGCGCCGGCGACGCCGACCGGGCCGAGCGGTCCAGCCGCCGGCCGGCGGAGCCGTGCGGGGCGGGCGCAGCGGTGCCCCCGGCGGCCGTCGTCGTGGTGATGGGCGCCGGCGTCGGCGTGGCCGGCGCTCGCCGAGCGAGCACCGCCGACGCCGTCGGGTCGGCGCGCGGAGCGGGGCTCAAGCCGACGCCGGCGACGGCCGCTGCGGGCGCCGCCGGCATCGGCGCCGAGAAGCCGTCCGCGCGCGGCGCGGCTCCGGGCGCTGAGGCCCGCGGCCCGGCGTCGGGGCGAGTGCCGCCGGTCAGCGGCGCCCCGTGCGCGGCGCCGTCCGGCGCGACGGCTCGGGTCCGATCGTGGGTCGCTGCCGGGAGGCCTGGCCGTGGCGACGATCGCTCGGCGGTGACGGCGGCGGTCGCGCGCCGTGTCGCCCGCGGTGCGAGGGCGACCAGCGGCGCGGGCGACCGCGGCTCGACCGGCCCGGGCGCCGGTGCGATCGGCGGCTCGGTCGCCGGCCCGTCGACGGGCCGGCCGAGGGCGGGCAGTCGCCGGCCTCCGGCCCGGAGCGTGCCGAACAGGCGCTCGACCAGGCCGGCGCGGTGCGTCGGCCCCGCCCCGTCGTCGGGGCTTCGCGCGCCGGCGGCGTGCCGACGCGCCGCGCCGGCGGCGGGATCGGCGGCGGGATCGGCGGCGGGGCCGACGGCGGGGACGACGGCCGAGCCGGGCGTGCTCGCGGCCACGGCCCCCGGCGGACGCTCCGATGATCCGCGCGCGATCGCGAGCGCCGCCCGGGCAGGGGGCGAGCGATGCGCCGCGTCGCCCGACGCGTACACCGGTTGTGGCGCGCCCGACCGACCTGCCGGCGCGCCGCCGGCGGGATCGCGGCCGCCGCCGGCCGGGACCGCCGGCGCGTCGCGGGGCGCCGGTCTCGTGAGCGACGGCCGGCGCGCGGCGGCGATGTCCGCCGTCGGAGCCACGGCTTCCGTCGGCCGCGAGAGAACCGCCCGAGCCGGTCGCGGCGGCCGATCGGTCGTCGGCGACGGCGCCCGCGGCGGCTCGCTCCGAACGCCGTGCACGGCATCGGTCCCGGCGGGCGAGGGCGGCCGGGCGGGAGGGCGATCGGCCCGCGACCGACGCCCGGCGGCGGCGGGCTCTTCCTCCGATCGAGCCGCCGTCGACGCCCGGCGCGCCGTGTCGGGCTCGGCGTCGGCGGCAACGGGTGGTGGCGCTTCGGTGGCGAGCGGGGCGCGGGGGCGGCTCGCGACGCCGGCGACCGGCTCGGCCGGTCGCGCCGGTAACGGACGCGGGTCGGTCGCATCCTCGCCGACGCCGTCGTGCGGTGGCGCCGGGGAATCAGGCCGGGGGTCCTGGCCGGACCGGGGCGGGCTGCCGTCAGCGGGCGCGTCCGCGTCGTGCACGGGCCCGGACCGCCCGAACGCCCGGCGAACCGCGGCGGCGATGCCGCCGCCACGGGGCGCGGATTCGCCGTCCGGGCCGGCTGTGGGCGATGCGGGCGATCGGGGAGACGTGGATGACGTCGGCGATGTCGGCCCGGGCGGGCCGGACGGCGCGGACGGCGCGGACGGCACCGGCACCGCGGGCGGCGCAGACGATACGGGCGGCGCGGGCGGCGCCGGCGAGGCGGACGACGCCGGCGGCCGGGGAGCGGCCGACTCCGCGCCGACCAGCGGTCCGCGCACGATCCGGGCACGCGGGCGGCTCGGCGGCGTGGAGGCGGCGGCACGACGCGCCGCCGGTGGCCACGTGACGGGCTGAGGGGACGGGCCGCGCGGCGCAGCGGCCGGCGGGCGAAGCGGGCCGCCCGTCTGCTCGGGCGGCGCTCCCAGGCTCTCCGGTCCGTCCGCGGCCGATTCCTCACCCGGTTCCTCGACCGGGTTCTGCACCGATTCCTCATCCGGTTCCTCGACCGGGTTCTGCACCGGCGCCTCGACCGATCCCTCACCCGGCTCCTCGACCGCCTCGGCGGACGGCTCGGCGATCACGGGCGCCGGGCGGTCGGTCGCGGTCGGCGCGGCATCGCTGGCTGCCGGCGCCGACCTGGCGGGCGACCGCGCCGGCGAGCCGGGCGACGCCGTCGGCGCCGGGCGGTGCACGGCGTGAGCCGGCGCCGACGGCGGCCCCGGATCCGCCGGCGTGGAGCGTGGCGGGCCGCTGGACGGCGGCAGCGGGGAGGCGCCCGGCGCGCCGGCGCCCGCCTCGGCCGCCGGTATCGCCGCCTGCCGGACGGCCGTGGACGTCGGCGTCCGCGCCGAGTCGGGCTGCGGATCGAGGCCGCGGCGGACCGGCGCGGAAGCCGGCCGAGGCGATGACGACTCCGCCGCCGCCGGCGACGCGACGGCAGGGCCGGGCCAGGCGGGTGCCGACCCGACGGGAGCGGGTGCGGCGGGGTCCGGCCCGGCCGGCGTGGGCGAGGCCGCGGGCGCGGAATCGGCGGGAGCCGGATCGGCGTTCCGCGGCAGGGCGCCCGGCGGCGCAGCCCCGGGCGGCGAAGCAGCCACCGCAGCAGCGCCCGCCACCACGGCGCCGCGGGGCGCTTTGGACTGACGCGATGTCAGGCGCTTGGGCCGCGTCGGCGGTTCGGCGGGGGCGGCCGGACCGGGCGCCCGGGCGCGGTCGGTCCCCGTCGGACCTTCGAGGATCCGGGCGCCGCGCCCCGGCGTTCGCGGCGCGTCGTGGTGCGGCGGGTCTCGGGGCGGCGGCGGGGGGATCGCGCCCGGCCGGACGTCAGGCCGGGCCAGCGCCGCCTGCGGATCGCCGAACATCCATTCGAAGGCCGCGTCGCTGATGCCGTATCGCTCCTGCATCGTCCGTCGCAGCGCGTCGGCGCGCTCGTCGACCGGCGGCACCTCGACGGGTGTCTCGACGAGGGCGGCGGGCTCAGGCTCGGGCTCAGGTTCGGGCATCGCCGGCAACCGAGCGGTGGTCAACCGGTCGATCCGCCGCCACTGGGCGGGCGAGCCGGCGCCGTCGATCCATCCGAGCCGCGCGAGCCGCGTCGCCCCGGCCAGCAGCTTCGGGGCGCGCCCCTGCACGACCGCGTCCGCGAGCCGGGCGCGCGACACGATCGCCCGCGCGGCCACGCGCCCGGCGATCCGCTGATGTCGCGCCACCGATGCCGGAATCGCCCGCCGCCCCCCAGGCGCGCCGCCGGCCATCTCAGAGCGCCCCTCGGTACGGTCCCGTCAACGCGTCCGCTTCAGCGAGGAAGTGGCGACGATCGGCGTGCTCGAGGTCCAGGATCGCGTCCAGCGGCCAATGGAAATGGTGTGCGAGCCGGGCCGTCTCACTCAGCAGTTGCGCCGGAGACGGCCTCGTCATTCCCCCAGGCGGCCGTCCTCGATGTCGGTGAGGTCGACCTCGAACCGATGCGAGCATTCCGGACAGCTCACCACCCCGACCGACTCGCCGTCGCTGTTGATGCGCTCGTACAGGCGCTGGAGATGATCGAAGTCGCTCGCGAACAGATTCTCGATCATCACCGGCGTCACATCGGTGATCTCGCCGATCCGGGTGATGGTCCGCGCGAGCAGCAGCACCGTCACGTACGCGCTGTTCTGCCGGACCTGGACCTCTCGGAGCGGCTCGATCTCGTCGCGGGCAGTCGCGAGCCGCATTCGGCCGGCGCGGTGTACCGCGCCCGCGTCGTCGACGTAGCCCCGAGGCAGGGTGAACTCTATTTCCGTTTGCATCAGCCAACCTCATCCTGACTCGGGCTCACCGGCGCTCTGCCGTCCTGCGCGTCACGTTGCTCGGAGCCGGCTCACGCCGTGATCTGGGACTTGCCGTCCGTTTGCTGCCAGGGCGTGACGGAGTCGAGCGTCGCGCTGACGGTGAGAATGCCGTTCGAGCTCGCGTCCGACGCGGCGTGGGAGTAGGCCACCAGGATCGCCTGCTCGGTCGTCCATCCGGCGATCGGCGTCTGGCCGTCGGAGTCGTACCAGGTGACCGTGACCTGCTTCCATTTCGCGCTCAGCGCCTGCGCGGACTCCATCAGCGCCTTCCAGGTGGCCATGACGTGGTTCTGATCCCATCCCTGGGTGAGCGTCATCGTGCCGTAGGTCGGCTTCTGCACCGAGCCGATGATCGGATAGGGCATGTTGCTGTCGCCGTGGAAGATGTGCTTCGGCGCATCGATCGACCAGCTGGGGGGGGTGACCGAGCTGAACAGAAGGGTGTCCAGCGAGTCCGAAACGCCGGCGATCTGTACGGCGACATGGGAGACTGTGTAGACGTTGGGTGGGGTGGTGCCCATGTTCGGCTCCTTTCCTCGTTGGCCTCGTTGTGACTATTCGCTCACTTCGGCTTCGCCGCCGCCACCGGTGAACTGGCTCAACCGGAAGATCACGAACTCCGCGGGCTTGACCGGGGAGATGCCGATCTCGCAGATGACCTGGCCGGCCTCGATCACCTCCGGTGGGTTGGTCTCCGCGTCGCATTTGACGTAGAACGCCTCCGCCGGGCTGGCTCCGAACAGCGCGCCGCTTCGATGCACCCGGCTCAGGAAGCTCGTGATGTTGATCGTCAGACGAGCCCACAGGGCCTGATCGTTGGGCTCGAACACGCTCCATTGCGTTCCGGCCATGATCGATTCCGAGACGAAGTTGAACAGGCGTCTGACGTTGATGTAGCGCCACTCGGGGTCGCTGGACAGCGTCCGCGCGCCCCAGATGCGGATCCCGCGGCCGGGGAACGCCCGGATGCAGTTGATTCCGCTGCGATTGAGCTCGCCCTGCTCGGCTTGCGTGATGTGGAATGCGAGTCCGTTGGCGCCGCGGATCACCTCGTTGGCGGGCGCCTTGTGGACTCCGCGCGTGCCGTCGACGCGCGCCCAGACGCCCGCGATGTGACCCGACGGCGGCAACCGCATCGGCTGCCGGGTGAGCGGGTTCATGACCTCGATCCAGGGCCAGTACAGCGCAGCCATCTTGGAGTCGTAGCCCGCGATGTTCATGCGCCAATCGAGCACGTCCTGCGGGATCAGTCCGTCGGGCGTGTCGAGGATCGCCATCCGGTCGCCCATCAATTCTGCGTGCGCGATCATCTTGCCCTGGAGGTCGCGCATCTGGGAGCCGTCACCGTTGAGATTGACGATGTCGGGCATGATCAACATCGTGACCTCATCGAGCGCCGACGCGTTGCCCATCCCCTGGCGCCGGGCGACGTCGCCCTCGAAGTCCTTGGCGCTGATCCGGGCGAGCGCGACCGACGGCGCCGAGAGCGTGTAGCTGCCGGGCGCCAGGCGGGCGTCGGGCGCCGTCGCCCCGGTCTCCTCGATCGAAATGAGCTTGGATGACGAGTTGACCTTCGTGGCGACGTAATTGCGGCCCTTCTTGAGCGACAGGCCGGGATGCTCCTCCCGTCCGGGACCGGCGCTGACGATCAGCTTGTAGGTCACGTCGCCGGGGTCCTTGCCCTCCTGCGGCGGCTCCTCGTTGATCTCGACCTTGACGATGTCGGTGACACCCTCGAGCGCCACCGCGCGGAAGATCTCGATATCCTTGTCGACCGCCGACGGCAGCGCGGCCCGGGGCGCCGGCGACTTCGACTCGTTGCCGACCCTGATGATCCACGCGATCGTGCCGCCGTTCTGGAAGTAGCCGTACACCGAGTGGGCGAGGTACGAGTCCTCCATGAACGGCCCGTTGTCGGGGTTCAGCGGGTCGGAGTAGATCTTCGCGAACTGCGTCCAGTTGGAGATCCTCATCGGCTTGTTGATCGGACCGCCGGGGAGCAATCCGATGAATGCCGCCACCGACGTGGCGACCCCCTCGATCGGCTTGCTCCCCGATGAGACCTCCTCGACGTAAACGCCTGGCGTCAGGTACGTGGGCATATCACTCCCCGTTGAAGCCGTCGGTGATGGTGACTGCTGCCGGCCTGGATCGACCGGCGGCGTGCAGATCCGACAGGCGCCCCGCGTGCCCATCGAACATCGATTCCCGCCGGTGGCCGAAGACCGTCAAACCGACACAATCGTAGTCCGGTGCGCGTCGAGCGAAAGGGCAGCGATCCGGGCAGAAACGACTCGTCGCTCTGCCCTTTTGGCTGCCCGATCGGGCAGGCTCAGCCCCCGGAGCGCCGGCGAGCGCCGGCGCCGAGGACGAGATCCGCGCGCTCACCGGGAAGTGTCACCGTGGAATCGGCCTCGTGGCCGTCGACTGAGCGTGCGAGCAGGCGGTGGCGTCCGGCGCGCAGGCGCGTGAAGGTGAAGCGGCCGAGCTCGTCGGAGGCCGTCCACAGACCGGCCTCGGGCATCACGATCCACGCCGCCGGTGCGGGTTCACCGTCGGCGCTGCGGACCGTCCCGCCCAAGCGGTGCAGTTCCTCGAGTCCGGCGGCGGCGACGTCTTTCGAGGCGACCCGCACCGTCTGCGTTCGCACCTGCGGACCTCGCACGAACGTCGCGCCCGACTCGATCACGATGTGGGCGACGAAGTCGATCGACGCCTTGTACTGGCCGCCGACCGAGGTCCAGAAGTCGGCCTTCTCCTCGCGCGGCCGGCCGACCGCGGTCTCCACGCGCGACAGCGTCGACGCCGGGTTGTCTCCGAGGAGCTCGGCGGGGATCTCCGAGAACGAGAACAACACCGCCAGGACCTGAGAGAGCAGCCGATGTTCATCTTCGACCGCCTTTGTCCAGGACGTCACCGCATACGTCAGTTCCAGGTGCAGCGGCGGATCGATGACCACCGCCTGGCCGTTGGCGCGGCGTTCGGTGGGCGTGGACACGGCGCGGTCGACCGCCTCGCGCAGGTCGTAGAGGAACAGGTCGACCGTCGGTCCGGTCAGCTTTCCCGACCACTCCTTCGAGGGCGCATCGAACGCGATCTCGACGGCTTCGAATCCGTGCCGTGACAGCTCTCGCCGCAGCAGCTTGCGAAGTGCCTCATCGAGGTCTGCGATCGCGGTGTTCAGCGGAACATCGACGACTCGCGCCATGGCGGTGGACTCTACCGGCTGGCTCACCACGCCAACCATGGCCGTGCGCCGGCGCCGGTCACCCCGCCCGCGCCGACCGCAGATACGCGGCGACCGCGTCGTAGGAGCGCATCGCCGGGTAGTCACGAGCGGGGATCCGCACGCCGAACGCCTCCTCGACGACGGCGATCAGGATCACGGTGTGCAGCGAATCCCAGGCCGCCAGCGTGTCGGTGCTCGCGCTCGCCACGGCGTCCACGCCGAGCTCGGGGAACGTCGCTCGAAAGCACCGACCCAGACGGTCGTCGAACGCGCTCACTCGCCGGTCTCGATGATGCGGTGCACGAGCGCCGGCGCGCGCTCGTCGAACGTTGCGCGCGTCACGCGGACGCGCTCAGCCGGCTCCTCCCCGAGCAGTGCGGAGAGGAAGTCCCGAACCGGCGCGTTGCGCGCGCTCATGCGGTAGGTCGTCGTCACCTCATCGACATCGAACGTGTCAAACAGGTAGCGCAGGCAGTGGTGCTCGACGCGCCGTGAGAACGCCCGGCAGCTCATCACCCAGGTGTCGATCTCCAGCTGCGCCCCGCCGGGCCGCACGATCAGCGCCGCGACCATCCCCAGCGGGCCATACCGATCCCGGTAGGCCGCGGTGATCAGTCTCGACGGCCCGGGTGCCACCGCCGCCGCGAGCGCGGCCGCGGTCCAGCGCCGGCCGTTGAGGTTGAACTGGTGTGTCTTGTTGATCAGCTCCAGCGCACGCGCCGGGTCACCGTCCACGCCGGTGAACGCGAGCTCGCCGCCGACGCTCGCCAGAAAGTCATCGGGATCGCGAGCGCGATCGCGTGCGTCCCGACGGTATGCCTCCCCGGAACGGACGCTGCGCAGCCTCAGCCCGTCCTCTGCGGTCAGCACGCCCGTGCCGAACGTCGCTCGCAACCGCTCCAGAAAGGGGATCAGCTCCGTACCGGCGTCCGCCGGGAAGCGCACGGTCTCGAGTCCCGGGAGCGCGTGGCGCGCCTCGTCGAGCTCCAGGGGAGCGTCGTCGACGAACACTACGGCGTCGGCGGCCACGTTCCAGATCTCGAGGATGCGGCTGATCGCCGCCGACTTGGGGCCGCGATGGGCCTCGACCGGGAACATCGTGTCGGGCTCGAGCAGGAGATCGGGCCGGCGCAGGGTCTCAGCGACAAGCTCCGGGTCGTTGCGCGATGCCACGCCGATCAGCACTCCCGAGTCCGCCAGCGACGCGAGCAACTGCTGGTAGACGGCGTGACGGTGGCCGTCGGGGCCGCTCCACGAGACGCCGCCGGCGCCGACCTCGCCGACGCTCCCGGTCCACAGCGTGTCGTCGAGATCGGTGATCAGGCCCTTCTTGCGGGCGGGGCTCGCGATCAACGCGGCGAGCTGCACGGCGACGTGCGATGCGTGGGCGACCGTGTAGGGAAACCCGGCGATCAGCTCGGTCGCCAGATCGCGTCGTGCCGCCGGCGGCGACCACTGGTCCAGGCGTTGGGAGCTGCACACGACGACACCGTCGTGTCGGGCGATGCGCGCCCCGAAGGCCGCCACGGCGCTGCGGAGCCGAAGCTCATCGGCGCCGCTCTGCTCGGGAGCGTGGGGGAACAGCGGGGGCAGCGGCAGCGACGGCAGACAGCACACCAACCGCACCGGGCCGGCGGCGTCGAGGATCGCGCGCTGCAGGCGGGCGAGCTGGCGGTCCGCCTGCTCGACGATGTCGGCGACGTCGGACGGCCGCCAGCCGCCGAGCCTGCGAAATCCGCATCGCGGATCGATGTCGGGCCATTCGATCACCACCGCGATCGCGTCGACCGCGGACCGCCCCCGATCGGCGATGGTCCCGACGAGGTCGTCGAACAGGCCGGTGTGGACCTCGACACGCGCCAGGGGCAGCCGAGCGAGCAGCTCGGCCGTGAGGAACGTCCGCAGATGGAGCGCCTCGAAGCCACAGGCGAGGCGAACCGAGAACGGCGCGCGGGCGTCCCGGTCACGGCGCCCGACGATCTCCAGGGCCTGCACCAGGGTCACCGGCCCACGCCGGGTGTCAGATGACATCGAGGTAATAGCGCTCGGGCCAAGGGTCGGCCTGCGAGTCGGCCCACAACGTCAGATAGGCGCTGATCGTATGCGGCGCCGGCCGGAATCCCGACGTGATGAACGGACCGAGGTCGGCATAGCCGAGCATCGGAACGATCGCCGCCCGCGCGCCCGCCGACGCTCCCTTGAGGACGAGGTCGCGGACGAGAGCCTCGCGCTGATGCGCCACTGCGTCGCCCCACAGGACGTCATCGATCACGAGGCATTTCGTCTCGGCGGCGTCGGCGATCGCCGCCACATATGCGGTGATCACCGCCGGATCGCCGCCGGTCGTCCCGCTCACCGACACCGCATCGAGCCGGGACAGCTGCCACTCGGCCTCCGGTTCGGTCCAGCGCCGCGACAGCCCGGCCACGCTGGTCGCGGCGGACGCCGCCACCAGCAGTTCCGCGACCGTGGCATCCCGGCGGTGGTCGCGGCGGGCGTCGGCCGGTTCCGCGATCAGCCGCGCGAGATAGGAGAACGTGGCAACCCGGCGGAGGGGAAGCTCCAGCAGGCTGCAGGTCCGCGCGATCATCGCGATCATCGGTCCGTCGTGTCCGCAGTAGTTGATCACTCCGTCGAAGCCCATCCGGGCGGCTCGGCGCATGAGCTCGCCCCACACGAGGATTCCGTAGCCCGAGGACTGCTGCGCCGGGGCGACGGTGAGAAACGTGGCGACCAGCACGCGGCGCGGCACGCCCCCGACCGTCACGCCGCGCGGACAGCCCGCCAGGAACGCCACCAGCTCCGGGCCGTGGTAGATGGCCGGAGCGAGCGCGACGTCCGATCCAGGGTAGCGGAGGCAGCCGGCGAGGAACTCGGCGGTGTACAGGTACGGCGTCTCGGTCGATCGCGCCCAGGACGCGCGCATCATCGCGGCCAGCTGCTCGCAATCGCCCCGGAAGTCCTCGACGCATTCCGCTGCCCGGCGAATCGTGTCCGCGATGGCCACCATCGGATGCGCGCGGACTGTAACGGCTCCGGCGCCGGATGACCCGGGACACGGTGATCGTCGCCACGCCCTGGCCGCCGTGGCCGCTTGACAACGGCACACGGATCCGCACGGCCCGTCTGGCGCAGTGCCTGTCACGAGCATTCGACCTCACGCTGGTGACCTTTGACGATGGCCCCGAGTACGACGAGACGCGGGCATCACGCGAGCAGCTCGAGCGGCTGCTGCCCGACGCGCGCATCGAGCTCGTCACCTATGACACGCCACCGGTGGCGCCGGGCGGGCGGCTGGAGTCGGCCACCTGGGGCCGGTTCGCGACCCCGAATCTGCGCGCCGCGCTCGGTCGGCTCGTGCGCGCGCATCCCGGCGCGATCCTGCAGCTCGAGCACCCGGGCGCGGGGCTGGCCGGGCTCGGCCTCGCCCCCGGTCGGACCGTCTACTCGGCGCACAACATCGAACACCGGATCTGGCGTGAGGTGACGCCGAAGCGGCCCGCGGCGCATCGCCCATATCTCGAGGTCGAATGGCGCAAGATCGACCTCGAGGAGAGGCGCTGCTGGCGCGGCGCGGACCTGTGTCTGGCGGTGTCGCAAGCCGATGCCGACACGATGCTCGCCGGGGGCGCCCGGAGCGTGCAGGTGACTCCGAACGGCAGCGATGCTCACGACCCGCTCGCTCCGGCGCGGTTCACCGGCGCCGACCCGCTCCGGCTGCTGTTCGTCGGCAACGGCTTGTACTGGCCCTACGAGCATGGCCTGTCGTGGTTCGTGCGGGAGGTGCTGCCGAGCGTGCCCGAGCGGTTGGCGATCGCGTTCGACGTCGTCGGCGCCCGGCCGGCCGACCGGGCGCTCGCACCCGGGGTGACGTATCACGGACGCGTCGATTCGCTTCGCCCGTTCTACGAGGCGGCGCACGCGCTCGTGATACCGGTGTTCGAGGGAAGCGGCACGAGGCTGAAGCTGATCGAGGCGTCGTTCTTCGGACGCCCGGTGATCTCGACGACGCTGGGCGCCGAAGGCCTGCCGCTGCGCGCCGGCGAGCACTACGCCCGTGCCGACTCGGTCGCGGAATGGGTGTTGGCGATCGAACAGCTGGCGATCGGGCAGCTGGCCGAGATGCCCGAGCGTGCGCGGGCCGCCCTGCGCGACTTCACCTGGCCGCAGATCGGCGCGGCGCTCGGCAACACCTATCGCCGGCTGGCCCGCGGCTGAGCGCCCGCCACGGACTAAGATGGCGCCATGGCCGAGCGCACCAGCGTCGACGCCTCACGGCGGCCGGTCCCGAATCGCACGCCGCCGTCTGCGGCAGGCCCGGCGGGCGGGCCGCGGTCGGTTTCACGCGCATCGGAACGCGCGCTCGCGCTGCAGCGCGCCGCCGGCAATCGCGCGACGACCCAGGTCCTCGCACGCTGGTCGGCCCACCCGGACAAGGACAAGAAGGGCGTCTTGATGCCCGACGCGATGGCAGCCGAGTTCGTGCGCTTCAACCCGCCGCTCAGCAAGTAAGGAATCCGATCAGCCCCGTCCGTCGAGACGGAGCGCCGCGTGAAACCGTTCGAAGTCGGCCTCGAGCGTGAGCCGTCCCTGCTTGCCGTACTCCTGGGCGACCGCTCGCACGAGATGGCGCATCTCGATTCCGCCCCCCTCGTCGGCCGCCCGGAACGCCGCGGCGAGCGAGCAGTTGCGGATCGCGCCCCCTGACAGCTTGAACTGGTTGGCGAGGAAGTCGAGATCGACGTCGTCGGCCACCGGGGCCTCCGGCGGGATCACCAGCTGCCAGATCCGTCGCCGGTCCTCGGCCTCGGGGAACGGGAAGTCGATCACGAAGTCCAGCCGGCGCGCGAATGCCTCATCGATGTTGCGCCGGAAGTTCGTGGCGAGGATCACCGCGCCCGGGTAGGCCTCCATCCGCTGCAGCAGGTAGGAGACCTCGATGTTCGCATAGCGGTCATGGGAGTCCGAAACCTCCGATCGCTTGCCGAACAGCGCGTCGGCCTCGTCGAAGAACAGGATCGCGTTGGAGCCGTCGGCGGCGCTGAAGATGCGCTCGAGGTTCTTCTCGGTCTCGCCGATGTACTTGGACACGATCGTCGCCAGGTCCACCCGGAACAGGTCGAGGCCGAGCTCGGCGCCGAGCACCTGGGCGGCCATCGTCTTGCCGGTGCCCGACTCCCCCGCGAACAGGACCTTCAAGCCCTGGGTCGGTGACACCGTCGCCTCATAGCCCCACTCCGACAGAACCCGGTCGCGATGACGGAGGTACGCCGAGACCGAGCGCAACAGATCGAGCTGCCGGTCGGGCAGCACGAGGTCGGACCACCCGTAGGCCGGTCGCAGGTGCGAGGCGAGCTCACCCAGCCGCGACGAGGAGGCCTGTCGCGCGCCGAGGTCGAGATCCGAGGACTCCGGCGCGGTCAGCCCGCGCGCCTGCGCGGACACGACGCTGACCTCCGCTCCGGCCCGGATCTGCTGCACCGAGAGCCTGAACTTGGCCGCGACCTCGCGCACCCGATCGGTTCCGGTGAACTGCACCCAGGCCCGGCTGCGCTCGCCGAAGCTGGGCAGCGGCACGTCGACCATCAGGGTGGTGCGGTCGCTGAGCGCGACCGCTTCACGCGTGGAGCCGGCGATCAGGATCAGCCGTTCGGGCGTGTCGTCGAGCGTCGCCAGCAGGGATGTGCGCTCGGCCGGCGTCAGATCGTCGAGGCCGTCCAGACAGAACAGCGCGGGCGTGAGCGCCGCCGCCAGCCGCCCGTCGGCCAGCGCCCCCGCCCGCTCCAGATCGCGGACGCCCAGCACCATCAACGGTGCCTGCGCGGCCGTGGCGAGCACGGCGGCGGCGTCGGCGCCGCAGACGATCAGCGGGAGGCGTGTGCGCGCCGCCAGCAGCAGCGCCAGCCGCTGCACCGTGTCCCGCCGGCCGGTGACCGGCGGCGGCGCCACCCGCCGCAGCCGGACGCCTTCGCCCGCCGCGGCGAGCTCGTCAGCCCCCAGCAGGAATGCCGCCAGGCGATCGGCCGGCCTGACCGGGCGGTCCGCGAGCGTCATGCCCGGATCCGCCGCCACCGTCCGGACCGCGCCACGGCGGGCGAGGGTGGCTCCGGGAGCGAAGCACGCCAGCACGTCACCGGGCTGCACTCCATCTCCCGACAGGAGGTTGGCGGCGAGTCGGGGGCTGGCCAGACGTCGAGTGACATCGTCCTGGAGGTAGGCGTACAGCCGTCCGAAGCGCGGATGCAGCTCCGGGGCGGCGCACACCGCGAGCACGGTGCCCTCCAGGGCATCGAGGCCGAGCCGTTCGATCGCCTGTCCGAGGCGCTGGGACCGCAGCTGCGGCTCGGGCTCATCTGCGGCGGCGAGGTCGAGCGCCTGCTCGTCGGAGATGTACAGCCCGCGCAGCGCGTCGTCGGGATCGCTTCCCGCCGCGATTGCCGCTCCGACCGCCGTGCGCAGGCGCGCCTCCAAGAACCGGAACCAGTCCAGGCGCGTCTCGGCTGGCGTGCTCACGACCCGCTCAGCCGAGTCCACCGGCCGCGGCCTCGGCTTCGCGCTCGAGCGCGTCACCGGGCTCGGAGACCGTGAGCGGACCGGTCTGAGCCGCGCCGCGCTGCTGCACGACGTGGGCGAGCTCGTGCGTCAGCAGCTGCCGGCCTCCGGGGGTCGACGGGCTGTACTCCCCGGCGCCGAAGAAGATGTCGCGCCCGACGGTGAACGCTCGCGCCGACACCGCCCGGGACAGCGCGGCGGCATGGTCGTCGTGATGCACCCGGACGTCGGCGAACGAGTCTCCGAGCGCCGCGCCGGTGGAGTGCGCGACGCCGGGGTCCAGCGGCTGTCCGCGGCCGCTCGCAGCGGCGATCGCCGACTCCACGTCGGGGTGGACCACTCCGCCGCCGAGAATCCCCTCTCCGTCACGCAGCCGGGCGATCACCCGCGTCAGGTTGCGGTTGCCGACGCATGCGGCAAGCGCCGCCACCGGATCCCCGTCCGAACGGGCGTCGTGGCCGGGCGCTGCGGACGGCGGGCGCCGCAGTTGCGCAGCCTCCGACCGGTGCTCGTCGCGGTCCACGACGCGAGCATAAGCCGCGCGCGTACTCATCGCAAGGACGACGACGGGCCGATGTCAGTTGACGAGGACGGTGCCGTCGTTGCCGGGATCGGAGATCGTGATCACACCGCCCCATGTGCACATCGCTGTGCACCCGGAGTGCAGGGCAGGCTGGTCGTTGATCATCACCTTGGCGGCGCCCGGCGTCCACGGGGACGCGGTCGCCGGGACGCACGGCGCCGGAGAGAACACTCCGAGCTTGGCGGCGGTGGCGGCGGCGACGACCGGATTGGACATCGTCCCGCACATCCCGAAGGTCGGGATGTTGACCATCGGCGCAAACGCCTGGATGTTTGCCGCCGGCGTGTCGGCGGTGACGGGAGTTCCCATCGGCACGACCGCCAGCGGCACCGGCATCGGCGGCATCGCCATCGAGCACGAGATCATCGCTCCATCGCTGACCAGCGGCGGCACGGTCGTCGAGACTACGCCGCTGAAAGGCGGTATTCAACACAGCGATCGGCGTGCGAACAACTTCACAGAAGGCGGACGTCGTCGGCAGTACGGTATGCAGGCCGTGCTACCGGAGATCCAGCTCGACGACGTCCGTTTCCAGGAGTTGGTCAGCGAAGCACGCACGCGCATCGTCCGTCACTCGCCCGACTGGACCGATCACAACGTGTCGGACCCGGGGATCACGCTCATCGAGCTGTTCGCGTGGCTGAGCGAGATCCTCATCTACCGGATCAACCGGATTCCGGAGCGCCTGCACCTCGGTTTGCTTGAACTGGTCGGTCTTCGCCCGGCTGCTTCGGGGGTCGCCACCGCAGACGTCCGCTTCCTGCTCGATCGGCCGGGAGCCGGCGTCACGGTCCCCGCCGGCACCGAGGTGTCATCGCCCCGCACCGCCAGCCGCGATCCGATCGTGTTCGCCACCGATCATGACCTGGTGATCCCCGTCGCCGGTCTCGCCGCCTACGCGGTACAGCGAGGGGGAGAGGTCCGGAACGTCATCACGGCGGACGGGGAGCGGCTCGAGCCGGCCGACTCCGCGCGCACTCCGTTCGGAAGCCCGCCGTCGCCGGATGACGCGCTGCTGCTCGGCTTCGGCGTCTCGACCGCCGGGCTGCTCGTCCGGATCGTCGTCGACTGCGCTCAGGCCCGGGGATTCGGCATCGACCCCGCCGACCCTCCGCTCACCTGGGAATCGTCGGGGGACGGCGGCGAGTGGCATGCCGCGACGATCGTCGGCGACGAGACCGGCGGCTTCGTCCTCGGCGGTGGCACGGTCACGCTCGAGCTGCCTCACCGGGCGGGACCGGTCGAGCTCGCCGGTCACCGCCTCCACTGGCTGCGGTGCCGCCTGGGGGAGCACGAGCGTCCCGGTGGGCCGGCCGGCTACAGCAGCGGACCGGAGATCGCCGCGGTGAGCGCGCTCGTCGCCGGCGGACACGTCCCGGCCAGTCACGCCGCCACGGTCGTGGGGGAATTGCTCGGTGTGAGTGACGGCAGCCCGGGGGTGTCGTATCCGCTGGCCTACGGTCCGGTGCTGGCGCTCGCCGACGGTGAGGCACTCGAGGTTCGCGAGCCCGGAGAGGAGAGCTGGGTCGCCTGGCAGGAAGTGGCGTCCTTCCAGTCCAGCTCCGCATCGGATCGTCACTTCCTGCTCGATCGCGAGCGCGGCGAGGTGCGCTTCGGCCCGGCGATCCGGCAGCCGGATGGCGGCTGGCGCCGCTACGGGGCCGTCCCGGTGATCGGTTCCGCGTTGCGGATGAGCCGGTACCGTCACGGCGGGGGGCGCGAGGGCGATGTCGCCCCGCACGCGCTGACGGTGCTGGCGTCCCCCGTCCCCGGTGTTGCGGCGGTGACCAATCCGCGCGCGGCCGCCGGTGGGGTCGACGCCGAGCCCGGCGATCGCGCGCGGGACCGGGCGCGACTCGACCTCCGGGCTCGCTCCCGGGCGGTCACCGCCGAGGACTTCGAACGGCTCACGGTGTCGGCGTCGCCGAAGGTCGCCCGGGCGGTGTGCGTCGGGTCCCAACAATCCGGCCCGGTCCGGGTCCATGTTGTGCCGCGCGTCGAACCCGCCGATCGTCTCCTCGAGCTCTCCGAGCTGGTTCCGGGCGAGGAGCTCATGCGCGAGCTCGCCGAGCGCCTCGACGAGGATCGCCTGCTCGGCACGAGCATTCGACTGCTGCCGGTGGCACTGCGTGGGGTCAGCGTCGTCGTCGACGTGCGGGCGTCGCCACTGGCCGACCCGGAGCGCGTGCAGCACGACGTCGCCCATGCGCTGTACGTGTTCCTCAATCCGCTGGTCGGAGGGTCACCGGACGGGCTCGGTGCCGGCTGGCCCGTGGGCCGGGCGTTGAACCAGGGTGAGTTGTACGGAATCGTGTATGCGATCAACGGCGTGGAGTTCGTCAACATCCTGCGGATGTACGAGACCGACCTGGCTACCGGGGCGCAGGCGCCCCAGCCCACCGACAGCCGCATCGTGCTCGGCGCGGACGAGCTGATCGCCTCCGGTCGCCACATCGTCAAGGCGATCCATCGCGAGTGACACGGTGACCGACGGGACAACCCGCCGCGGCCCCTATGCCACCTTCACCGGGGCCGGCTTCGGGACGGTGCAGATCGACCGCGCGGTGGGAGTCGATCCGGCTCCCGCGCCGGTGTCAGCGCGCCGGCTGCTGCGCGACAACCTTCCCGGGGTCTATGCCGACGGAGACTTCGGGATGCGATTCGTGGAGGCGCTGGAGGGCCTGCTCGACCCGGTGCTGGCCACCCTGGACAACCTCACCGAGCACTTCGACCCGGCGTACGCGCCGCGCGACGTCCTCGATCTCCTCACCGAATGGCTCGGCCTCGTGCACGATGAGGCGCGCTCCGGCGACGAGCGCCGCGCGATCGTCCGCAGGGCGCCCGAGCTGATGCGCAGGCGCGGAACCCGCGAGGGGTTGGAGCTCGCGCTGTCGCTCGCCTTCCCCGGCGTCCCGTTTCGAGTGGAGGACGGCGGCTCGGTGACATGGTCGCTTGATCTCGGCGAGTCCGAGCCGCCGCCGCCGCCGGCGTTTGTCGTGTACTGCGACGCGCCGCTGTCGGAGCCGCGACTGGCGGCGGCGGCGCGGTTGATCGAGCAGCTCAAGCCGGCACACGTGGGCTACCGGCTGCGGGTCAAGACCTCCCCGCCGCGTGACGGAGATCCGGCATGAGGGTGTGCCGAAGCTGCGGGTGCGAGAACCCCGACGACCGCGACTTCTGCGCCTGCGGGGAGTACCTGCGCTGGGAGCCGACGAACTTCATGCCGGCGGTGCAGGCCACGGAGGCCGCGGCGAGCGCCGACGTGCACGGCGCGGCGTCCGCAGCGGCGCTGGATCCGAACATCACGCTGGCCCCCGAAGCCGCCGGGCCCGCCGGTCGCCGGCCATGGTCGCCCGGCGCGGCGGACTCCCACCGGCCGCCGCCGGGGGCCGCCGCGTTGATGCTCCGGCTGCCGGATGACGACGGCCCGGCGTCGGGCATCGTCTCGCTTTCGGTGGCGCCCGGCGCGCGGGCGACGATCCTCGGCCTGATCCGCAATCAGTCCGAGGTCGTCGACAACTTCGATCTGTCCGTGCGCGGGCTGCCCGCCGACTGGTGGACGATCGCGCCGGCGACCGCGTATCTCGTGCCGTACGGCACCGCGGGGACCTACGAGCAGGAGGTCCAGATCCACGTCCATCCGCCGCGCAGTCCCGCGGCGCACGCCCGGGCGTGGTCGTTCGAGGTCGTCGCGGCGTCGCGGACCTTCGGCGGGGAGGTGGCCGCCGCCGCGGCGAGCGTGACGATCGGCCCGTATTTCGAGATTGCGACCGAGCTGCGCCCCGAGCGCGCGACCGGGCGGCTCAAGGCCCGTTACAAGCTGATCGTCCGCAACCGCGCCAACGCGCGGACGGTGGCCGCGATCAGCGCGCAGGACACCGATGACGAGTGCCGCTTCCGGTTTGCGCAACCGAGCATCGCGCTGGAGCCCGGGAACGCGATCGAGTGTTCGTTCACCGTCTTTCCCCCCAAGCAGATCTGGATCGGCCGCACCAAGGAGCGGCGCTTTCAGGTCACCGCCGCCCCGGCAGGGGTCGAGCCCGACGCCCCACCGCCGGCCCGCGCGGGGATCTACCGGCAACGGTCCTGGCTGCCGTGGTGGCTCGCGGTCGTCGTCCCGGTGGTGGCGGCGCTCGCCGTGCTCGCGATCAAGCTGCTGCCCAAGCCGACCGTGGTGCCGCAGCTGAAGGGCACGCGGATCGCCGTCGCGCAGAAGCTGCTCAACGCCGCGGGCCTGCGGATCTCGCCGATCCAATTCTCGGTGGCGGGCTCGAGCAAGCTGGCCGGAACGATCGCCGGCCAGATACCGGCCGCCGGGAAGAAGGTCAAGAAGGGCACCGCGGTCACCGTCACGGTGTACAAGGGGCCGACGACGGTGGTGGTCGGCTCGGTCAAGGGCGACACTCCGGGCCAGGCATACGCGGCACTGCAGTCAAACCAGCTCACGCTCGGCGCGGTGTCACCTCAACCGGAGAACCCCAGCGGGACGATCGCCAGCCAGATCCCGCTCGCGGGGACGACGGTGCGGATCGGGACCGCGGTCGAAGTGTTCCTGGCAGCGCCTCGAACCGCGGGCGCGGCCGGCGGCGCCGCCACGACGAGCTCAGGCGCGACGCTGACCCCGGCGGCCGCGGCGGCGGTCGCCGCAGCGGCGGCCGTGGCCGGCTCGTCGAGCCCGAAGGCGCTCGCCATCGTGGCCAAGGAGGCAGGGACCGGGTCGATCCCGATCCCGGCATCGCAGAGCAACGCGGCGACGACGATGGCGAAGCTGTCACAGCTGGGTCTCGTGCCGTCGACCGTCAAGGTGACGTCCGCGGCGGCGACCGGCACCGTCACGGGCACGCAGCCGGCCGCGGGCGCCAAGGTCGCCAAGGGAGCAGCGGTCGACGTGCTCGTCTCGACCGGCCCGCCGGCGCCGTCACCCGAGCTGTCCTACGACAACGGCCAGATCGTCGACGTGGTCACACCGGGATCGAAGAAGCCGGCGACGCCCGTCCCGAGCAGCTCGTCGGCTCAAGCGGAACCAGCGTGGAGTCCCGACGGATCCCGCCTCGTCTACGCGCAGGGCGATCAGCTCATGGTGTTGACGCCCGGAACCAAGGGAGCGGCGCCGTTCGCGCTCACCCAGCCGGCATCGGGCGTCTCTGACCGCGACCCGTCGTTTGCGCCGACGATGAAGGTCAACGTGATCGCGTTCGTAGCGCACGCGTCGAGCTCGTCCCAGCTGTGCTTTGGCGTGCTCGCGCCGGTCCCGGCGCTGCTCGCGCCGTCGTGCGCGAATCCTCCAGCCGGCTGGCAGCTCGGCGGCCAGGTGAACTGGTCCCCGAGCGGCTCGGAGATCCTCGTGCTCGGTACGCAGAATGGTGGGAACAACTTCGGCCTGCTCGAGTACCACAGCACGGTCGCGTTCTCGGCACAGGCCGCAACGTGGAGCCGCGTCACGCCGGTGACATCGGACGCGACCGCCAATCACGGCGTCGTGGCGGGCGCGTTCTCGCCGCGGGGCAAGTCGATCGCGCTGATCTCGAACCTCGCCACCAACGTCTCCGACCTCTACATCGTTCCCAGCGGAGACTTCGCGCTCAAGGGCGCGCAGCCGGTGCTGACCAATGCGTGTCAGGTCAGCTGGCAATCCGACGGCAAGGAGCTGGCGGTCATGCAGCCCTACAACGGGTGCGGGTCGGGTTCGATCGGCACGATCGTCGCGGTCAACCCCGCGCAGCCGGCGGCGACGACGACCCTCGCGACCCAGGCCGCCCACCCGGCCTGGCAGCCGGTGACCAGCGGTGGCTGACGGGCTCCAGGGCGTGCCGCTCCCCGAGCCGCTCGTGCTCGTGCTTCCCGGCGGCATCCGGCTCCCGATCAAGGATGCGATGACGATCGGCCGCGGCGACGACGCGACGGTCAAGCTCGACGATCGCTCGGTCTCGAGGCTGCACGCGCGGATCATGCCCGGCGCGGAGGGGCCGGTCATCGAGGACGCCGGTTCGCGGTTCGGGGTCATCGTCTCCGGCCAGCCGCTGTCAGCGCCCCGCCTCCTGTTTGCCGGCAATGAGATCCGTCTCGGCAACGTCGTGTTGCGCGTCGAGCAGCCCGCCAGCCCCGCCGCGGCCGCGGTGGCGCCGGCGGACTCGCGGAACCTGGCGAACCCGAACGCGACCGTCATCGTCCCGGTCAACGCGACGCAACTCGGCCTGCGCTCCGCCGCCGCGACGTCGCTGGACGGAGCGATGCGGCCGCGGCTGCGCTCCGGCTGGGCACTCAAGCGCCTCGAGGATGGCTATGTGCTGCGCGACCTGCGCGGCGGCGCGTTCATGCGGATGGACGAACAGGATGCGCAGCTCGTGCCGCTGGCCGACGGCAAGCTGACGGTCGCCGAGATGATCGCCCAGTCCAAAGAGCTGCACGGGCCCACCGGACCGGGCCGCCTCGCGCGTCTGCTCGCCGACCTCGGCGAGCGCGGGATGCTCGACGGGGTGGCGCCGCTGCCCGCCCCGGAGGCCAGGCCCGGGCTGCTGGCGCGCGCGTTCCGCACGCGGGAGCGAACGTTCGATTGGATCGCCGATTACTTCGAGCGCGCCTACCGCCACTGGGGGCGGATCTACTTCTCACCGCTGTCGGCAACCTGCCTCGTCCTGCTGTCGCTGGCCGGGCTGATCGTGTTCTCCTATCTGGTCGGCGCGCGGTACGGCACGCCGCTGGTGGTCGCGCACAAGCTCGTGATCGGCGGGGCGGTGTTCATCCTCGGCCGGTTCGCGATCGTCGCCGTTCACGAGATCGCCCACGGGCTCGCGCTCGCGCACTACGGCCGCAGCACCCGCCGCGCCGGTCTGCGACTGGTGTTCATCTTCCCCTACGCGTTCGTCGACAGCAGCGAGGCGTACTTCGAGCCGCGGATGCACCGGATCCTGATCAGCGCCGCAGGCCCGGTCTCGGACTTCTCGCTCGGCGCCGTGTTCTCGATCGCCTGCGCGGTCGCGCCGCGTGGCAACGTGAGGGACGTGTTCTTCCAGCTCGCGTTCGCGGCGTACGTCGGCGCCTTCTTCAACGTCAACCCGTTCCTCGACCGCGACGGCTATCAGATCCTCTCCGAGTGGCTGCGCGAGCCCGATCTCAAGCAGCGGGCACGCCAGCAGCTCAAGCAGCGGCTGTCGGGGCGGATCACCGGCGAACAGACCTCGCCCGTGCTGGCCCGGTACGCCGTGGCCGGTCTCGTGTGGTCATTGGTCGGCGCCGGGTTTGTGTTCGTGCTCTCGCTCCGTTACTTCGGCGCCCTCAGCAAGCTCGTGTCGCACGGCGTCGTGCTCGCCGGGTTCATCGTGTTCTTCGTCGTGCTGATCCTGCCGGTGCCGATCGCGCTCGGCGTGCCG
>JBELAG010000080.1:0-18546 GCA_049509055.1 Solirubrobacteraceae bacterium
GAGCGTGCGCGTGCGGCCGGTGACGAGCGCCCGGGCGATCGGGTTGGGCTGGTAGCCGAGCTCGCGCATCGCCGCCATCACCCGCTCGCGGGTCTGCGGGCTGACGTGGCGGCTGCCGTTGATCACGCGCGAGACGGTCTGGTGCGACACCCCCGCCAGCCGCCCGACGTCGGCCATCACCGCCGCGCGTCGCGGACGGCTCACCGCCGCCCCGTCGCCCACACGATCCATCTGACTCCTCTCGGCCCGTGCCACCCGCTGCGCCTGCTGTTCAACGCACACCTCCCCCGCGGTCGCGAGGGTCGGCGACGCGCGGATGTTAGCGCTCACCCGTCGGTCGTGGCCAGGCCGCCGTGACGGGGCGCGGTCATTGCACTCGGGCGCCCGGCCCGGGCCGTACCGCGATCGCGTCCGACGGCGGGCTCGCCCCCGGCGCCAGCAGCCCGAGCACGACACCGCCGAACCCGCCGCCCATGATCCGGGCGCCGATCGCGCCGGCGTCGTGCAGCCGCCGCACCGCAGCCTCGACCGCCGGGGTCGAGATCGCAAAGCAGTCGCGCAGGCTGGCGTGCGATTCGTTGAGCAGCGCGCCGACCCGCTCGAGGTCGCCCGCGCGCAGCGCGGCGACGGTCGCGACGACGCGCGCGTTCTCGGTGATCACGTGGCAGGCCCGCGCGGCGAGCGGATCGGGCAGCGTGGCGGCGCGCTTGAGCGTCACGTCGCGCAGGCTCTCGACGCCCAGCCGCTCGCAGGCCGACCGGCATTCGGCGCGACGCCGGTTGTAGCCGGCCTCCCCGGCCGCCCCGGCCGCCCCGGCCTCCCCGGCCTCCCCGGCCTGCGCGTTGCCCGCGTTGGCATGGCGCTCGCCGGAGTCCAGGGTGACCAGCGAATAGGCGCCCAGGTCGAGCACGACCGGGGTGACGTCGAGCGATCGGAAGTCGATCAGCAGCGCATGATCGGGCTCGCCGAACAGCGACGCGATCTGGTCCAGCAGCCCGCTCTGCGCCCCCACCCAGTCGTTCTCGACGCGCGAGCAGATCCGCGCCAGCGTCAGCCGGTCGGGCGCCGGCGAGCCGCTGACCGCCAGCAGGGCCAGGGACAGCGCCACCTCGAGCGCGGCCGAGGAGGACAGCCCGGAGCCCCTCGGCACCGAGCCGCTGATCTCCAGCCGCGCGCCGGTCAGGCGCCGGCCGTCCCGGGAGAGCTCGGCGACGGCGCCGCGGGCGAACGCCCGCCAGCCCGCGACCGGCGCGGGCGCGTCGAGTGCGAAGACGTCTCGGGCATCGAGATCGGAGGCGGTCACGTGGACGCGGCCGTCGCCGCTGGACCGCGCGCGGACGGTCACGCCCTGACTGATCGCGAACGGCAGGGCCAGTCCCTCGTTGTAATCGGTGTGCTCGCCGATCAGGTTCACGCGTCCAGGCGCGAACGCCGTTGCGCTGTCAGCCACGCTGTACTCTCCTCCCGATGGTCTCCGACATTCTCCAGCCCACGCACCTGCTTCTGATTCTCGTCGTCGCACTGCTCGTGCTCGGGCCCAAGCGTCTGCCCGAGGTGGGGCGCGCGGTGGGCCGCAGCATCCACGACTTCCGGGGAGCGATCAACGGCGAGCCCGAGGGGCGCGACGAGCCGCGAGGCTCGGATCCGGGTCGCGCCGGGCCGATCGGCTGACCCCGGCCCGCGAGGTGGCCGGCGTGACCGTGCGATGGGGCGTGCTGTCGACCGCCCGCATCAACGACGCGTTCCTGGCGGGCGTCGCGGAGTCGACGCGGTGCGACGTGCTGGCCGTCGCCAGCCGCGACGGCGAGCGCGCACGGGGGTACGCGCGCGAGCGCGGCATCGAGCGGGCGTACGGCAGCTACGAGGACCTGCTGGCCGACGACGACGTCGACGCGGTCTACGTCTCGCTGCCCAACGCGCTGCACCTCGATTGGGCTCGGCGGGCGCTGCTGGCCGGCAAGCACGTGCTGTGCGAGAAGCCGCTCGGGCGTCGCGCCGCCGACGTGCAGGCAGCCTTCGACCTCGCCGCCTCGCGCCGTCGCCTGCTGATGGAGGCGTTCATGTACCGCCACAATCCGCAGACCGCGCGCGTCGTGGACCTCGTCTCCACCGGCGCCATCGGCCGCCTTTCGCTCGTGCGCGCCGCGTTCAGCTTCCCGCTCACCGACGCCGCCGACGTCCGCCTGAGCGCCGGCCTGGAGGGCGGCGCGCTGATGGACGTCGGCTGCTACTGCGTCAGCGCCGCCCGGCTGCTGGCCGGCGAGCCGGTCAGCGTCGCCGGCGACCAGGTGACCGGCGGTGACGGCGTCGACGTCGCCTTCGTCGGGTCGCTGAGATTCCCGGGCGACGTCCTGGCGCATTTCGATGCGGGACTGTCGCTGGCCAACCGCCACGACCTCGAGGTCGTCGGGGACGAGGGGAGCCTGTACGTCGCCGACCCGTGGCACTGCCGCCGGCCGGAGATCGAGCTGCGTCGCGGGGGCGCGATCGAGCGCATCGACTGTCCCGTCGTCAGCTCCTACCGTCTCGAGGCCGACAATCTCGCGGCGGCGATCGCCGGCGAGGCGGCGCCGCTGCTCGGCCGCGCCGACGCCGTCGGGCAGGCGCGGGCGATCGAGGCGCTCTACGAGGCGGCCGGCGCTCATCGCACCGTCGAGCCGGCATGACCGAGGAGCTCGAGCGCCGGCTGGCGATCAACGAAGATGTGTTTCGCACGGTCAACGAGGGCATCCGGCGCGGGCAGTGGCCGGGTGAGCCCGACGCCCCGGTCGCCTTCCGCTGCGAGTGCGCGCGCCTGGGCTGCAACGAGCTGATCGGCCTGACCCCGAGCGAGTACGAGCAGGTGCGGGCCGGCCCGCGCCGGTTCGCGCTCGCGCGCGGACACGAGACGCCGCTCGTCGAGACCGTGGTGGAGGTGCGCGGCGAGTACGTGATCGTCGAGAAGGTCGGCGTCGGCGGCGAGGTGGCCGACGCGCGCGATCCCCGCTCCTGACCGCGCGGCTCGGGACAGGCGGGGCCGCGTCGCCGTTGCGGCCGGGGTCAGCGGAGGATCGACATCGCCGACGCCGACGGGCGCGACCCGCGTCCCGACCCCCGGCTTCCCCGATCGCGCTCGACCGTGGCGGGCGACGCCGACCGCAGGCGCACCGCGTCGCCGAGGTCGAACCGGATCCGCACCTCGGTTCCTCCGCCCGCGCGCGGGACGACCGTCAGATCGTCGGACACCTCGGAGATCAGGCCGAGGCCGAGACCGAGGCCCGGACGGTGGGCGCGCGGCTGCAGCCCGCACCCCTCGTCGGCGATCAGGATCCACAGCTCGCGGGCGACGACCGCAGCCGACACCTGGATCGACCCGGGCCGGCCGCGGTAGGCGTGAACGACCGCGTTGGTCATCGCCTCCGACACGCTCAGCGCAACGGCCTCGACCGCGCGAGGTGACGCGCCGGCTCCGCGCGCGAACTGCGCAAGAGCGGTCCGCGCGGTGCCGATCGCGCTCGGCACCGCCACATAGGTCGTGTTCAGGCTGGGCGCAATGCTCCGCACACCGATTCAATACCCGCTGATCGGCAACGCTACGCCGGACGCGATCGGGACGGCGGCCGCGGCGTAGCATCTGGCTGCGGTGCGCCGGCTCAGAGATTCCCTCACCCACGCCCTGGTCGGCGCCGTCGGGCTGATCTTCGGAGCGCTCAGCGCGATCGCCCTGGCGGTGGCGGCGATCGTGCCGGCCGCGCTCGGGCTGCTCGCGTTCCTGCTGGCGCCGTTTCGTGCGCTGGTCGATCGCCTGCGCCGCCCGTCGCGATGAGCGTGCGGCGCGGATCGTGTTGAGCTTGCGCCGTTTCCGGCGTGGGGTGTAGCCTCGGTGACGGTCTCCGCGCGCCGGCCCGGCGGGAGAGCATCGGGCGACGCGCCGCGGTGGCCGTACCCGGACAAGCGATCGAGGAGAACGAATGCCGGCCCGCGACGACGGAGCAAAGCCATCCCCTTCCGATCAGGTGCGCGCCCTGTATGAACAGGCCGAGTCGCGCACCGCGCGGGCGTTCGAGGATACGGTCGGGACGCCGAGCTTCGGCGCGCTGCTCGCGCATACCGCCGAGAACGTCGCCGCGCTGACGCGGATCGGCTCCGACCTCGCCGACCTCGGGCTGCGCACCCTGCGGATCGCGGGCCGCGCCGACATCGTCCGCCTCGCCCGCCAGCTGCATCGCAACGAGGACAAGCTCGAGCGCGTGCTCCAGGAGGTCGAGCAGCTGCGCGACGAGCTCGACCGTCACGAGCCGGCCGCCGCCGCGCCCGCCCGGGGCGAGCCGGCCGCCGCCACGCCCGCGGGGAGCGAACCGGAGCAGCGCGCCCCCGTGGCCCATACCAACGGCAGCGACGAGCCGCGCGGGCGCGGGCGCTCGGCGACGCGATGAACGCGCTGGAGCGGATCGCGCGCGCGCCCGCGACGGCGTTCGAGTTCGCCAACATCGTGCTGACCACCGAGGACGCCGTGATCGGCGCCACCGAGCGCGACGTCGTGTGGACCCATCGCAACACCACGCTGTACCGCTATCGCTCCGACCAGCGGCGCTACGAGGTGCCCCTGCTGCTGGTGTTCGCGCTGATCAACCGTCCGCAGATCTTCGACCTGCGGCCGGGAGGCTCGCTCGTCGAGTACCTGATCGGAGAGGGCTTCGACGTGTTCCTGCTCGACTGGGGCGAGCTCGACGAGGAGGATGCCGACATGGGCCTCGCCGAGTTCGTCTGCGACGAGCTGCACTGGGCGGTGCGCGAGACGCTGCGAGCCAGCGGCGCCGACGAGCTGACGATGCTGGGCTGGTGCATCGGCGCCACGCTGGCGGCGATGTACTGCGGTATGGACCACGACGGCGAACGCGCCACCGCCGTGCGCAACCTCGCGCTGCTGACGATGCCGATCGACGGGCGTGACTCACGCTATGCCAAGTGGGTCGGCGACCCGTCGTTCGACGTGGAGGGCGTCGCCGAGCACTGGCGGATGCTGCCGGGCAGCGCGGTCGACTTCGCCAACAAGCTGCTCAAGCCGGTGACGAACTTCTTCACGACCTACCGCCGGCTGTGGCAGTCGATCGAGCAGGGCGACGCCCGTCGCGATGCCTATCAGTCGATGGCCAAGTGGGTCGCCGACAATCCGGACTTCCCCGGCCGAGCGTGGGCGGAGTGGATCCAGCTCATGTACCGCGACGGCGCGCTCGTCGGCCGTGGCGTGCGCCTCCGCGGCCGGCTGGTCGACCTGCGGCGTATCGAGCAGAACGTGCTCGTCGTCACCGCCGGCGCCGACCACATCGCCCCCCGCCCCGGGACGATGCCGATCTTCGACCTGGTCGCCAGCCAGGATGTGACCCATATCGACCGCCCCGGCGGTCACATCGGCCTGATCGCCGGCTCGGCGGCTCGCCGGGAGATCTGGCCCGAGCTCGCCGACTGGCTGCGGGAGCGCTCCGAGCGCTGACCGCGTCGGCCGCCCGGCCGATGAGCGTCCCCCGCGCGCTCACCCACCGTCCCGTAACGAGAGGAGAGGATCAATGTCGACAGAGATCACCGAAGGCGCCGAGACCCCGGATTTCAGCCCCCTGCGTGATCGCGCTCACCGGCCGCGGATGCACGGCCGGGTCGTGTTCGTCACCGGCGGCACGCGCGGAATCGGCGCGGCGATCTCGCGCAGCTTCGCCGACCAGGGCGCGATCGTCGCCGCCGGCTACGGACGCGACGCCGAGCACGCCAGGGCGTTCCAGCACGAGCTCGCCACCGAGGAGGACGTCAAGGCCAGCATTCATCAGGGCAACATCGGCTCGGCGGAGGACTGCCGGCGCACGATCACCGAGGTGATCGAGACCCACGGCCGGCTCGACGTGCTCGTCAACAACGCCGGGATCACGATCGACAAGAGCGTGCTGAAGATGACCGACGAGGACTGGTACAAGGTCATCGCGGTCAACCTGTCGGGCGCGTTCTTCATGTCCCAGGCGGTGCTGCCGCACATGATCGAGCGCGGGTCAGGCCGGATCGTGAACATCTCATCGGTGATCGGGGAGACCGGCAACATCGGCCAGGCCAACTACGCCGCCTCGAAGTCCGGCCTGTTCGGGCTCACCAAGACGATGGCGCGCGAGGCCTGCCATCAGCTCGCGCGGGCCGGCAAGCTCGGCGATGACGGGATCGGGATCACCGTCAACACCGTCGCCCCGGGCTTCATCGCCACCGAGATGCTCGAGTCGATCCCCGACAAGGTGATGGACAAGCTCAAGGCCCAGATCCCCGTCGGGCGCCTCGGCCGTCCCGACGAGATCGCCCGGGTCGTGCACTTCCTCGCCGCCGACCAGTCCTCGTACATCACCGGCGCGGTGTGGGGCATCAACGGCGGCATGGACATGTAGGAGCGGTCGAGTGCCCGGCTGCGCCGGCGCCGGCGGCCGGGCGCGCGTCGTCGCGGGGCGGTCGGGTCTATGCTCCTGCGGCGATGCCCGACCGCTCAGCGTCCACGCTCGGCGAGATCATCCGCCAGCAGCGTGAGCTCACCGAGCTCTCGATGCGACAGTTCGCCGAGCTGGCGGGGATCTCCAATCCGTATCTGTCACAGATCGAGCGCGGGCTGCGGGCGCCGTCACAGAACGTCCTGGACGGCATCGCCCGAGCGCTGAAGCTGTCCTCCGACGTGCTCTACGAGCGGGCCGGCATGTCGCCCCCGGGCGACGAGCCGCAGCGCAACGCCGTGCTCGACGCGATCGCCGCCGACTCGCGGCTCACCGCCCGCCAGCGCGGCGCGCTCAAGGAGGTCTACGAGGCGTTCGTCGCAGTCTCGACGCGGCCCTCGGGAGCACCCCGCCAGCCGCGGCCGGCGAGCCCCGGGCGCGGCCGAAGCCGGGGGGCTGAGACATGAGCGACCGCCGCGCGGCGATCGTCACCGGGGCGGCGAGCGGGATCGGCCGCGCGGTCGCGGCGCGGCTGCACGCCGACGGCGTCGACGTGCTCGCCGTCGACCTGCGGCCCGATCCGGACGGGCCCGGGATCCCCCACCAGGCCGACCTCGCCGACGCCGGCGCCAACGCCGCCGCGGTCGACGCGGCGCTGGAGCGCTTCGGCCGCCTCGATCTGATCGTCGCCGGCGCCGGCATCCAGCACGTCGCGCCGATCGCCGAGTTTCCGATCGACCGCTGGCAGTTGATCATCTCGCTGATGCTCACCAGTCCGTTTCTGCTCGCCCGTGACGCCTGGCCCGCGCTCAGCGAATCGGGCGAGGGCCGCTTCATCGCGATCGCCTCCGTCCACGGGCTCGTCGCATCGCCCTTCAAGGCGGCCTACGTGTCGGCCAAGCACGGCCTGCTCGGTCTCGTCAAGACCCTCGCGCTCGAGGGCGCGGAGGTCGGGATCAGCGCCACCGCGGTCTGCCCGGGCTACGTGCGCACGCCGCTCGTCGAGGCCCAGATCCCCGATCAGGCCCGGGCCCACGGCCTCTCGGAGGAGCAGGTGCTCGAGCAGGTGATCCTCGCTCCCCAGGCCATCAAGCGGCTGATCGAGCCCGAGGAGGTCGCCGACGTGGTCGCCTTCCTCGCCGGACCGAGCGGTCGCTCGTTCACCGGCGTGCCGGTAACGATGGACCAGGGCTGGTCGGCGCGCTAGCCATCTGCGGCCGTGTGCCCTGCCCCGCCGCCCCGGGCGAGGCAGGGCCCCGTCTCAGCGGTTGGCGCCCGCGCCCGCGTCGGCCGACTTGCCGGCGGCCGTCGACTTTCCGTTGGTCGCCGACCGGGCACGGCCCCGCGCCGGAGCGGAAGCCGCGGCCGGGAGTGACTCCGCCAGCACCTGCGCCATCAGCGGCGGCCAGTGGTGGCGCAGCGCCTCGTGACCCATGAACAGGCCGAGGTGCCCGCCGCTGGTGATGCGCTTGACGACCCGGTCGGCGGGCGTCGAGGCGTGGTCGGCGAGCGCGAACACCTGGTCGGGCGGGGTGATGTGATCGGTCTGGCCGGCCAGCAGGTTGAGCGGCATGTCGAGGTTGCCGAGGTCGACCGTGCGGTCACCGATCTCCACCCCGCCGTCGATCAGCGCGTTGTCACGGAACAGGTGGGTGATGATCCACAGATAGAAGGCGCCGGGGATGTCCTGCGTCCACTTGAACCAGTCTTCGAACTCGATGTAGCGGTTGACGTGCTTGGCGTCGTTGAGATGCGACAGCAGCTCGAGCTGCCGTGACGCCTCGGCGCCGGGCTGGATCAGGACGAAGCCGCTGAGCATGTGACGGCCCTTGAGGACGCCGCCGCCGGCGGCGACGAGCGCTTCGTACACGCGCAGGCTCCCGCCCGGGGCCATCAGGTTGAGCACGTCGCCGATCACCGGCTCGCCGGCGTGGAAGTCGATCGGCGCGCCGGCGATCGTGAGCGTGTTGATGCGCTCGGGGTTCAGCGCCGCGTAGATCGTCGCCAGCCAGCCGCCCTGGCAGTCGCCGACGAGGTTGACGTGCCCGCCGCAGTGGTCGACCGCGGTGTCGATCACGTCGAGGTAGTCCTCGATCGACGAGTCGGCGGTGGCCCGGGTGGCGCCACGCCAGTCGAGGGTGAAGGCCCGCTTGAGCCCGGCCCCGACGATCGTCTGCATCTGACTCTGCTCCTTGGAGTAGTCGACGATGCAGGAGTCATGACCGGCCTGGGGCGGCAGCACGAGCGTCGGCACGAGCCCGCGCGGGGCTCCGGCGATCGAGAAGTCGCGCAGCCGGGCGAGCGGGCGCTCGAACACGACCTCGTGGGGTGTCGACCAGGTCGGCCGCTTGCGGTGGCCGGCCACCGAGATCCAGCGCATGACGTCCAGCGGCCGCGGTGCTGCCTCCAACTCTGCGGCGATCAGATCGGCGACTCCGGTCGCTGCCTCTGCCCAGCCATCCAGCCAGGTACCCAACAGGCCCGCTTTGGCGGGCGGGGAAATCGACGGACTGGTCATGTGTGCCCTCTCTCCTGATTAAACGCTGGCGGCACCGGCGGGAACTGTCCCGCCGGTGCCAGCGACTTGTCGCCGACCGGAATCGGCGGGAAACCTACTTCAACAGCGAGCGCGCCGTGCCGCTGTAGGAATTGGCGACTTCGCGCATGAAGCCGGCCTGCGTCTCGATGATGTTCTTGATCCACTCCTGCTGGGTCTGCTCGGCGAGCTTGAGCTCGAAATCGATCGCGCGGTCGACGGCCTTGTCATAGGAATCGAGATAGGCGTGGCCGACCTTGCGGGCTGCGGCGGCGAACTGATCGCTGGCGTCGGTGGCGCGCTCGTAGATCGCGTCGAAGGTGGTGTCGGGCTTGGTGTGGGTGGTTGCCATGGGGTGCTCCTGAGTCTCGAATTTCCGGGATCGGGGTCTGCTTGCAAATTAGCAGGCCGCCAGCATGCATGCAAGCAGAATCCGTACTCCCCCGCACCGTGCCTGTCGCCAGCCCGCACGCCCAACCTTGCCATAACCGTGTCAAGGTTTGTTAGCATCACCCGCCATGCGAGATTTCCTGGCCGCCGCCCGGCAGCGCACGATCGTCTACGACGGGGGCATGGGCGCCACCCTGGAGGAGTTCGACCTCAGCCTCGAGCGTGACTACCGGCTCCCCGGTCGCTGCCACGAGGCCCTCGTCCTCAACCGTCCCGACGTGATCGAGGGCGTGCACGCCGAGATGCTCGAGGCCGGCGCCGAGGTCCTGGAGACCGACACCTTCCAGGCCTCGCGGCTGAAGCTGGGTGAATGGGGCCTGGAGGAGCACACCCACGAGATCAACCTCAAGGCCGCGCAGATCGCCCGGCGGGTCGCCGGCGAGCACCGCTTCGTCGCCGGCGCGATCGGCCCGACCGGGTTCCTGCCCGCCAGCGACGATCCGACGCTCGGCGCGATCACCTTCGCCGAGCTGGTCGAGGTGTTCGCCCAGCAGTCGACCGGCTTGCTGCAGGGCGGGGTCGACCTCGTCATCATCGAGACCGCCCAGGACATCATGGAGCTCAAGGCGGCGATCTTCGGCGTTCGCCAGGCCGCTCGGGAGGTGGGCCGGTCGGTGCCGATCCAGTGCAGCGTGTCGCTCCTGCCCCAGGGCGGCAAGATGCTCCTGGGGACCGACATCAGCGCGGTGCTGGCCACGCTCGAGGCGCTCCGCGTCGACGCGATCGGGCTCAACTGCTCGACCGGCCCGGAGGACATGCGCGACGCGATCCGGTTCCTGGGCGAGTTCAGCTCGGTGCCCGTGCACTGCATCCCCAACGCCGGCCTGCCGATCCAGGGAGCGAACGGGGAGACGATCTTCCCGGAGACGCCCGAGCCGCTGGCCGCCGTCCTCGGCGAGTTCGTCGATCGCTACGGCGTCTCGATCGTCGGCGGGTGCTGCGGCACGACGCCGGCGCACATCAGCGCGATCGCCGAGCGGGTGCGGGGACGCACGCCCGGCGAACGGCCGCCGCGGCGACCGGCCCACATCAGCTCGATGATCGCCGCCACCCCGCTCGTGCAGTCCCCGCGCCCGACGCTGGTCGGCGAGCGGGTCAACTCGCAGGGGTCGCGCAAGGCCAAGGAGCTGCTGCTGGCCGACGACTACGACGGCCTGCTGGTCGTCGCCGAGGACCAGGTGACCGGGGGCGCGCACGTGCTCGACGTCTGCGTGGCGCTGACCGAGCGCCAGGACGAGGCGGAGCAGATGCGGGAGGTCGTCAAGCGGATCTCGCTGACCCAGCCCGCCCCGATCCAGATCGACTCCACCGAGCCCGACGTGATCGACGCCGCGCTCCAGCAGATCCCGGGCCGCGCGATCGTCAACTCGGTCAACCTCGAGGCGGGTCGCGGCAAGCTCGACCGTGTCGTGCCGCTCGCCGCGGCGCACGGGGCCGCCGTGATCGCGCTGACGATCGACGAGGTCGGGATGGCCAAGACCGCCGAGCGCAAGCTCGAGGTCGCCCGGCGGATCGCGCGCTATTGCTGCGACGAGCACGGCCTGGACCCCGACGCGCTGATCTTCGACTGCCTGACGTTCACGCTCACCACCGGGGACCCGGAGTGGCGCCCCAGCGCGGTCGAGACGATCGAGGGGATCCGGCGGATCAAGGCGGAGATCCCCGGCGTCCAGACGTCGCTCGGCGTCTCCAACGTCAGCTTCGGCGTCGGCATGACCGCCCGCGCGGTGCTCAACAGCGTCTTCCTGCATCACTGCGTCGAGGCCGGCCTGGACCTGGCGATGGTCAACCCGCATCACATCACCCCGTACGCGGAGATCCCGCCCGACGAGCGCGAGCTCGCCGACGACCTCGTGTTCGACCGTCGCGAGGACGCCCTGGAGCGGTTCATCGCGCACTTCGAGTCCAAGGGGCCGGGCGACGTCGAGTCGACCGCCGCCAACCCGACCGAGGGCATGGAGCCCGAGGAGGCGCTGCACTACCACATCCTGCGTCGCAAGAAGGAGGGCGTCGAGGACTGGATCGACGCCGGCGTCGAGAAGCTCGGCGCGGTGCCGACGCTCAACGGGGTGCTGCTGCCGGCGATGAAGGAGGTCGGCGACAAGTTCGGCGCCGGCGAGCTGATCCTGCCGTTCGTGCTGCAATCGGCCGAGGTGATGAAGCGGGCGGTCGCCCGGCTGGAGCTCTACCTCGACAAGCTGGAGGGGTATACGAAGGGGACCGTGGTCGTCGCCACGGTGTTCGGCGACGTGCACGACATCGGCAAGTCGCTGGTCAACACGATCCTCACCAATAACGGCTACACGGTCATCGACCTCGGCAAGCAGGTCCCGATCTCCACGATTCTCGAGGCGGCGGTGGAGCACGACGCCACCGCGATCGGCCTGTCGGCGCTGCTGGTCTCGACCTCCAAGCAGATGCCGGCCTGCGTGCAGGAGCTGCACGAGCGCCGGCTGCCGTTCCCGGTGCTGATCGGCGGCGCCGCGATCAACCGCAACTTCGGCCTGCGGATCCTGTATCCGCACGGCACCGAGTCAGACGACGTCTACGAGCCCGGTGTCTTCTATTGCAAGGACGCCTTCGAGGGCCTCGCCAAGATGGACGAGCTGGTCGACCCCGACACCCGGGAGGCGCTCGTGGTCAAGACGCGCGACGCCGCCCGGCGGCTGCGCGAGGCTCCCCGGATCGTCGACGAGGGCGCCCCGGACGTCACCGATGACTCCGCCCGCAGCGCCGCCGCCACCGACAACCCGGTCCCCGAGCCTCCGTACTGGGGCGTGCGCGAGCTCGACGTCCCGCTGGCGGAGGTCTATCCCCACCTCGACACCCACGTGCTGTTCAAGCTGCACTGGGGCGGGCGCGGCGTCAAGGGCGAGGCGTGGGCGCGCCTGCTGCGCGACGACTTCCAGCCGCGCCTGGAGCGGATGTGGCGCGATCAGACCTACCTCCAGCCGCGCGCCCTGCTGGGCTACTTCCCCTGCAACTCCGAGGGCAACGAGCTGATCGTCTGGGATCCGGCGGACCTCGACCCCGCTCACCCGCGCGAGCTCCAGCGGCTCGTGTTCCCGCGCCAGCCGCGCCACGACCGCATCTGCCTGGCGGACTTCTACCGGCCCCGGGACCCGTCGAACCCCGCTGCGGTCGACGTCGTCGCGCTGCAGGCGGTGACCGCCGGGCAGCGGGTGACCGAGCTGATGGCCTCGCTGGAGGCCGACGGCGAGTACGCCGAGCAGCTGTTCGTCCACGGCCTCGGGGTGCAGACCGCGGAGGGCATGGCCGAATGGCTGCACGCGCGGGTGCGATCCGAGCTCGGTCTCGCGCGCGGCCAGGGCCGCCGCTACTCCTGGGGCTACCCGTCGTGCCCCGAGCAGTCGGAGCTGACCAAGGTCTTCGCGCTGCTCGATGCGCCGTCGATCGGGCTGCGCCTGTCGGGCGGCTTCGCCGTCGAGCCCGAGCAGTCGACGCTGGCGATCGTCGCCCATCATCCGCAGGCCGTCTACTTCGGGATGAAGTCCGGGCTGCTGCCGCGGGCGGGCAAGCCCGCGCCCGACGATCTGATCGCCGGCACCGAGAAGGACCCGACGCGGATGGCGGACCTGCCCGACGTCGAGCCCCTGGAGCCCGGGGAGCAGGAGCCCGGCGACGCCGCCGCCGACGCGCCGGCGCTGGCCGGCGCCTGATCAGCTCCTACAGATCGGCTTCCAGTGTGCCGCCGCGGCGGCGAGCGGACTGGGGGTTGCGCGCCGGGAGCTTGACCGGCGCGGCGTTCATGGCGCGCAGCCGGACCTCGCGCCACGACATGCCCTCCTTGAGCAGCGCCGGACCGCCCATCAGGATCGCGGTGGTGACCTCCACCGCCTGGAGGATCACGCCGTAGGCGACGCCGGTGCCGAAGCCGACGTGCCAGCCGGTGTGCAACACCGCCGCGCACGCCGCCTGGAAGACGCCGAGGTTGGCCGGCGTCGCCGGGAGCACCGCGGTGATGTTGACCGCGAACAGGACGGCCGCCGCGCCCGCGACCCCGGCCTGGTGGGAGAGCCCGAGCGCGACCAGAAGGATGTAGCAGGAGAGCCACTGCAGCGCCCAGGCGCCGAGCTGCGCGACCGCCGCCGTGGCTCCGAGTTTCGGATTGCGGAACACCAGCAGTCCGGCCCGGACCCGCGTCATCGCCGCCCGCGCCTGGACGAGCATCGCGTGCAAGCGCCCGAACCGCGACGCCATCGCGCCGTGACGGAGCACGAACGGCGCGATCAGCACGGCGGCCAGCAGCGCCACCGGCGCCACCGCGGCGAACAGCAGCGCGTTCTGGTGACCGTTGAAGAGGTCGACCGAGGAGAACATGACCGAGCCCAGGATGATCAGCGCGACGATGTTGAGCACCGTCTGTGACACCACGGTCCCGAGCACGACCGGGAGGTGCTCACGCGGACGCCCGGTCCGCCGGGCGACGACGAGCGCCCGCGACGGCTCGCCGAGCCGGGCGGGGAGCGTCGAGGACATCAGCACCCCGATGAACGTCCCCTGCATCGCATCCGACAGGCGCACCCGCGAGGTGGGCAGCGCCGCCTTCAGGATCGCGTGCCACGACACGGCGCGCAGCGCCATCGCGGCGCACATCACGCCGAGGCCGAGGATCACGAACGACGGACTGGAGGCCAGCAGCGCCGAGGCGATGTTCGACAGGCCGATCTTCTGCAGCGCCAGCAGCGCCAGCGCGAGCGCGCCGAACGACACCGTGGCGAAGGCGGCGCGCCGCGCCACGGTCACCACCGGTCCGCGCTTGCTCGTCAGCGGCGGCTCGAGGCTCGGGATCCGCCGCGGCCGCACGTGCGGCTTGAGGTCGGCGGAGCGCACGCCGGTGGCGACCGCCACCCGCTGCGGGACGGTCACCGGTCGGGGCGTCGCGATCGCGTCGCCGTAGGCCTCGAGCACCTGCTCGGCCACGCGCGGCCAGGCGAAGCGCTCGACGTCGGCGGCCGCGGCGCGCGCCATCGCCATCCGGCGAGCGGGCTCCTCCCAGAGGTCGCGCAGCGCCTCGGCCAGCGCCTGCGGGTTGGCCGGCGGCACGAGCACGCCGTCGACGCCGTCGCGCACGACGTCCCGATAACCGGCGATGTCGGACGCGACCACGGGCGTGCCCGCGGCGAACGCCTCGGTCAGCACCATCCCGAAGCTCTCGCCGCGCAGCGAGGGCGCGCACAGCACGTCGGCGCGCTCGAGCTCCTCGCGCTTGCGCGCGTCGTCGACCTTGCCGAGCACGCGCACGTCGCGGTCGTCGAGCATCAGGGGGGCGAGCTCCTCGCGGCTTGGCCCGATCACCGTCAGCTCCACGGGGATGTGCTCGCGCAGCGCCTCGAACGAGCGCAGCAAGAGCGGCAGGCCCTTGCGCTCGACCGACTGGCCGACGAATACGATCGACAGCCGGTCGGCCGACGGCGCCCGGCCGGCCCGGGCGAGCACCTCCGGATCGACCTGCACGCCGTTGGGGATGACGCGGTAGTGGCCGCCGAAGAATCGCCGGCCCGTCCACGCCGCGGCCTCCGAGACGGCGATCCGCACATGCAGGTGGTTGAGCATCCGCCGCGCGCCCATCGCGTTGGCGATGCCGTTGGCGACCAGGCTGTCGGAGTAGGAGTGGAAGGTGCCGACCAGCGGCAGCCGACACCAATCCGTGGCCACCCAGCCGACGAGCGGAGCGACCGGCTCGTGGACGTGGACGACGTCGTAGCCGCCGCTGCGCAGCTCGCGGTGCAGGGCCGCGACGCCGTGCGGCGTGATCGTCAGATTCGACACCGAGCCGTTGGCCTTGAAGCCGATCGTGCGGCCGAGCGAGACGAGGTAGTCCGGGGCCTCGAGCTGCTGCGGAGCGGCGCCGCGATGCAGGACCGTCGACGAGATGTCGACGGGGTCGTAGGGTGCCAGCACGCTCACCTCGTGGCCGCCGGCGACGAACTGCTCGGCGAGCGCATGGATGTGTCGGGTGACACCTCCGGGATAGGTCCACGAATACGGTGAGACGAGAGCTATCCGCATCCGACTGAGTTTACCCACTCGCCCGATCAGGAATCCCGACGCGGCGGGGGTGCGCGGTCACCCGCGCCGGCGAGACGGTTTCGACGGCCACTTCCACCATGCTCGGTGGACATTCGCGCGGGTCGACGGTTTCCCTGCCGCCGGCCGTCCGGCGTCCGGCGTCCGGCGCGGGCGGGCGTCCGCGGCCGCGGGGTAGAGTGCCGGCGTGGCGTCCGACGACACGCTCGAGCAGGCGGTGGCGCACCTGCGTGCGTCGGACCCCGTGCTCGGGGCGATCATCGAGCGGATCGGGATCAACGGCCTCGGCGACCGCCGCCGCGGCCGGCCGCGGGACCACTACGGCGCGCTGGTGCGCACGATCGTCGGCCAGCAGCTGTCGACCACGGCCGCGCGGGCGATCTACGAGCGCCTCACCGCCCGGTACGGCGGGCGGGCGCCGACCCCCGAGGAGGTGCTGGCCGAGGATCCCGAGGAGCTGCGCGCCGCGGCCGGCCTGTCGCGCGCCAAGGTCGGCTTCCTGCGCTCGCTCGCCGAGCACGTGCTCGACGGCTCTCTGGAGCTCCACCGGCTCGGGCGGCTGTCGGATGAGAAGGTGATCGCCGAATTGGTGGCGGTCAAGGGACTCGGCCCGTGGAGCGCGGACATGTTCCTGATCTTCCACCTGCAGCGACCCGACGTCCTCGCGGTCGGCGACCTGGGAATCCGCCGCGCGATCATGCTCGCCTATGAGCTCCCGGAACTGCCCGCGCCGGAGCAGATGGAGGCGATCGCCGCGCCGTGGCGCCCGCACCGGACGGTGGCATGCCTGTTTCTGTGGCGCTCGCTCGACGCCACCCCGGTGTCGTAGACCCCGCCCGCGCTCAGACGGCGGAGACTTCCTCCTCGTCCGCCACGCGGAACGAGGAGCCGCAGCCGCAGGCCGCGATCACGTTGGGGTTCTCGACCTTGAAGCCCGCACCCTGCAGCCCGTCGACGAAATCGATCACCGAGCCGCGCACATATGGCAGGCTCGGGTTGTCGACCAGCAGGCGGATGCCCTTGTCCTCGAACACGGTGTCGCCGTCGTGCTGCTCGTCGAACGCCAGCGCATACTGAAATCCCGAGCAGCCTCCGCCCCGGACTCCGACACGTAGACCGGCGGTCGCGGCGACCGCATGTTGGGAGGCCAAGAACTCACGAACCTTCTCGGCACCTTTGTCGGTGAGAGTGATCATTGCTTCATTCAGTATAGCGGTGGCGTCTCGCTACGCTAGGGGCGTGTCCGCAACCCCAGAGGAGCTCAAGGAACGGATCGAGGCGGGGATTCCCGGTGCCGTGGCCAGCGTCACCGGCGACGGCCATCATTTCAGCGCGATCGTGAGCGCGCCCGCGTTCGCGGGGCTGCCGCGGCTCGCCCAGCACCGGCTCGTCTACGACGTGTTCGGGGCCGAGGTGGGCGACCGCATCCATGCCCTCTCCATCCAGACTCGAACTTCGGAACCCGAGGAGGCCCGATGAGCGAAGCACCGACCAACCCGATGCGCCAGGCCATTGAGGAGGCGATCGCCGAGAACCCGGTGATCCTGTTCATGAAAGGCAACCCGGACGCGCCGGCGTGCGGCTTCTCGGCGCGCACGGTCTCCATCCTGCAGTCGCTGGGCGCCGAGTTCGCGGCGGTCGACATTCTTCCCGACCCCCGGATCCGTCAGGAGCTGTCGGCCCTCTCCAACTGGCCGACGATCCCGCAGCTGTTCGTGGACGGCGAGCTGGTCGGCGGCTGCGACATCGTCTCGGAGATGTACCAGTCCGGAGAGCTCGCGCAGACCCTCGGCCTGGAGTCGCCGCTTGGCGAGGAGTCCGAGCCCGCCGCAGCCGACGGCGCCCCGCTCACGATCGAGAATCGCCTCTGACGCAATCGTCGCACGCCCGCGCGGGCGCGGGCGCGCCGTCGGAGCCCGCCCCCGAGCCGGTCGTCGCCCTGCGTCTGCACGATGGCGCCCTGTGGGCGCTCGATCAGACCCGGCTGCCGTGGCGCGAGACCGAGCTGGAGCTGCGCACCGCCGCCGACGTCGTTGCGGCCCTACGCCGGCTGAGCATTCGCGGCGCGCCGCTGATCGGGGTGGCGGCGGGTTATGGCGTCGCGCTCGAGCTCGCCCGCGACCCCGACGGCCTGGAGCGGGCGTGTGAGATGCTGATCGCGGCCCGGCCGACGGCGGTCAACCTCGCCCATGCCGTGGAGCGCGTCGCCCGGGCGGCCCGGGCCCGCGCGCCCGGCGAGCACCGGGCGAGCGCCGCGCTGGCGGAGGCGCGCGCGATCCACGCCGAGGAGGAGGCGGCGAGCTTCGCGCTCGCGCGCCATGGCGCCGACCTGCTCGCCGGCCGCCGGCGGATCCTCACCCACTGCAACACCGGCGCGCTGGCCGCGCCCGGACGGGGCACCGCGTTGGCGGTGATCGCCGAGCTCTCGCAACGCGGGGAGCTGGATCTCGTGGTGGCCTGCGAATCGCGGCCGCTGCTGCAGGGCGCGCGGCTGACCGTCTATGAGCTACGCGCGCTGGGGATCGATCACGAGCTCGTCGTCGACGGCGCGGCGGCCGGGCTGATCGCGTCGGGGCACGTGAATGCAGTGGTGGTGGGGTGTGACCGGGTGGCGGCCAACGGCGACGTCGCCAACAAGGTCGGGACCTACGCCCACGCGCTGGCGGCCGCCGCCGCCGGGATCCCGTTCGTCGTCGCCGGTCCGTGCTCGACGATCGACATGGCCTGCCCGTCGGGCGATGGGATCGCGATCGAGGAGCGCGACGGCGCCGAGGTGGCGCGGGTCACGGCCGGCGACGCCGGCCAAACGCACGCCGTGACGCTGGCCGGCACGCGGTGTCGCAACCCCGCGTTCGACGTGACCCCGGCGGCGCTGGTCACCGCGCTGGTCACCGAGCGGGGGATCGCCAGGCCGGTGAGCGCGGCGACGCTGAGCGCGCTCCTGCAGTGAGCGCCGGGTCACAGCCCGGTTCGGCGCAACAGTGATCCGGCGAGCCGCAGGGCGAGCGGCTGCGGCGTCCCGGGGGCGGCCAGCGCGTCGCCGTCGAGGTCGCGGTACCACGCGATCGTCTCCTC
>JBELAG010000081.1:0-18799 GCA_049509055.1 Solirubrobacteraceae bacterium
CGCAATGGACGGCGCTGTTTCAGGGCTACAACGACTTCTACGAGCGCACGCTCGAGCCCGACGTGTACGAGCGGGCGTGGCGGGAGTTTCAGTCAGACACGCGGATGCACGCGCTCGGGGCGATCCTCGACGGCCGCCTGGTCGGCATCACCCACTTCCTCCGGCATGCCAGCACGACGGCGCTCGACGTCTGCTACCTGCAGGACCTGTTCACCGCTCCCGATGCACGGGGCCGAGGGGTCGCGCGCGCGCTGATCGCGGCGGTGACCGAGTGGGCGCGGGCCCGCGGGTGCAGCCGGGTGTACTGGTCCACCCACGAGACCAACGCCACCGCGCGCCGGCTCTATGACCGGGTCGCGGTCAACCGCGGGTTCATCCTCTACCAGATCACGCTGTAGCCCCGAATGAAGTGCCGGCGCTTCCCGCCGATTAACCGGCGTGCGTGACCCGCGCACAACGATCACAGTCCCAACCTGGCCCGGCGCCCGCCTCCGACCGGACGTTCATCGCTGCGCTGATGAACGTGCAGAGGCTCGTGTCGCGCGCCGCCCCGGCGCCGACGATCTACCAGGCGGTGGTCGACGGGGCGCTGCGCCTGCTCGACGGCGACGGCGGCTCGCTGCGGTTCATCGACGCCGAGGACCCGAACTGGATGGTGGCCGTGGCCTGGCACGGCTCGGCCGGCCAGGGCGAGCGGCCGATCCGTGAGCACGACCGGGTGATCGGCAGCCTCGTCGTCTCCTCGTCGACCGAGGGGCGCCGATGGACGCGGGAGGAGTGGGACCTGTTCACGTCCTACGCGGAGCACGCCGGAGCCGCCCTCACGATCGCCCGGGCCGGCGATGCGATGCGCCACGCGCTGACTGACGCGCTGACCGGCCTGGCCAACCGCCGGATGCTGCTCGACCGCATGGAGCACGAGCTGGTCCGCGCCGATCGCGGCGGTGAGCCGGTGACGGTGTTGTTCCTCGATCTCGACGGCTTCAAGCTCGTCAACGACTCGCTCGGGCACGCCGTCGGCGACGCGCTGCTGGTGGCGGTGGCCGAGCGGCTGGTGAGCGCCACCCGCGAGGGAGATGTCTGCGCCCGGCTGGGCGGCGACGAGTTCGCGGTGCTGCTGGCCGGCGCTTCCGACTCCGCGGCGACCGCCCGGCGGATCATCGACGTTCTGCAGCGCGGCTTTCGGTTCGGCGCCGACGAGGTCTTCGTCAGCGCCAGCGTCGGGATCGCCAGCGGCCGCGATGACGCCGACACGCTGCTGCGCCAGGCCGACGTCGCGATGTACCGCGCCAAGCGCGCGGGCGCGGGCAGCTACGAGCACTTCGAGCCCGGCATGCACGTCGAGCTCATCTCGCGGCTCACGCTCGGCACCGAGCTGCGCAGGGCGATCGAGCACGCGGAGTTCGAGCTGCGCTACCAGCCGATCATCGACCTGCGCTCGGGCCGGATCGTGGCCTTCGAGGCCCTCGTGCGCTGGCGCCACGCGACCCGCGGACTCGTGCCGCCGCTCGAGTTCATCCCGATCGCCGAGCAGACGGGGATGATCCTCGAGATCGGACAGTGGGTCCTGCGGACCGGGTGCGCGCAGCTCGCGGCGTGGTGGCGCGATCGGCCGATCGCGCTCAGCGTCAACGTCTCGACGCGTGAGCTGCAGCGCGCCGGCTACGCCGACGCCGTGGGGGCCGCGATCGGCGGCGCATTCCCGCCGTCGGCGCTGATCCTCGAGATCACCGAGCGCGAGCCGCTGGCCGACGTTCCTGGCGTGCTCGAGTCGCTGCACGCGGTCAAGGCGCTCGGCGTGCGGGTTGCGCTCGATGACTTCGGCACCGGTTATTCGACCGTGCTCAACCTCTCTCATCTCCCGGTCGACGTGCTCAAGATCGCCAAGCCGTTCCTCGACGGCGTCGACGGCGGCGATCCCCGGTCGATCGGCCTGCTGGCGGCGACGATCGGCCTCGGCCGGCACACCGGTCTGACGACGGTCGCCGAGGGGATCGAGACCGCCGAGCAGCGCGACCTGCTGATCGAGCTGGGGTGCGATCTCGGCCAGGGCTACCTGCTCGGCCGGCCACTGGACGCCGCCGCCACCGAGCGCCTGCTCGCCGACGCCGAGGCCGCCGCCGACTGAGCGTCCGTGCGGACCCGACCGCTCGGCGCGAGCCGTCAGACCGCCAGCGCCGCGCCGGACCGGTGCAGCTGCAGCGGCCGCCGGGCATGGGCCAGCGCCAGGCCGGTGAGCGACTCGTGCACGACGCGCGCGGCGATCAGCGCCGTGATGTCACCCGAGCCGACCCCGGTGGGGATCACCTCGACGATGTCCATGCCCACCAGGTTGAGATGGCTGCACAGCGCCCGGGCCGCCCACAGCAGGTCGGCGGAGGTCATGCCGCCCGGCTCGGGCGTGCCGGTGCCGGGGGCGAACGCGGGGTCGAGCACGTCGACGTCGATCGACAGGAAGGTCGGCCCGTCGCCGACGATCTCCAGCGTCTGGCGGACGATCTCGGCGATCCCCCGGTCGCGGATGTCGTGCATGAACAGCGACGTGATCCCGCGCTCGCGCTGCCAGGCGAACGCCTCCTCTCCCGGCCAGTAACCGCGCAGCCCGATCTGGACGTAGCGCGCCGGGTCGACGTCGCCCGACTCGACGAGCCGGTACATCGGCGTCCCGTGCGAGCGCTCGACGCCGAACACGCTCGCGGCGGTGTCGGTGTGCGTGTCGAAGTGAACGAGCCCGACCGGGCCGTGGACCGCCGAGCACGCGCGGATGTCGGGCTCAGCGATCGAGTGATCGCCGCCCAGCACGAACGGCACCGCGCCGGCGGCGAGCACCTCGGCGACGGTCCGCCGGATCGCGGCGTGCGAGCGCGTGGGATCCGACGGGAGCACCGGGGCGTCACCGAAGTCGCATACGCGCAGCTGCGCATAGGGATCGATGCGCGCCTCCAGGTGCACCCCCGGCTGCAGGCTCGCCCCGCGGATCGCCCTCGGCCCGTTGCGGGTGCCGGGGTGATCGGAGACGAGGTCGTCCATCGGGGCGCCGACGATGGCGGCGTCGGCGCCGGCCAGCTCCGCCGGGTCCTCGGTGTAGGGCAGGCTGGAGAAGCTGAGCAGGCCGGCGAAGTCGGGCTTCTCGCCGAACTCAGACCAGCGTGACATGGGGTCGATCATCGGATGCTCCTCGGGTTGTCGGATCGTGGTCAGGCCAGGGCGTCGGCCGCGGCGGCCTCGGGCCGGCGGGCGAAGTAGCCGTGGCGGTAGGTCAGCCAGGCGGGGATCATCAGGACGAGGCCGAGCGCGACGGCGCCGATCCCGATCACGATCGGCACCTGGATCCCCAGCACCGGCGGCGAGGCCCCGGCGCCCGGCTTGGAGTAGTCGAGGTAGGACTGCACGAAGACATAGCCCAGCGAGACGAAGCCGAACAGGGGCAGGACCCCGGCGAACACGAAGTTGCGCACGCTGCGCAGCAGCGTCCGGCGGTAGTAGATCGTGCACGCCAGCCCGGTGAAGGCGTAGTAGAAGGCGATCAGGAAGCCCAGGCCGGTCACCGAGTCGACGAGCACGTTCTTGCTGAACGCCTCCAGGGCCACGAACCATACGATCGAGACCGCCCCGAAGGTGATCGTCGAGAACCACGGGGTGAGGAAGCGAGGGTGGATCTGACCGAAGGCCGACGGGATCGAGCCCCAGCGCGCCATCGACAGGGTGACCCGCGCGGTGGGCAGGATCGTCGTCTGCGTCGACGCCGAGGCCGAGGTCAGCACGGCGAGGACGAGCAGCTTGTCCCATCCCGAGCCGAACACGCCCGCGCCCAGCGCGCTCAGCACGTCGCTGGAGTTGTCGGCGAGCAGCTTCGGACCGCCGAACGACTGTGCCGCGATCGACACGAAGACGAAGATGAAGACGAGCAGCAGCGTGCTGATCACCGCCGAGCGTCCCGGCCCCGACGCCGAGTTCTCGGACTCCTCGTTGACCGACACGCCGGCGTCCCACCCCCAATAGATGAACACCCCGAGCAGCACGCCGTTGGTCAGCACGTGGAAGGAGGGGATGTGGAGCGGATCGATCCACGCCAGCGACGGCGCGACGTAGCCCGCCGGGTGGACGGCGGCGCCCTTGATCAGCGCGACGATCGCGAACGCCCCGAGGATCGTCACCTCGGCGGCCAGCAGCACCGACTGGGTGCGGGCGTTGAGCTCGACGCCGACCATGCAGATGCCGACCATCGCCACGATCCACAGGACGCCGACGATCGTCACCGCGACCGTCGAGTCGGCCAGCGAGTTCGCGCCGATCAGCAGGAACGTGTAGGTGCCGGCGATCTGCGAGAGGCTCGCCATCACGACGATGTCGGCGCCGACGATCACCCAGCCGTTGAGCCAGCCCAGCTGCGGGCCCATCGCCCGCGTGACCCAGGCGAAGGTCGTCCCGCAGTCCGGATCGGCGCGGTTCATGAAGTAGTAGCCGAGCGCGATGCAGACCATCGGCACGAACGAGACGACGAGCACCGCGGGGGCGTACAGGCCGATCCCGTGGATCGCCACGATCGCCCCCAGGGTCGCGGCCAGGCTGTAGGCCGGGGCCGTCGAGGAGACGCCGATCACGACGTTGGAGATGGCGCTGATCGCGCCGGTCTTCAGCCCCTTCGCGCCCGGCGCCGAGGCGTCGACGGCCGCGCCCGCGCGGTGGCCCGGGGCACCGTCCGCGCCTGCCGCCGGTGAGGGGTCGCGCGTCACGACTGCTTGCTCAGTTCCCACTCTTTGCTCCCTTCGAGATGGATCTGGCAACTATTAGAGCAGAATCATTACCAGTATGCAACTGATCTAGTGGTCCGTTACAGTAGATCGATGCCGCGCCGCGCCGCCTCACCCGCGCTCGACGATGTCGACGAGGCGATCATCCGGCTGCTGCAGGACGACGGGCGGCGGTCCTACGGCGAGATCGGGCGGGCCGTCGGGATGTCGGAGGCGGCCGCGCGCCAGCGTGTGCACCGCCTGCGTGAGTCGGGCCTGATGCGGATCGTGGCCGTGACCGACCCGCTGCGCCTCGGCCGGGCGGTGGTCGCCACGATCGGGATCCGGGTGAGCGGCGACTCCCGCCCGGTCGCCGCGCGCCTCGCCGAGGTGCCGGCGATCGAGTGGGTGGTGATCACCGCCGGCTCCTTCGACGTGCTCGTCGAGATCGTGTGCGAGGACGAGTCCGAGCTGCTGACGATCATCAGCGAGCAGTTGCGCTCGCTGCCCGAGGTGCGCGAGACCGAGACGTTCGTGCACCTGCATACCGAGAAGAACGTCTTCAACTGGGGCGAGCGGCTGCCGCGACCGGACTGAGGCGTGCCCGGCGGCGGCGGCTTGTCGTGGGGTGGGGGTGGGCGTGGGGTGGGGAACCGTCTTCATCCCAGGCATGTATTGCGTTCCCGTGCCCCGGGCGCGGCCCGCTCCGGACGCTGCTGAGGTGGAGAGCCAGGTAAACTGCAGCTTGCTAATTGAGTTACTTGACAATGCGCCGGCGGGGACATAGTCTGTGCCACCGTGAGCTCTGCACCACGCCGAGACCGTCGCCTCGGGCGCCCGCCGGACCGCCGGACCGCCGGCTCTCCGGCCTGCGATGTCGCCCGCGGACGCAGCGCTGACCCCTGACGGGACAGCCGCTCGCGGCTTGCAAGCAGGCACTGATGCATCGGGGTCCGCGGGCGTCACCCCGGGCTCCACGACCCACCCCCACTCGAAAGGCTGACTGACATGTCGCAGGTCATTTCGGCCGCGGGCGCCCCCCGCGGCCGCCTCGCGCGATGGCGCCACGTCGCGCTCGCCGCGGCGGCGCTCGCCGTCACGTCGCTGCCGATCCTCGCCACGACGGCGTCGGCGGACACCACCACGGCTCCGACCGCGCCGCCTCCGGTGTCGATCCTCACCACCCAGCCGAACAGCGGCCGGGGCGACATCTTCCTCACTCCGACCGGCGACGCCACGACGTACGCCAACGGCCCCGAGATCCTGGATCCCAACGGCAACATCGTCTGGTTTCACGCCATCCCGGTCGGTGACACCGCGTCGGACTTCCGCACCCAGACCTATGACGGGCGGCCCGTGCTGACCTGGTGGCAGGGCACCGGGCTCGGCGGCCTGTCGAGCGGCACGGACTACATCTACAACGATCACTACCAGCAGATCGGTGTCGTCAACGCCGGCAACGGCCTCAGCGCCGATGGCCACGAGTTCCTGATCACCCCCTGGAACACGGCGCTGATCCTGTCCTACACGACGGCCGTCGTCGACCTCACCTCGATCGGCGGTCCCGCGGATCAGACGGTGATCGACGGGGTCGTCCAGGAGATCAACATCAGGACAGGCAAGGTGCTGTTCCAGTGGAACAGCGCCGATCACGTCCCCTACAGCCAGAGCGAGCAGCCGTTGCCCGCGTCGGCGAGCACCCCGTGGGACTGGTTCCACGTCAACGCGGTGCACCTCGATGGCCAGGGCAACCTGCTCGTCGACGCGCGTGACACGTGGACGACATATGACGTGAGCCTGCGCACGGGGGCGATCAACTGGCAGTTGGGCGGCAAAGACAGCACGTTCACGCTCGCCGCCGCCCCGGGCCAGACGCTCGACAGCGCCGGCGAGATCTTCTCCTGGCAGCACGATCCCGAGGCGCTCGGCGACGGGCTCTACACGTTCTTCGACAACGAGTCCTCCGGCACCCCGAACCTCCCCGAAAGCCGCGTGGTCACCGTCCACCTCAACACCGCCACCGACGTCGCGACGTTGGTCGCCTCCGATGACCAGCCCGAAGGCCTGTCGGCGCCGTCTCAGGGCAACGCCCAGACGACGCCCGACGGCGACATCTTCGTCGGCTGGGGGGCGCTGCCCTACTTCTCGGAGTTCAGTCCCTCGGGCCAGCTCATCTTCAATGCCGAGTTCCCGACCGGGGTCAACACCTATCGCGCCTACCTGCAGCCGTGGCCGCCGCGACGCGGCTTCTTCGGCGGGCGCGGGTTCGCGGGCCGGCGGGCGGGCTGAGCATGCAGACGCCGTAGTACACGGGGGAGCGCCGGTATCCGCGAGATGTCGGCGCTCCCCCTCGCCGGAGGCGCCGAGCGAGACGATCGAGTCCTCCGAGCCGGCTGTGCGGGCGCTCGCCGCGAGATGACGGCGACCGGCGCGATCGCGCGCTGCACCCGGACGTCGGCCGGCCCGGTGGCGGGCCGCGGCGCCGCCGGCGCCGGGATTCGCTGCGTCCACCGGGCGGAGCGGCGCAAGCTCAACGCGCAGAGCGCGACTCCGGCCGACACGCCATCCTCGCGGTCGCCGCCAGGACGTCCTCATCCGCCAGCCGGGGGCCGTGCCGTTCGCCCAGATGCCGGTCACCTACGAGCTGAGCGTGCAGGCCGACGGCTGTTACAAGGCCGGGTCGCCGCCCGCGTTCGTCGGTCAGCAGACGATGCTCGACGCGCGCGGCGCGACCGTGGTCAATCCCCTGTACGTGATCTACGGGTGCTTCAACCCGTTGTGAGCGCGCCGGTTGAGCGCCATCGCGTCGCAGCAGCGTAGGATCGGTGGGGCATGACACCGCTGTTCAGGCGCAGGAGCGCCGACGATCAGGCCGCCGACGTGGCCGCTCAGGAGCGCGCCGAGGAGTCGCGGCTGCGGATCGAAGCCGGAGGCCTGCCGCTCGCCGCCGAGGAGCGCCTGCGCGAGCTGGCGTCCGCCGATGCGGGCTCCCGCGTGTTCAGCAGCGATCTGTCGGTGCAGGAGTTCTCGCTGCTGGCGGGATACGGGGTGCGGCCGCTGACCCAGGTGATGGGCTCCTCGATCTACAACGTCGGCTGGCAGCCCGTGTACTTCAACGTGCCGACCGAGGTGACCGTGCTCTCCGGCGCGTTCAACGAGAGCCGCCGGCTCGCCCTCGGGCGGCTGCTGCAGGAGGCGCGGCTGGCGGGGGCCGACGCCGTCGTCGGCCTGCGGATCGAGCAGGGCTCCCACGATTGGGCGAGCGGGTCGATCGAGTTCATCGCGGTCGGCACCGCGGTCTCGCTCCCGGCCGCGATGCGCCATCCGGGAGGCGATGCCGTGCTCACCGATCTCAGCGGCCAGCAGTTCGTCCAGCTCTGCCGCGCCGGTGTGCGTCCGGTCGGGATCGCCGCGCACACCAGCGTCCACTACGTCCCCGCCACCTGGCAGACCCAGCGGATCATGGGGGCCGGGTGGAGCGGGGCGTCGTGGGTCAATCAGGAGATCGTCGACTTCACCCAGGGGGTCTACGCGGCCCGCGAGAAGGCGGTCGGCGCCGCCGCCGCCCAGGCCCGCCGGCTCGGCGCCGACGGCCTCGTCGGGGTCCAGGTGCGTCAGCACGCCCGGACTCACCAGGTCAACCGGGGGATGTATGAGTCCGAGGATCTCGAGGTGACCTTCCACGTGATGGGCACCGCGGTGCGCGAGGACCCGTCGCTGGCCGGCCGCACGACCAAGACCACGCCGCTCAGCATCATCTCGCTGCGCTGACGGCCTCCGACTGATCCGATCGCGAAAGGAACGACACCATGGCCTATGACCCGACGAGCACCGAGGGCGTTCCGGAATCGGGTCGCGAGCGCCTGGCGCAGAACCGCGGCGGCCTGTACACCAGCGACCTGTCGGTCAACGAGTTCCTGCTCGTCCGCCACGCCGGCTTCCAGCCGCTCGGGCTGGTGATGGGCTCCAGCATCTACCACATCGGCTTCCAGCAGGCCCAATGGCGCCAGAGCCAGGAGATGCAGGTCCTCTCCCAGGCGATGTACCAGGCCCGCGAGCTGGCGATGACCCGGATGGAGGAGGAGGCCGATCAGCTCGACGCCGACGGCGTCGTCGGGGTCCGGCTGGAGATCGGGCGCTATGACTGGGGCCAGAACATGGCCGAGTTCCTCGCCGTCGGGACGGCGGTCAAGCATCGGGAGGGCAAGCTCCACCGCGCGCCGTCCGGCCGGCCGTTCACCAGCGACCTCACCGGGCAGGAGTTCTGGGCGCTGCTGCAGACCGGGCACCGGCCGGTCGGGATGGTGATGGGCTCGTGCGTGTTCCACGTCGCCCACCAGAGCTGGCGCCAGTCACTGGGCAACGCCGGGCGCAACGTCGAGCTGCCCAACTTCACCCAGGCGCTCTACGACGCCCGTGAGCTGGCGATGGAGCGGATGCAGATGGAGGCGGTCGAGGCCCAGGCCGAGGGGATCGTCGGCGTCGACATCCACGAGAAGAGCCACGGCTGGGGCAGCCACGTGATCGAGTTCTTCGCGATCGGGACGGCGATCATCCCCGACGAGGGCGCGGTCGACCACGTGATCCCCGACCCCACGACGGTGCTCGACCTGGCCTAGGCGTGCTCGTGACCCGCGTGAACTCTCATCTCCTGCTCAATGCCGGTGTATCCCGGCGCTTTCCAAATCGTGACAAACCTGCCGCGACACCTGCCTGGTCTCACCCGCTGGCGGCCGGAGGAGGACTTCCAGGCCTGGGTGGCGAGCGCGGATTTCGCCGCCGGCCACGCGCAGAACCGTGAGCGCGGACCCGTGGGGACGGCGAGCGAGATCTGGTCGTTCGACGTCCTCGAGCGCCAGGCGTCCGGCGCGGGCGGCTGATCGCGTGCGCCGCGCATCGCGCGGCACGCCGGGTCACGACCGCATCGCGCGGTAGCGCCGGATCAGGTGGTTGGTCGAGCTGTCGTGGTGCAGATCGGGCTCGGTCGCCGACTCGAGCTCGGGGATGATCCGGCTGGCCAGCGCCTTGCCCAGCTCGACGCCCCACTGGTCGAACGAGTCGATCCCCCACACCACCCCCTGCGTGAACACGCTGTGCTCGTAGAGGGCGACGAGCACGCCGAGCAGCCGCGGCGTGAGCGTCTCGGCGAGGATCACGTTGGTCGGCCGGTTGCCCTCCATCACCCGGTGGGGAACGATCGCCTCGGCGGTGCCATCGGCGCGCACCTCCTCGGCGGTCTTGCCGAAGGCGAGCGCCTCGGCCTGCGCGAACACGTTGGACATCAGCAGGTCATGGTGGTCGCGCAGCGGGTTGAGCGAGCGCCCGAACCCGATCAGGTCGACCGGGATCAGCTTGGTCCCCTGGTGGATCAGCTGGTAGAAGCTGTGCTGGCCGTTGGTCCCGGGCTCGCCCCAGTAGATCGCGCCGGTCTGGTAGTCGACGTGGCGCCCGTCGAGCGTGACGTGCTTGCCGTTTGACTCCATCGTGAGCTGCTGGAGGTAGGCCGGGAAGCGCTTGAGGTACTGGCTGTAGGGCAGCACGGCGACCGTCTGGGCGCCGAAGAAGTCCCCGTACCAGACTCCCAGCAATCCCATCAGCGCCGGCAGGTTGCGCTCCAGCGGAGCGGTGCGGAAGTGCTCGTCCATCTCGTGAAAGCCGGCGAGCAGCTCGTCGAAGCCGTCGGCCCCGATCGCCAGCATCGTCGAGAGGCCGATCGCCGAGTCCATCGAGTAACGGCCGCCGACCCACTCCCAGAAGCCGAACATGTTGTCGGTGTCGATCCCGAACTGCGAGACCTTCTCGGCGTTGGTCGAGACCGCGACGAAGTGCTTGGCGATCGCCGCCTCGTCGCCCAGCGTCGCAAGCGCCCACTCACGCGCCGAGCGGGCGTTGGTCATCGTCTCCAGGGTGGTGAAGGTCTTGGAGGAGACGATGAACAGCGTCTCCTCGGGGTCGAGGTCTCGGGTGGCCTCGACGAAATCGGTCGAGTCGACGTTGGAGACGAACCGGAACCGCTTGTCGCGGTCGCTGTAGTGGCGCAGCGCCTCGTAGGCCATCACCGGTCCGAGGTCGGAGCCGCCGATCCCGATGTTGACGATGTTGACGATCGGCTTGCCGGTGTACCCGCGCCACTGGCCCGAGCGCACGCGCTGCACGAAGGCGCTCATCCGGTCAAGCACCGCGTGGACCTCGGCGACGACGTCGACCCCGTCGACGATCAGCGAGCTGTTCGTGGGCATCCGCAGGGCGACGTGCAGCACCGAGCGGTTCTCCGACACGTTGATCCGCTCGCCGTCGAACATCGCCGCCGTGCGCTGCGCCAGGCCGGACTCCTGTGCCAGCGCGATGAGCAGCTTCACGGTCTCGTCGGTGATGCGGTTCTTGGAGTAGTCGAGCATCAGCCCGGCGCCCTCCACGACCATCCGCTCGCCGCGGGTGGCGTCGTCGGCGAACAGCTCGCGCAGGTGCCGGCCGCGGATCTCCTCGTAGTGCGCGGCCAGCGCCTTCCACGCCGCGCGGTCGCGCAGCGGCGAACTGCTCACAGTCGGGCTTGTGGTCATCACGGGCCTCCAGGAGTCGGTGCAGGTGCCAGGTTCGCCGCCGCGACGGCGCGTGCTCGCGACACAGGATCGCACTGTGGTCCCACCCGCTGCCGCCGGCCCGCTCCCGCGGCCCGCTGCCGCGCTCACAACGCAGATCCGTGGCGACTACGGACCAGCGAGCGTGCGGGCTGTCGATCACCCGGTCATGAGCTTCATGAGGCTCGCGCGCGGGCCGCGCCCGCCGTGGGCGCGTACCGCGGTGTGGATGGTGCTGCTGCTGGTGGTGTACGCCGGATGGCAGGTGTTTCGCTGGCCGCACATCAGCCGCGAGCTGGTCGGAGACGCGTTCTTCTACCCGGTCGGCGTCGTCGCGATCTGGACGTCACTGGCCGCCGCCCGGCGCTGCCGTCCGACTCCCCGGCTGCGCACGGCGTGGCGGCTGCTCGCGCTCGCCTCCACGTTCTACCTGGCGGGAGACGTCGCTCAGACGGTCTACGAGGCCCAGGGCCAGGTGCCCTATCCGTCGATCGCCGACGCGCTGTACCTGCTCTTCTATCCGGTCATGCTGGTCGGGCTGCTGCGCGTTCCCGTGCGCTCGGGCGGGCGCAGCGAGCGCATCCGGCTCGGCCTCGACCTGGCGCTGGTGGCGATCGGGGGCGCGGCCGCGGTCGTCTACGTCGTGCTCGGCCCGACCGTCGTCCAGTCCGGTCCGGACGTGCTGCAGACCGCGATCTCGATCGCCTACCCGGTCGGCGACATGGTGCTGCTGGTCGGCCTGGCCGCCGTGCTGATCCGCCGAACGGCGCCGTCCGGCCTGCGAGCGTTCCAGTTCATGGCCGGCGGCCTCGTGTTCTTCGTCGCCGCCGACCTCGTCTACGGCTGGATCACGCTGCACTCCATCTACCACGGCGGGGATCCGGTCGACACGCTGTGGATGGTCGCGATCGCGCTGTTCGCGGTGGCCGGATCGGCGCAGACGGCGCCCGATCCCGGGCGTGAGGAGCCCGCCGACGTGGCGCCGCGCCGGGCCAGCTGGGCGCCGTACGTGGCGGTGGGCGTCGGCTACGGCATCCTGCTGTTCAACGAGCGTCACGCGCGGCTGCTGCCCGACGGGGCGATCCTGATCGCCTCGGTGCTGCTGACCGCGCTCGTCTCGATTCGCCAGTTCCTGGCGCAGCGCGACCTCGTCGCCACCCAGGGCCAGCTCAGCCACCAGTCGCTGCACGATTCGCTCACCGGCCTGCCCAACCGGATGCTGATCATCGACCGCGCCGAGCAGATGCTGCTGCGCGCGCGGCGGACCGAGACGCCGGTGGCGGCCCTGTACGTCGACGTCGACGGCTTCAAGCGCGTCAACGACAGCTTCGGGCATGCCACCGGCGACGACTTGCTGCGCGAGGTCGGCTCCCGCCTGCTGGGCGTGACCCGCAGCTCGGACACCGTCGGGCGCCTGGGCGGCGACGAGTTCATCGTGCTGCTCGAGACGTTCGGGAGCAACACGGTGCCCGAGATCGTCGCCGACCGGATCTGCGAGGCGCTCGCCCGGCCGTTTCACTCGACGCTCGACGGCTCCCGGACGCTGGCGGTGACCGCCAGCGTGGGAGTCGCGGTGACGCTCGAGGGCTCCTCGGACGAGCTGATGCGCGACGCCGACCTGGCGCTGTACGCCGCCAAGCGCTCCGGCAAGAACCGCTGGATGCGGTTTGAGTCCGGCATGCACTCCGCTGCCCAGGAGCGGCTCGATCTGGAGATCGATCTCATCGCGGCGCTCGGCAGCGACCAGCTGTTCCTCGTCTATCAGCCGCTGGTCGACCTGAGCACCGAGCGCATCACCGGCGTCGAGGCGCTGCTGCGCTGGCGCCATCCCGAGCGTGGGCTGATCCCGCCCGGGACCTTCGTCGAGCTGGCGGAGAGCTGCGGCCTGATCGTCGAGATCGGCCGCCGGGTGCTGAACGCCGCCTGCCGGCAGGGCGCGGACTGGCAGCGCCGCGGGCGGCCGGTGGGAATCGCGGTCAACGTGTCGGCCGTCCAGCTGGGCAGCGCCGGCCTCGTCGACGACGTCGCCCGGGCGCTGGCCGACAGCGGCCTGGACCCCAGAACGCTGACCCTGGAGATCACCGAGACGACGCTGATGCGCGATGCCGAGGCGGCGGCGCGGCAGCTGCGCGAGCTCAAGGTCCTCGGCGTGCGGATCGCGATCGACGATTTCGGCACCGGCTACAGCTCGCTGGCCTACCTGGGCCAGTTCCCCGTCGATTCGCTCAAGATCGACCGTTCGTTCGTCTCCGGGATCGCTCGCTCACCGGAGTCGCGGGTCCTGATCCACGCGGTCGTCGGGCTCGGCAAGGCACTCGCGCTCGAGACGGTCGCCGAGGGGATCGAGGAGGACTCAGAGCTGCGCTTCCTCCAGAAGGAGGGGTGCGACTCGGGGCAGGGCTACCTCTTCGCCCGTCCCCTGGAGGCCGCGGCGATCGAGGAGCGGCTCACGCCCGGCGCCGGCGCCGAGCCGCGCGCTAACGGTGTGGCTGCGCCGCCCTCCACACCGAGAACACCAGCAGCGCCGCGACGGCTGCCGGCAGGATCCACCAGGCGCTGATCCCGCTCCCCGCGGCGACCGCGGTGACCGCGAGCGCCAGCACGACGCCGACCGCCAGGCGCCAGTCGTCGCCGACGACGAAGTCCCAGATGAATCGCAGCAGCGCCTGCAGCCGCGTCACGCGCTGGTCGCCCCGCCGATCGCCGCGTCGGTCGAGCCGGGCGCGGTCCTGCGGCGCAGAACCGCGACCATCCCGAGCGCGACCGCGAGCGTCGCCGGGATGACCGCCAGCAGCGCGGCGTCGCCGCCCGGCCAGCCGGCGCCGGCGCCCTCGCCGCCCCAGAAGGTTCCGAACGACGTGAGCATCACGCCGACGCAGAACTTCATCGTGTTCTCGGGCACCCGCGCCAGCGGGGCGTGAACGGCGATGCCGGCGAGGACCACGGCCAACACCGCGACCACGGCGGCGGCGGCCGCGAGGCCGACGTCGTGCTGGTTGGCGCCGAACGTGAGGACGATGAACACCACCTCCAGGCCCTCTAGGAACGTACCCTTGAAGGCAATCGTGAACGCGTAGGCGTCCAGCCCCGAGCTCACCGTTCCGGCGCGCCGGGCGGCCTCGAGCTCGGCGCCGTAGATGCCCTGCTCGTCGTGGCGCGCCTTGAGCCCCGACGCGCGCAGGATCGCCTTGCGCAGCCACTGCAGCCCGAACACGAGCAGCAGGCCGCCGACGACCACCCGCAGCGCGTTGAGCGGCAGGGCGGTGAGCGCGGGCCCGAGACCGGCGGTGACGACGCCCAGCGCGACCACCGCGCCGCCCACTCCGATCAGCGCCGACCGCCAGCTGCGCGTGACGCCGACCGCCAGGACGATCGTCAGCGCCTCGACCGCCTCGACCGCGCAGGCGAGGAAGACCGACAGCGCGAGGCCGACCTCAGGACCGCTCATCGCCAGAATGTAGCCGCTGGGCTCAGGCCGCCGCGGTGGTGCCGCGGACGATCAGCTCGGGAGCGAGCCGGACCTGCAGCGGAGCCGCGTCCGGCCCTTCGCGGAACTCGATCCGCGCCAGCATCCGGGCGACACCGAACGCGGCGAGCTCGGAGATCGGCTGGTGCAGGGTGGTGAGCGAGACGCGGCCCAGCCGGGCGAGCGGGATGTCGTCATAGCCGATCACCGACGCGTCGCCGGGCACCCGGAGGCCGGCGGCTTCCAGCCGGTCGATCAGCTCCAGCGCGGTCACGTCGTTGCCGGCGAGAAATGCCGTCGGCCGGTCCCCGTCGTGGACCACGGCGGCCAGCGTGCGCTGGTTGCGCTCCGGGGTCCCGGCGATCGCGACCGCCACCCCGGGCGGCAGGCCGGCGCCCCGTTGGGCCGCGTGCAGCCCGCGCAAGCGCGACGCATTGGTCGGCGGCTCGGTGCGCTGACTGGGAACGTAGGCGATCCGCACATGGCCGAGCGACGTGAGATGCTCGACCGCGAGCCGGGCGCCGACGGCGTCGTCGGAGACGATGCTGTCCAGCCGGCGATCGAACACGCTGACGCCGACCAGCGGCACGCCGGCCCGCTGGGCGGCCTCGATCGCGTCGCCCTCGCCCTTGAGGTAGGTCATGAACACGCCGGACACGCGCTGCTCGAGCAGCAGTTCCATCCGCTCGCGCTCGGCGTCGCCGCTGCCGTCGACGTCGCAGATGATCGTCGCGTAGCCCGCGCCGGTCGTGCGTCGCTCGATCAGCTTGGTCAGCTCGGCGTAGAACGGGTTGGCGAGATCGCCGACGATCACGCCGACGGTGCCAGTTCGCATCCGCTTGAGGTCACGGGCGACGGCGTTGGGCCGGTAGTCGAGGTGCTCGATCGCGTCCAGCACGCGCCGCCGGGTGGCCTCGGCGACCAGCCCCGGGTTGCGGATCACGTTGGAGACCGTCGACTTCGACACCCCGCTGACCCGCGCCACGTCGACGATCGTCGCGTCGCGGCGGCGCCCCGGCTCAGACACGCCACTCCTCCTGCTGGAACGTTCCACAAGTGTACCGGCGCGCGTCCCGCGCCGGGCGCATCCGGTCCTGCTATCAGTGAACAACCGGCCGGCGCGTGACGGCGGCCGCTCACGACACCGGCAAAAGGAGCGACCGATGGAGTACGTGAACCTCGGCAACACCGGTCTGCGCGTCTCGCGCGTGTGCCTCGGGATGATGAGCTTCGGCAGGCACGAGAGCCGCGAATGGACGCTGGACGAGGCGGGCGCCGAGCCGATCGTCAGGCGCGCGGTCGAGGGCGGGATCAACTTCTTTGACACCGCCGACGTGTACAACGGCGGTGAGAGCGAGGTGCTCACCGGCCGCCTGCTCGCGCGCCTCTTCGGCATGCGCGAGGAGTACGTGGTCGCCACCAAGGTCCACGGCCGCACGATGCCGGGCGTCAACGGCCAGGGGCTCTCGCGCAAGCACATCATGGCTTCGATCGACGCGTCGCTGGCCCGGCTGGGGCTCGACTACGTCGACCTCTACCAGATCCACCGCTTCGATCGTCAGACGCCGATCGAGGAGACGATGGACGCCCTGCACGACGTCGTGCGCTCCGGGAGGGCGCGGTACATCGGCGCCAGCAGCATGTTCGCCTGGCAGTTCGCCAAGGCCCAGTCGGTGGCGATCACCCGGTTCGCCTCGATGCAGAACCACTACAACCTGGTCTACCGCGAGGAGGAGCGCGAGATGATCCCGCAATGCATCGACCAGGGCGTCGGCGTGATCCCGTGGAGCCCGCTCGCGCGCGGGATGCTCACCGGCAACCGGACGCGCTCGGGCGAGCGCCTCACCACCCGCGCGCGAACCGACGCCTTCGCCGACTCGCTGTACACGCCCGACGTCGACTTCGACGTGGTGACGCGCGCCGAGCAGGTCGCCTCCGAGCGCGGCGTGTCCGCCGCGCAGGTGTCGCTGGCCTGGTTGCTGCACCGTCCCGGCGTGACCGCCCCGATCGTCGGGGCCACCAGGCTCGAGCACCTCGAGGATGCGCTGGCCGGCGAAGGGCTCGCGCTCAGCGCCGAGGAGATGCAGCGCCTCGAGGAGCTCTACCGGCCCCACGCCGTCGCCGGTCACCAGTAGCGCGGTTGGCGGTGACCCCGAGCGCTCCCGGCACGATCCGCAGGCTCACCAGCGCCGCGCTGCGGGCCGGGACCTCGACCCGGTAGCCGCGCGCGCCGGAGGAGGCGACAGTCGCCGCCACGCCGGGTCCCTGCCAGCGTCCGTCGGCGCCCAGGCGGCGGCCGCCGAGCGTCTCGCCCGCCCGCGCCGTCACCGCGGGCGCGAGCAGGCGCTCGACCGTCGCCCGGCCCGTCGCCGGAACGTGGAGCGCGGCGCTGACCGGCCGCCGTCCCTCGTTGTCGATCAGCACGTGCAGGGTGTCGCGCCCGGACCGGACCGCCCAGGCTCCGAGGCTGGGCGCGGCGGGCGCGTGCACGCGCACGCGCACGAGCCGGGGGGAGGGGCCGAGCGAGCGGGCGAACAGGATCAGGCCGTAGAGCAGCGGCCGGGCGGTCAGCCCGCTCGGCGTGATCGAGAACGCGGCGTTGACCGCGTCCTCGCGAACGTGCACGTTGACCCCGTCGATCCCGGCGCGCATCAGCCTGAACAGGACCGCGGGCGCCCACAGGGCGGTCGCGAACGTGTCGCTGACCCCGGGCCGGCCCCCGCAGGTGACCGAATTGAGCTCGGTCATGCGGATCGGCAGGCCGGCGGCATGGGCGAGCGCAACCGCGGGCGACACCGACGCGGCCAGGCCGACCGTCGCCGGCGCGCTCAACAGGCGCGCCACCGTCGGGAACGCCCGGGAGCCGGGACGCGCGCACGCCGAGTAGGGATAACGGTGGATGGTGATCAGGCGCACGGCGCCGCCGCTGCCGGCGAGCAGCGCCGCGATCCAGCGGGCGTGGGCGGCGGGGTTGGCGAGCGCCGGCCCCGCGAGCGGCACGCCCGGCGCGGCGCCGGCGAGCGCAGCGGCGTAGGCGCGGAAGTCCGCGGCGTAGGCCGACGCGGAGAGTGACGCCGGCAGCGCGCGCCCGCCGAACGGACGGCCGTCGGTCACCAGCGCCCAGAAGGCGCGGCTGTAGCTGTCGGGCTCGTTGCCGATCTCGAAGTCGGCGACCGACCCCCGAGGCAGCCCGGCGATGGCGGCCCGCGCCCAGCGGGCGGCGGTCGCCGGCGAATCGGTGACGAGGTTGAGATCGATGATCAGCCGCACGCCGACCCGCCGCACGAGCATGCGGGCGTCGGCCAGCCACCGCGGGGTGACCGAGAACGCCCAGGCCGGCAGGTGCGCCGGTCGCACGCTCCAGAACGCGTGATCCGCCGAGTCGCCGCCGACGCGCAGGATCAGCGGCCCGTCGCCGGGGACGCGCAGGAGCGCCAGGACGCGCTCCAGCACCGTCATGTCGCTTGCGTGCTGGGGCAGCGTCCAGTATTCGGTCGACAGGCCGAGATAGGAGCGCGGCACCGCGGTGAGCGCCGCGTGGGCGGAGATCGTGATCGGGGCGGGAGCGACAGCCGGTGGCCGGGCGACGACGGCCGCTCGGACGACGACCGCCGCGCCGCCGTCGGGCGAGGCCGCCGATCCGACCGGGCTGCCGCCGGCGGTCCCGCATGCCGCCGTCGTGGCGGCGCAGACGAGCGTGACGATCGCCATGCGGATCCGGCGAGCCCGCCGGTCGCTGTCCTGCGCCCGCGGTGTCAGGGGCCTCACCGGGTCAGTATCACCCGCCGGTCCGGGCCTGCAAAGCGGCCTAACCCAGGGTCAACCTGCGGGTCACGACGGACTAACCGATCGCTCGCCCCGCGTCACCCGGTAGCGTGCCGCGTATGTCGACAGATGCCCCGCAGCGCCCCGCCAATCGAGTTCTCGTGCTGTTCGGCGCGACCGGCGACCTCGCCAAGCGCAAGCTGTTCCCCGGCTTCTTTCACCTCTACCGCGAGGGCATGATGCCCGAGGACTTCCGG
>JBELAG010000082.1:0-18319 GCA_049509055.1 Solirubrobacteraceae bacterium
GTCATCCGGCGAGCGGATACACGACGAGCAGAGCGCCGGTGTTGCCGCCGTAATCGGCGCGCGCGAGCGCCTGCAGCTGGCCGAAGACGCGCCTGGCCTGCTCGTCGCTCACGCGAGGATCAGCTCGATCGCTTCGCGGACCCGGCGCTCACCGCCCAGCTGCCGCGCCAAGGCGGTGAGGCGAAGCGGATCAGCGCCGCGGCGGCGCGCGTACCGAGACAGGGCCGACAGGGCGACGTCGCGCCCGACGATGTGCTGCATGCGCATCGCGTCGACGACGCAGCGCTCGCCGGAGTAGATCCAGAACGGCTCGCCGGCGTCGGTGGCCTGCTCGAGCCGCTCAAGCTCGAAGGTCTCGGCAGCGAAGCGGTGCAGTGTCGTCGCGGGCGTGTCGATCTTTGGCCAGTGCGCGCCGCGGGGGACGGCCAGGTGGACGGTCGCCGGCAGCTCGTCAGACAGGTCCCAGTACGACAGCCCGGAGTTCAGGCAAATCGTTGCCTTCGGAACGCGTGCGGCGAGGGCGGCGAACTCGGTGTTCATCGCCGGGTCGCTGTCGACGGGCTGCATGACACCACGGGAAAGCATCCGGAGCGCCCCCTGATCACAAAGTCGGTAGAGGGCGTGGCGGGGGATGCCCGCGTCGACGGCCTCGCGGACCCGGAACGGCCGGTTGCCGAAGCGCTGCTTGATCGTCGTCAAGTCTGAGCGGACCATGTGACAAATACTCACCACCTTGACGATTGGTGGTGAGGATTTGTTGCACGCCGATCCATCGGCTGCAGGGATCGCCGACGAATCGCGCCGCGGGATCCCAGTCGTGCCGAGACATCACCGGCTGCGGAGTCGACCCCTCCCGATTGCCGCGCCTTGGGGTCGGGGATCGGCCCCGCACCCGGCGGGGCCCCACCACAGGAGCGCAGACGCATGGCCATCAACCACCGCAGGCAGCTCACCGACGAGGAGCGCGCCGAGCGACGCGAGCGCGATCGCGAGTACGCCCGTCAGGCCGTCGAACGACTGCGGAGCTCCGAGGGTTGGAGGGCATGGCTCACACCGCGCGCCACCTTCCACGGCTACTCGGCAACCAGCTGCTGATTGCGATGCAGCGGCCGACGGCCACAAAGGTCGCCGGATTCGAGGCCTGGCTCAGGCTGGGCCACTGGGGGTCAGCGGCGCTGTTGGGCCGCTTCTCGCCAGGCGTGCTGAGCCTCTCGAGCGGCGTAGAGGACCAGTGTGAGCGCGGCGGTGGGGTCGGCCCACCACCACCCCAGGGCGGTGTTGAGCACGACGCCGAGCAGGATGGTCAGGGCGAGCGCGCCGTCGATGACGGTGATCCGCGCTTCGGTGCGCAGAACGGTGTTCTGCAGCCGGCAGCCGGTGTCGGCTTTGCCGCGCGCGAGCGCGAGCATCACCAGCGCCGTCACCGCGAGCCAGACCGCGCCCGCGGTCGAGTGGCCCGGGTGGCTGGCGGTCGCGAGGACGATCGTGGATTGCGCGGCGATGTAGATCGCCAGCCCAGCGAACGCGATCGCGATGACCCGGAGGGCGGGCACTGTCCGGTCGGTGGTGTCGGTACCTGTGAGTTGCCACACCACCATCGTGGAGGCGAGGATCTCGATCAGCGAGTCGATCCCGAACGCGCCGAGCGCCACCGACCGCGCCGCAAGAGCGGTGATCGCTAACACGATCACGCCGATGACGTTCCAGCCCAGCGTGGCGTACTCCAGCGCGAGGCCGCGGCGGAGCAGCATGTGGGCGGTCGATGAGGCGGGCTGCACGGGACGGTGGTCAGGCGAGGACGCGCTCGGCGAGCAGCACGACCCCGAGGGTCGTGAGCGCGACGCCGGCGAGCTGCTCAGCGCGTTCGCGTAATTGGTTGCTGAGGCGATGCCCGAGGCGGAGCCCGAGTTGGGTGACGATGATCGTCTGGGCCGCGATCAGCGCGATCACGACCATGACGGGCAGGCGCAGCAGCCCCAGGGTGAAGCCGATCGCGAGCTCGTCGAGGCTGATGCTCACGCCCAACGCGAGCGACCGCAGACCGTGGGGCTCGACCAGCTCGGCGATCCCCGCCTCGTCTTCTGAGTCGAGCAGGGTGTAGAGCCCGAAGGCGATCAGGATCCCGACCGCGAGATAGTCAGCCGCGCTGCCGATGCTCCGTCCGAGAGGCACCCCGAGCGCGAGCCCGATCAGCGGCATCCCGGCCTCAAAGGCGGTGAACAGGACGGTGATCTCCTGCCGACGGGTGCGGGTGACGCCGATCATCCCGAGCGCCGCCGCGACCGCGAACGTGTCGAGCCCGAGCGGCAGGACCAGCGCGATCAGTTTGGCGAGCACGGACCGGAGCGTAGGCGGCTGCTGTTCGCAGCCCCGAGAAGGGCGTGGGCGGCGAGAAACACGGCATGCCGTTGAGCGCTCGATCGGCGGGCGCGGGCTCGTCCGGGAGTCGCGGGTTGACGGTGTCCCTGGCGAGGAGGTGGTTCGTGGGGTCAGTGGGTGGTGGCGTGCGCGGGGCTGGCGGGGGGCGGTTGCTGGATGCTGGTTTGGATGTAGCGGACGGCGACCAGGCAGGCGATCACTCCGAGCAGTCGTCGTAGCGATCGTTCGGGGAGGTGGCGTTGTAGCCGGGCACCGAGGTAGCTGCCGGCGAACCCGCCGGCGCCGAGGAACGCTGCGTGCGCCCAGTCGGGGGCGATCGCGCCGCCGTGGGTGGCTTGCAGGATTTGGTAGGTGATGATCCCGCCGATCGAGGTCAGGAAGGTGGCGGCGAGCGTCGCGGGCGCGACCTCGTAGGCGGAGTAGCCGAGCGCCAAGAGGATCGGGGCAAGGATCGATCCGCCGCCGATCCCGTAGATCCCGCCGACGGTCCCGACGATCAGCGATAGCACCCAGATTCCGTACCGTCCCTTGCGGGTCGGGGTTGGCCGGTCGGGCGGGAGTCGTTGGCTTGCGAGCGCGAGCCAGAGACCGAGCGGGAGCAGCACGCCGGCGACGACGAGCTCGAATGCGCGGCCGCCGGAGAGCAGCTCGACGCGAATGATCGCGCCGGCGATCACCCCCGGCATCGTTCCGGCGACCAGCAGCCAGGTCAGGTGGTTGAGCAACCGGCGTTCGTGCCAGAAGCGGAGCAGACCGCCGGGGACCGCGGCGACGTTGAACAGCAGGTTGGTCGGGGTGACGGCGGGGCTGGGGACGTGCAGGATGCTGAGCTGGATCGGGAGCAGCAGCACGGCGCCGGACACGCCGGCGGGTGTCGTGACAAGCGCGAGCAGGAACGCGCAAACCGCGCCAACGGGCCATTCCCAGGGCACGCGCGCAGAGTAGACCGAGCAGCCCGCCGGGTGCTTTGACCCGGCCGATCGTCCCCATGTAGTGCCCGGTGAGCGTTTGCGGGCCTGAACGTCTGACTTTCGCACCCCTGTCGGGGTGCAGTGGGGACGGCACAGGCCCGCAACGGGCGGGCCCCACAGAAAGAAGCCGTTATGGCCACCAAGTCACGAAGCCGCCTCACAGACCAGGAACGCGAGGAGCTTCGCCGTCAGGATCGTGAGCGGTTGCAGCAGGCCGCGCGGGAGCTTTTGAGCTCCGATGGTTGGCTTCGCTGGGTCAAGACGCGGGCGATGTTTCACTCCTATTCGGCGGGTAACTGCATGCTTTTGGCGGCGCAAGCCCACGCTCGTGGGATCGCTCTGACGCGCGTTGCTGGGTTTCGGACCTGGCTGAAGCTGGGGCGGTCCGTTCGCAAGGGGGAGGCGGCGCTGCGGATCCTGGCTCCGGTCACCGTCAAGGAGCGCGATCAGCTGCCCGGCGAGCCGACCGACCAGCGGCGGGTGTTCTTCAAGACCGCGTTCGTGTTCGACGTCTCACAGACCGACGTCCTCCCGGGCGCCGAGCCAGTGGCGCTGGAGGCACCGCACGAGCCGTTGACCGGCGACTCCCACGCGCACCTGATCGCTCCGCTGCGCCGGTTCGCGGAGTCGCTTGGATACGCCGTCTCGTTTGAGGTGATCGAGGGGTCAGCCGGTGGGTGGTGTGATCCGACGGCCAAGCGGATCGTCGTCGACGGCGGCGTGCCGGCCAACGCTCAGCTGCGGACCCTGATCCACGAGTGCGCACACGCCATGGGGATCGACTATGAGCAGTACTCCCGGGCACAGGCTGAAGTGATGGTCGACACCGTGACTCAGGTCGCCGCGTCCGCAGTCGGCCTGGCGGTCGACTGCGAGACGGTTCCGTATGTGACGGGCTGGGGCGAGCGGGGAGCGCTTGAGGCGGTCACCGAGTTCGCCGAGACGATCGACAAGGTCGCCCGGCGGATCGAGGACGTGCTGCTCGCCGCGAACGAAGAGACCGCCGCGGCGCCGATCGCGGCGTGACCGCGCGGGCTCACCGGCCGGCGCGGTTCTGCCCGGCCAGCAGCTCGCGGTCGATCTCACGCACCGCTTCGAGCTCCTCCCACAGTGGGCAACAACTCGCAATCGGTGAGGCCGGGTGGTATCCGTCCTTCTGTGGAGGAGGAGCGGGTGCGCAGACCCGAGCATCACCTGCCGGTATCGCTGATCCTCGTCGTCTCGATGACGGCGGCGGGGATCGTGTACCCGGTCACCGACTCGGCCCTGCACCACACGTCACCGATCATGATCGCGGCGCTGCGTGCGTTGGTCGGCGGGGCGCTGCTGACGGCGATGCTGCCACTGATGGGAAGCCGGCTGCCGAGGTCGCGGCGGCTGTGGTTATGGGCGTTGGCGATCGGTCTGGGAAACACCACTCTCACCCAGGTCGGGATCAGTGTCGGGACCGACCGAGCGGGCGCGGCCGTCGCGTCGGTGCTGCTGAACTCCTCGCCGTTCTTCGTGGCCGTGATCGCTCGGTTCGCGCTCGACGAGTCGATCACCCGTCTGCGCGCCTTTGGACTGGTGGTCGGTTTCGGCGGGGTGCTGCTGGTCGTGCTCGCCGACCCGGGCAATATCGCTCACGGATCGCGACTGGCGATCGGGTTGGGGCTGTCGTTACTGGGCGCGTTGGGATGGGCCGGCGGCGGCTTGGGGATGCGGGTTCTGACCCAGCGCGAGCCTGACCTCGATATTGCCGGCATCACCGCGGCGCAGTTTCTCGCCGGCGGCGTGCCGCTCATCCCGCTGGTGCTGGTGGCGGGCGGGTCGACTGATTGGGGGCGGCCGTCGCTGATCGCGCAGCTGGGCTACCTGGTGATCGGCGGGCAGCTGCTCGTCTACGTGGGGTTCAACGCGGCGCTCAGCCGCTGGCCGCCCACGCGCGTGTACGCCTGGACGTTCCTCGTCCCGGTCGTGGCGGTGGTCATCCAAGCCGTCCGCGGCGCGCTCCCGGGTGTGGTCGCGATGGTCGGTATCGCATTGGTCATTCTCGGTGTCGCGATCGTCAACCATCCCCGGGCCGAACGCCCCGTTGTCTTTGAGGGGCAAGACGAGCCGATGGCCGCCGAGGAGCTGGTGTACCCGGCCGCGGAAGCTCCCTAGCTGCCGGCCAACGGTTGCGGTCCATCATCGGGTGGCCGCCCGACGGAAGGCGCACGTCGCGGGTCCATATCTGGGCGCCAGTCTGTAGCGCGTCCCAGGGCGAGCCCAGCGGAGGTGTGTAGGAGAGGTCTAGGTCAGAGATCGCGTCGACCGTTAGCTGTTCGAAGATCGCGGTCGCGGCGATGTCGACGCGTTTGGCGATCTCGGATCCGAGGTGACCGACGATCTGGAGGCCGAGCAGCCGGCCGGTTTGACGGTCGCCGGTGTAGCGCATCGTGATCGGATGGCTGCCTGGGTAGTAGGCCTTGTGATCATCGGCCTCAGACACGACCGTCAGTGGGTCAAACCCGGCGGCGTGCGCCTCGTCGTCGCGCAGTCCGGTGCGGGCGGCGACGAGGTCGAACACCTTGACGACCTGGGTGCCGAGGCTGCCGGCGAAGTGGCGCGATCCGCCGAGCGCGTTCTCGGCGGCGACGCGCCCCTGCTTGTGGGCGGTCGTCCCCAGAGGCAGATAGCTTTGACCCAGCAGCCGGTGGTAGGTCACGGCGCAGTCGCCCGCCGCGAACACGTCGGGAAGGTTGGTGCGCATGTGGCGATCGACCTCTATTGCCCGCTTGACGCCGAGCTGAGCTCCGGCCGAGGCGGCCAGATCGCTATCGGGTCGTACCCCGACCACGATCAGCACCACGTCCGCCGGGAACCGCAGGGGATCGCCCGCGGGTCCGGTGGCCAGCACGTCAAGCCGGCTGTCTGACCCTGGCGGTGTGACCTCGATCGCCTCGACTCGCGTCTCGCACGCGACCGTGACGCCGTGCCGCTCCAACTCGCTGTGGACGAGGGCCCCGAGGTCGGGGTCCGCGGTCGGGAGGACCTCGGGGAGCTGCTCGACCTGTGTGACCGAGAGACCTCGGGTGGTGAGCGCTTCGGCCATCTCCAGGCCGATGTAGCCCCCTCCGACGATCACTGCCCGCTTGACGTGATCGCGGGCGAGCGTGTCCATCAGCGCGAACGTGTCGCCCATCGAATGCAGCAGATGGACGCCGTCGCCGGGGCCGAGGTGGTCAAGCCCCCGGATCGGCGGGGTGACCGGCGTCGCGCCGGGCCCGATGACCAACGCCTCATAGTCGAGCACGTCGTCGCCCGTCGGCGACGTGAGGTGGATGCGATGGTGGTCAGCGTCGATGCGGTGGACGCGCGTATCGAGTCGCAGGTTCATGCCGGTCGCCTGGAGATCGGTGAGGCTGCGGTGGGCAAGATCGCGCCAGTCGGTGACCTCGCCCGACACGTAGTACGGGATGCCGCAGATCGAGAAGTTCGGGTAGGAGTCGGCGACGATGACGGTCGCGTCGCCGTCGGGGTCAAGCTGGCGTGCGTGCAGCGCGGCGGTGATCCCGGCATCACTGCCGCCGATGGCCACTAGCCGCATCGACGATCAGACGAGTGGTCGCGGGGTGGCAGGTCGGCTGTGCGGAAGCTATGCGGGCTCAACGGCGCGATCGGCATCGGGGGCGGCGCGGCGGTGATCGGCGCGCTGGGAATCGACGGGGTGCGGGAGGACCACTTCGGCGGCCTCCTGTGCGGTGACATCGGGGTACAGGGCGCGGATGGTGGCGACCGCGACCACGCCGCCGACGAGCTGAGCGATGACGTAGGCCGGGACCGACGCGGGCGCGATCCCGGCGAACGTGTCAGAGAACATCCGGCCGATGCTGATCGCCGGGTTGGCGAAGCTAGTCGAGCTGGTGAAGAAGTACGCCGCCGCGATATACGCGCCGACGGCCGCGGGGGCGGCGGCGCCGCGACGGGTCCGCGCCAGCGAGAAGATGACCAGCAGCAGGCCGAGGGTGGCGATCACTTCGGCGAACAGGTGTGAGGGGTTGGCGCGGTGTTTGGTCGAGATGCTGATCGCGGCCCGCGCGAACATCCCGTTGGCGGCGACGGCACCAACGATGCAGCCCACCACCTGGGCGGCCGGGTAGTAGCGCGCGTCGCGCCAGCTGATGCCCCCGAAGCTCGCGTCGACCAGCGACACGACCGGGTTGAAGTGCGCTCCTGAAACGGGGCCGAACATGAGGATGATCGCGAACAGGCCCGCGCCGGTCGCAGCGGCGTTCTCCAACAGCTCGAGGCCGACGTTGCCGGGCGATAGCTGCTGGGCCGCGATACCCGACCCGATGACGATCGCCGCCAGGAACGCCGACCCGAGAAACTCGGCCAGCAGACGCCGTGCGAGCGTCGCCATCAGGCCAGATCCTCACGCGCATGTCCGACAGCGGTCGCCGACCAGGGCCGCGCGACGGTCATTCGGGGGAGACCTCCAGCAGTTCGCATCGCTCGTGACGCAGGCAGTCGCGAGCCTGCTTGGTCGCGAGCGTGAGGATGTGCGTGCGGACGCGGGCGTCGTCGTATCCCTCGAGGATCCGGTCCGCACAGCCGCGGATGACCTCCGGTGAGCGGATCGCGCCGAACTCCTCGATCAGGCCCGGGAGCAGCCGGGCCAGCCGCCACTGGTGGGAGGTCGTGTCGGATTCGATGTCCTGGATCCGGTTGCGCACGAGATCCTGGACGCGTGCTTCGATCAGGTCGCGGATCTCGCGGACCTCGGCGATGGCTCTCCCTGCGGGATCGGGGATATCCCAATCATCGACGCGTGTCGGCACGTAGGGGCAGACGTCCCCGCAGCCCATCGTCACCGCCCAGTCGGCGTGCAACTGCATCTCCACGCTCAGCCGCTTGGGCTTGCGACCGGAGATGTCGATCCCGACCTCGCGCATCACCTCTACCACTTCGGGCCACAACTGGCGAGCAGGATCAGAGCCGGCTGACTCGCTTCGGCAATCATGGGTGCAATCGCGCTCGAAGAACGCCTGTGCCATCTGGGAGCGGCCGGCGTTGTGGGTGCAGACGAACAGCACGTACTTCATGACGAGTCGCCTTTCCCTTACGCGGCCGCGACGAGCTTGGCCGCGTATTCGCTGGGCAGTCCCGCGGCCGCGACCTCGCGAGCGACGGCATCGGCGTCATACGGAACGCGCTCGATCGCAACCTGCAGCTCGCCGGCGGGATCGAGCTCCAGGATCGCGAAGGCGCAGCGCGGGTCGCCGTCCTTGGGCTTGCCGACCGACCCGCAGTTGACAAACAGCACGCCGCCGTACACGTGCACCCAGGGCTTATGCGTGTGCCCGAACACGAGCACGTCACCGTCAGCCGATGCCGCCAGGCGCTCGTACAGCCGCGCAGGCTTGTCCTCGAACAGGTACTCGTTGACCTTGCGCGGGGAGCCGTGCACCAGCCGGATCCGGCGGTCGCCGAGCTCGAACCGCAGCTCGAACGGCAGTCCGCGCATGAAGTCCTTGGCTGCCTGGTCGGTATGAGCGAGCGTCCAGGCGACCGACTGCTGGCCGAGCTCGCGGTCGTGCGGGGTCACATAGGCGCACCCGCAGTCATCTAGGTCGCGGCCGATGGCGTAGTCGTAGTTACCGTAGATCGTCGGGATCTCGCACTCCTGGATGAGCCGGCAGACCTCGTTGGGATGCGGACCGTAGCCGACGAGATCCCCGCCGCAGTAGACCGCGTCGACCCCGATCGCGTCGATCGCGGCCAGAGTCGCCTCCAGAGCGGGCAGGTTGCCGTGGATGTCGGTGACGACGGCGACACGGTTCACGACTGACCCCCGATCGGTCGATGCAGGACGAGAAGGTCTCCGGTGGGCACCAGCGTCTCCAGCAGGTCCCACACGTGGTGATAGATCGAGTAGCGGATCTCCCGCACGACCGCGAGCGGCTGCCCGGCAGGGTCGGGGACTGGCCAGTCCTCGTAACGCGTGCCGGGATACACCGGGCAGGCATCGCCACAGCCGAGGGTGACGACGACGTCGGCGGCGCGAACCACCTCGTCGGTCAGCGGCTTGGGGAACTCCAGCGCGACGTCAACCCCGAGCTCGCTCATCGCCCGCACAACCACGGGATCGATCTGCTCGTCGGGGTGGGTGCCCGCCGAGCGGACCCCGACCCAGCCGTTGGAGAGATGGTGGGTCAGCGCGGCGGCGATCTGGCTGCGGCCGGCGTTGTGCTCGCAGACGAACAGCACCTCGGGGAGCGCCTTGTCCAATCGTCCGTGGGCGTGGGCGATCGCCCACAACCGTTCGCGGGCGAACCGTTCGATGATCACCGGCAGGAAGTTCGGTCCGACCGTGGGCCGCTCGCCGATCTGCGCGACGGAGTCCTCGAGATAGCGAGCAACCGTCTCACGGGAGAACACGCCACGGAAGTCGGCGGCGAGCTCCTCGATCGAGAGGTCGAGGCAACGACGTAGGAGGGGGCTGATCTCGATGTCCATGGGTGGCATCCAGGGCAACTCGCCGCAGTCTATACATTGACATACGTCAGTTCAATTGGTATTTGTAGATAGATGCCTGTCGATCTGGAATTGACTCCGAAGACCAAGCGCGCCAACGGCGAGCCGTGCTGCGAGCCGGTCGTGTACCCCGACGTCGACCGTGCCCACGCGCGCCGTATGGCGGAAGTCGCCAAAGCGTTGGGCGACCCGGTGCGTCTGCAGCTCGTCGACGTGCTGCGCAAGCACGCCGGCAAGGTGTGCGTCTGCGAACTGGTGCCGCTGTTCGATCTCTCCCAGCCGACGGTGTCGCACCACCTCAAGGTGCTCCGCGCCGCCGGGATCGTCGGCTCCGAGCGCCAGGGACTGTGGGCCTACTACTACGTGATCCCCGACGCGCTGACCGAGCTGTCGGCGTGGCTGACCTGACCCCGGCGGCGGCGGTCCCGACCGCCGGGACGCGGCGAGCCACCGCCACCTGAGCCAGACGTGACGACCCGCGCGGACCAAACCGGTCGCGGGTGGCGTGTTGCCGTCAGCGGTCTCGGGCTGGTGACGATCGCCGCCTACGGTGTCGCCTACTACTCCTACGGCGTCCTGATCGATCCGATCCGCACCCACACCGGCTGGTCCTCGCCGGCGCTGGGTGCGATCTTCAGCGGCGTGCTCGTCATCGGCGGTGCCGGCGGCTTGGCCGGCGGGCGGCTCGTCGACCGGGTCGGGACCCGGCCGGCGTTTCTGTTGACCGGAACCGTGGGCGCCGGCGCGGTCGCCGCCTCCTCCTACCAGCACGGGTTGCTCGGCTTCGGTGTCCTGTACACCGTCGGGTGTGGCGTGATCGCCGCCCTGGGCTTCTACCACGTCACCCAGCCCGCGGCGATCCGCGCGTCGGGCGGCGCACCCGACCGCGCTGTGGTGTGGCTGACGATCCTCGGCGCGTTCGCCAGTCCGATCTTCCTGCCGCTGACCGCGGCACTGGTCACCGCAATCGGATGGCGCGACACCATCCGCGTGCTCGCCGCGATCGCCGCCGCGGTGTTTCTGCCCATGGCGGTTGCCGAGCGGACCGGCGCGCGACCCGCTCACGCATCGCAGCACGCCGACGGGGCCGCCGGCGCGCTGCGCGGTGCGTGGCGGGTGCCTGGCTTCCGGCGCTGGGTCCTGGCGTCGCTGATCAGTGGCGCCGCCGTCGACGTCATCCTCGTCTACCAGGTGCCGGTGATGATCGCCGCCGGCCTGCCGATCGGTGCCGCCGCCTCGATCGGTGGATTGCGCGGGTTCGCGCAGCTCGGTGGTCGCATACCCCTGTCCCCGGTGTTGCGACGCCTCGGCGCCCGCCAGACGATCGTGGTTTCGCTGGCCGTCGGCGCTGTCGGCGTGCTGCTGCTACTCGCCAGCGGCCATGTCGTGCCGGCGATCGTCTACAGCATCCTCGCCGGCGCGTCGATCGGAGCGATGTACACGCTGCAAGGCATCTACACCAACGATCTCGTCGGCGACGCCAACCTCAGCCTGCTGATGGGCGCCCAGGCGGCCGTGTTCGCCGTCGGCGGCGCCGCCGGACCGGTTGTTGCCGGCGTGTTGTTCGCCGCGACCAACTCCTACGTTCCCGTCGTGCTGCTGACCGCCGCGGGACTGCTCGTTGCCGCCGCGATCATGAGCACCTCCGCGCTGCGGCCGCGGCGAAGGTCGGGATCATTGGTCTCGCCCGCCGAGCCGGTCGCAGAGCCGGCTCCTGCGGTCGGGGAGCCGCTGGGTTAGGCGACGCGGGCGTGGTCGAGCTCGTCAACCAACTGCTGCACCCGGCCGGCGATGTCGTCGCGGGTGGCGCGGACCTCGTCGAGCGGGCGGCCTTTGGGGTCGGGGAGCTCCCAGTCGATGTAGCGCTTGCCCGGGATGAACGGGCAGGCGTCACCGCAGCCCATCGTCACGACCACGTCGGCCTGCTGCGCCAGCTCGGTTGAGAGGCGCTGCGGACGCCGGTCGGCGAGGTCGATGCCGAGCTCGCGCATGACCTCCACGACTGGTGGGTGCACGTGCCCGGCGGGGTCGGCCTCGCTGCCTGCCGAGATCGCGTGATGGCGGCCCTTTGCCGCTTGCTCAAACAATGCTGCGCTCATTTGCGAGCGCCCGGCATTGTGCAGGCAGACAAACAGCACCGTGGCCATCAGCGAGCTCCGGCTGTGGCTGGACGGTCTCTATCGCCGGCGAGCTGGCGCAGGGCGGCGGCGCCGATCGGCGGTTCCGGCTGCCAGCCCACCAGCCACGTGCCCTGGCTTGAGAGTTCCTCGACGCGGGCGATGTGCGTCCGTTCGCTGTCGGCACGCGCCCGTAGAATTGGGTGATTGGTCGGGGCGGCCGCCAGCGACGCGTTGACGACCCACCCGAACGGCTCGATCCCGGCGCGGCGCAGATCGGCCTGGAGACGGTCGGCCTCGTGCACCGGGGTGGACTCCGCGAGCGTTACGATCAGCATCCGCGCGAACTCGGGATCGCGTAGCCGAGCCAGCAGCTCAGACACCTCGCTGGGGACGTCGGCGTTGGTGCGCTGCACCTCGCGCTGATAACTCTGGGCGGCATCGAGCAGCAGCAACGTGTGGCCCGTCGGGGCCGTATCGAGCACCACGACGCGGTCGCGCGCCGCGTCAACGGTCCGTGCGAACGCTCGGAACACCGCGATCTCCTCGGTGCAGGGCGATCGCAGATCCTCCTCCAGCAACGATCGTCCCTCGTCGTCGAGTCCGGTCGCCGCCGCCAGCACCTCGCCGGAGTAGCGTGCGGTCTCGACCGCCGGATCGATCCGCTCCACGACGAGGTCCTCGGGGGCCGCGTCCGCGAGCGCGTCGGTGAGATGCGCGGCGGGATCGGTCGTGGAGAGCGTCACCTGGTGGCCGCGCTCGACCAGCGCCAGGGCGATGGCGGCCGCCAGCGTCGTCTTGCCGACCCCGCCCTTGCCCATCGTCATCACGACCCCGTTGCCGGCGGCGTCGAGCTCGTCGACCAGCTCACTGAGACCCGGAAGATCCGCCAGAGGCTCGTCGGTGTTCGTCGCCGGAGCCGTCGCCGTCGCGGCAGCGTCGACGAGCCGCCGCAGCGCGGCGACGCCGATGACGTCGCCCGCGACGAGGCTGACCGCGGCGACGGGCAGGGCCGCCAACTGAGATGGCGCTTCCGCGAGCGCGGCGGCCTGGCGGTCGGCGAACGCTCCGGCCATCACGTCGGCTCCGGGATCGCTCAACAGGCCGTTGACGATCAGCCGCTGGTTGGCGACGCCGAGGGCGGCCAGCTCGCCGCTGGCGCGCGCGGCCTCGCGCAGCGCGCCGGTCTCAGCGCGCGCAACGAGTACGAGCGTCGTTAGGTCCGCGTCGGCCAGCGTTGCGACGGCCGCGGCGTATTGCTCGCGCTGCTGGTCAAGGCCCGCCAGCGGTCCTAGGCAGCTCGCCCCGGATGGGTGCTCCTCCACGTATCCGCTCCAGGCGCTCGGCAGCGTCAGCAGCCGCAGGGTGTGACCGGTCGGCGCGGTGTCGAACACGACATGGTCAAACTCGCTCGTGCCGGCCGGCGCGGCGAGCACGGCGGTGAATTCGTTGAACGCGGCGATCTCGACGGTGCAGGCGCCCGAGAGCTGCTCCTCCATGCTGCGGATCGCCGATTCGGGCAGCACGCCGCGGTAGGGCCCGACCGCGCGTTCCTTGAACGCCTCGGCCGCGGCCTCGGGATCGAGGTTGCTGACAAACAGGCTGGGCACATCGGGCACTGCCGTCGGGTCTGGGCCGGCGGTAATCCCGAACACGTCGTCGAGATTGGACGCCGGATCGGTCGAGATCACCAGCGTGCGCCGGCCGGCGTCGGCCAGCGCGACGGCGACCGCGCTGGCCGTGGTCGTCTTGCCGACTCCGCCCTTGCCGGTGAAGAACAGATACCGGGTGTCCCAGTCCGCCCAGCGCACGGGCGAGATCGCGGTGAGGTCACCGAACGCCATCAGCAACAGCCGCCCGGCTCACACCCGCAGCTATCGGCGCTGACCGACAGCTCCAGCGGCGCAGGCACCTGGGTGTCCAGCAGTCCGGCCAATTCGTCACGCGACGGATACCGGCCGTGCACGGCGATCTCGCCGTCGACCACCAGCGCCGGCAGCGCTGCATCACCGAACGCAGCCATCAACCCTGTGACCTTCGAGTTCGCGACAAACGCGTCGGGGTCAGACGACAGGTTGTGCCGGGTGACCGTTGCGCCCTGGCCTTCGGCCCAGCGCAGATGCTCGCGCACATCGATCAGCTGCGGATCCACCGAGGGGCCGCAGACACCGGTCTGGCAGCACATCGCCGGCTCATACAACACGAACTGCCGCGTCCCGGCGGACGCCATGGACCCAACGTGGTCCCCCATCGCCGGCGTGTCGGCGCTGGGCTTGCGAGCGCGGATGATCGCCGAGACCGCGTGCTCGTGGACACGGTGAGTCTCCCGGATCTCGACGTCGACCAGCCCGGCCGCCGCCAGCCCCTCACGAAACTCCTGTTCGGTCAACGCACCGGCGATGCAGCCCGTGTACGCCGCCAGGTCAGCGCGCGTCGCCTCGTCCATGTCCGCGCCGGCGATCACATCGGAGACCGCGAACCGGCCACCGGGCCTCAGGACCCGGGCGGCCTCGGCCAGCACCCTTGGCTTGTCGCCCGACAGGTTCAGGACGCAGTTGGACACGATCACGTCAACGGAGCCGTCGGCGAGCGGGATGTCCTCGATGTAGCCCTTGACGAACTCGACGTTCTCAACGCCCGCCTCAGCGGCATTGGCGCGCGCCAGGTCGAGCATCTCATCGGTCATGTCCAGCCCGATCGCCCGGCCCGTGGCACCGACGCGCCGGGCGCTGATCAGCACGTCAGCACCCGCGCCGGAGCCCAGGTCAAGGACAGTCTCGCCCTCGTGCAGGTCAGCCACGGCGGTCGGCACACCGCAGCCCAGCGACGCGGCGACCGCCGTCGCCGTCGCGCCCTCCGTGTCCGCACCCTCATACAGCGACCCCCCGAACACCTCGGTCTGGTCGGCATCCGTCAGTGAGATCGGTCCACAGCACGAGCCGGATCCTTGTTCGGCGACCGCCCGCGCGGCGGCCGCGTACTTCGCACGGACCGTCTCGCGGATGTCCACGTCCGTGGAGGCATCGGCGGTGTCGGTCGCCTGGCCGGCCGAGCAGCCGCAGCCGCCCGCGGCGGTCGCCTCGGTCGCGCAGCAGTCCGCCTTCTCCGAGGGTTCGCAGCACGTCGTCTGCGCCTCGGTTGAGCAGCAGCTCGAGGTTGTGGTCGGATCTGCGGTGATCAGCTCAGCCATGCGGTCAGCTCCTGGAAAGCGGTCGGGGAAACGGAGTAATAGGCCCACTTATGACGACGCTCGACCTCGACCAAACCGGCCTCGACCAGCTTCCTCATGTGATGCGACAGCAGCGACTGATTGATGCCGAACAGCGGGAGCAGCTCGCACTGGCAGACCTGCGTGTCGCTGCGCCGCAGCACGTCCAGGATCCGCACCCGCAACGGCTCAGCGAGCGCCTTGGCGGCGGCGGCGATGCGGTCCGCGTCAAGACCTGGGTCCAAGCCGGCCGACGGCGCACAGCAGTCCGCGGCGGCGGGACCAACAGGAAGCGCGGCAAGAGAAGACGTCATATCAACATTCATTTCTTTGAGGTCGCTCGGGAACGTAGCAGCTCCCGACGCTCATATCAACGAACCTTGATGAGACTCGGGTGCCAGACCGCTCTCCAAGACCGGGTCGTGCGGGGCTCGGGCCGAACACGTCCTCACTGAAGAACGGGCATTCGCAACCAACCGTCAGGGCCCTGCTCGTCGCCGCGGGCGGCCTTCCGGACATCCCGACGGCATCTGGCTGCTCTTCGACCGCGCCGGACGGCCCTCCTCCCCGCGCAACGCAGGGACAGTCGCGTCGCGCCTGAGATTCCTGCGTCGGATGCAAAGCGGGGCGCTCTGCGTATCGGCTCCGGCGTCTGGGTGATCGTTCCCATCGGGCCAAGGAACGCCTCGGGTCGGCCGGATACGTACAGTGCCCGGCGGTGACTCGCCTGCTCTTGAAGGATGAGCTTCTTGATGCCCAGCTGGTGCGGGCCGTCGGTGCGGCGGGATACGGTGGCGCTGACTTGGGGGAGTGCCTGGCGACGGCTCGCCGGATCGATGAGCGCGATCTGGACAGCTGGTTTGAGCAGTGGACTTTGACTGCGGCCGCGGTTGCGCGGCTGGCTGAGCGCGAGGCCGCGGCGGGCAACCGGACGTCGGCTCGGCTGGCTTACCTGCGGGCGTGCACGTATCACCGCACGGCCGGGGTGATGCTGCTCGGCGCGCCGCTTGATGAACGGTTGGTGTCTGCCTACCGCGCCCAGGCGGACATGTTCGCCGCGGCGGCCGAGTTGATGGAGGTTCCTGTCGAGAGAATTGAGGTCCCGTTCGGGGCGGTCACGCTGCCCGGCTACTTCTTTTGCGCGGCTGCGGATGGCCGCCGGCGGGCGACGGTGATTCTGACTGGCGGCTATGACGGGACTGCTGAGGAGCTGTATTTCGCCAACGGAGCGGCCGCGTTGGCTCGCGGCTACAACGTGCTCGCGTTTGATGGTCCCGGCCAGGGGCGGGTGTTGACCGAGCAGCGCCAGCCGATCCGCGCCGACTGGGAGAACGTCATCACCCCGGTCCTTGACTATGCCCTTGGACGTGAGGATGTCGACGGTGAGCGAGTGGCCCTGATCGGTCTGAGCCTTGGAGCCCACCTCGCTCCCCGTGCAGCAAGCGGCGAGCACCGCCTGGCCGCTTGCGTGGCCGACTGCGGCGCCTACGACTTGTACGCGGCATTCCTCGACAGGTTGCCGGGACCACTCGCCAACCCGAGCGTCATCGCTCGCCGGCGCGTGCGCCTCACGTTGGCTCGGATTCTCGAGCGACTGGCTGCAAAGCCGATGGCGGGCTGGGCGCTGCGACGCGGAATGCTCGTGCATGGTGTTGACGATCCGCTCACCTATATCGACGCGCTGCACGAGTTCACGCTCAGGGACCGGGCTCCGATGATTAGATGCCCGACGTGGGTGTGCAGCGCCGAGGGTGATGAGATCAGCGCCTCGGCGCCGCAGCTGGTCGCTGCCCTCACCTGCGAGAAGACCTACGTCCACTTCACTTCCGCTGAGGGCGCCGACGATCACTGCGAGCAAGCTGCCCGAGCTCTCTACCATGCCCGTTCGTTCGCCTGGCTCGACAGCAGGCTGCACCCTCGCCCGGGCACCGAGTAGCCGCCGACGCGCGGCACGGGCCCAAGGGAAGGGCCTGGCCCGCCCCTTACAAATCGCCAGCAGCGCTGCCGGACGCTGGCGTCCACGCACCTGAGACGCGGTGGCCTCCGCTCCGCGCGAAGCGAGGCTGCGGAGATCCGCGCTCGCCGGGCCTGGACGGGAAAGCAGGTCCCGTCGCGAGTGGTGAAAATCGATCAATTCAACACTTGCGGCGATGGGCTGGGCGTCGATTTTTCGCGATCCCGGTCTCGGGGAGGGGCGGCGGCGTCGTGGGTCGCCCATGGCCAGAATGGGTCGCGTGAACGCTCGAAATCGTCACATCCCGGCGGTGTTGCTCGCCGCAGTCCTGTGGGGGACTACAGGAACGGTGGCTCATCAGGCGCCAAGCGGCAGCGAGCAACTCGTAGTGGGGCTGAGCACGTTCGGCTTCGGCGGCATCCTGCTGTTCGCGCTGGACACCCGCGTGGTGCTTCGCACCCTGAGTCAGCGATCGCTGTGGCCGGTCCTGACAGCCGGGACGCTGGGGGTGGTTGCGTATGCCTCGCTCTACTACGTGTCGATGAAACTGATCGGAGTCGCCGTCGGCAACGCCCTCGCGTTGGGATCGGGTCCGGTCTGGGCCGCCTTCTTCGAGTTCTTCGGGGACCGGCATACACCATCCAGAGGGTCGGCGATCGCGAGCGTCATCACTGTCATCGGCGTCGTTCTGCTGGGAACCGCTGCCCACAACGGCACCGGACAACATCCCATCGCGGGGGTCGCGTGCGCTGTCGGCGCCGGCTGCGGTTATGGGCTGTATTCCTGGGCAGGTGCTCGGCTGATCGCTCACGGCCAACCGTCTCGCGCCGCCATGGCAGGGATCTTCGTGCTGGCCTCAGTTGTGCTGGTCCCCGCGCTCCTTGTGATCGGGCTCGGTCCGCTGACCCATCCGCGGGGCGTCCTCGTGTTGGCGTACCTCGCTGCGCTCCCGATGGCTGCGGCGTATCTGCTGTTTGGCTACGGCCTGCGTCACATGGATGCGTCAAGAGCGATGACCCTGGCCCTCGCCGAGCCGGTCGTCGCGACTCTCTTAGCCACCCAAGTCCTGGGCGAGCACCTCGGCGGACAGGCCTGGGTCGGGCTCGGAGTGATCGGAGTCGGACTGGTTCTCGTCGCTGCACTCGAACGACAAGCAACCCAGCCAGGCGATGCCACAGTCCCTCAGATC
>JBELAG010000083.1:0-18910 GCA_049509055.1 Solirubrobacteraceae bacterium
CGCCACTTCGCTGGACGCGCAGGTGACCCGGTCCTCGCCTCCGTTCTTCATCTGGCACACGGCCGAGGACCCTTACGTGCCGCCCGAGCACAGCTATCGGCTGGCGGCATCCCTCGCTGCCCACGGCGTCCCGCACTGCACCCACGTCTTCGCGCACGGCCCGCACAGCCTCGGCCTGGCGCGCGGAAGCGGAGACGCAGCGGCGTGGACGACCCTGGCGGCGGCGTGGATGGCGGAGCAGAAGCACGGCGTCTCAGCTCGACGGCCGGGGACAGACACCGCGTGAGGACCCTGACAACCCAACGCCATCCGAGGCCTGGCGGTCTGACCGATGACTGGGAACTGGCAACGTCCGCATCGACGAGGAGCCGTTCCGGGGGTGGGTAGCTCGTGACGACGTTGCGGAGGTCGTCGCCCAACTGCTGTCGGACTCGCGCAGCATCCGTCGCATCCTCTACGTCAACTCGGGTGAGGAGTCGATTGCGCGAGCGCTCGACGCGGTTCTCGGCACGTAAGCCGCTGGGTGCGCCGCACCGTCGAGCTGCGCATCCCCAAGCTGTGCGACGGCGCGGAGATCCCCGTGTGCGACCGCACGGTCGGCGAGCTGAGCGATCGTGGTGGTCGCTAGCTCGTCCTCGAGCGCCCGCCATGGATCGCCGGCCGTTGTCCGACCGCGGCCCAACTCCCGCGGCGTGCTCCTGCCCCACATCGGCGAGCGTCTTCAACTGCGAGCAGGATAGGACGCGGGCGGGGCGGAACAGCCATCGCGGTCAGCCGCCGCCGGTGGCCGCCGCTCGTGCCTGCGCAACGATGTCGGCCTGCGTGTTCGCGTGCCCGGCGATCCCCCACCCGCCTTCGGGGGACTCGGTGATCAGCACCCACGTGCGGTCCTGCAGCGCTGGCTCACCGGACTCGCGGGCGACGATCTCGGTCAGCTCCTTGACCACGCCAAGCTGCTTCTCGCGATCGAGGACTCCAGCGGGTGTGAGCACCTGCACGCGGACGTGGTTGCCCTCACCGGCGGCGTCAGAAATCGAGCCCTCGGGAAGGTCGTGGACGAACGCCGCCGTGTTGCTGCTGAATAGCGGTATGTCCGGCACCTGCTCCCACCGCATCACCGCCTGTGCAAGCTCCTGAGCAAGTCGGTGCCTGTCAGGAAACGTTCCGGGCTGTGCGTAGACGTCGATCATGGGCATTTGTCGCTCCTTTGTACGGTCGTTTGCCTTGCAGTCGGAGGGCTGGGCCATCAAACCTGCCGTAAGGTCGAGGTGCGCCCCAGGGGCCTGAGCCAGGCGTCGCGGAAGCGCTGTCTTCAGGGACGCAGAGCCGCGATTTTCGCCGCCAACCCGACACCATCGCCGCTCGCCGAGGTTGGCGGCGGGCGTGGAGAACGACATCACACGATCGCGCCATATCTTGACCGCCTCTGCGGTCCCAGACCAGTGCCAGAGATCGCGACGGTAGTGTCGGGGGACGTCGTCTACAACCAGGTCCACCCCGCGCTGGGCTGAGCGGCCCGCAGGAGTGACAGCAGTGGATTGCGAGTATCGACGAGGTCGAGCGGCTCAGCCCCGAGGGCAGTCCTTGCCGGGCACGAGGTCGCTCGGGAACCCCTGGGCGCTCAGGCTCTCTGCTCACGCTTGGTTCTCGCGCTAGCCGTCGTCGCAGCGTTGGCATCGGGGGCGCGGATGTTGTCGTAGTCGGCTACCAGACCCGTCAGCGCGACTCGCGAGTTCACATCGAGCTTGGCGAATATGCGCCGGAGGTGGCTGTTGACGGTGTGGGGCGAGACGAAAAGCCGCTGGGCCACCTCGCGGTTGGTGTGACCCCTGGCTACCAGTCGCGCGACCGCTAGCTCGGAGTCGGTCATTGCTGCCCAGCCCGTGCTTGGGCGCTCCCGGGGGGTGATCGCGCGTCGGTGGACTCCGTGTTCGCGGAGCTGGCTTCGAACTCGTCGGATGTCGGCGGCAGCCTCGGCTTCTCCGTAGAGAGCGAGAGCCCGCTCGAGTGCCTCGACTCCTCCGGGCTGGGCGCCGCGCTTCATCCGCAGCGTGCCGAGATCCTCGAGCAGGGATGCGAGAGCGAGCGGCCGGGGACCACCTTCGAACAGCTCCGTCGCCAGGGCGAAATCCTCCTCGTTTCCGCTGATCAGGCCGCGCGTGTGCGCCGCGTTGGCCGCGATCGTACGGACGCCGGGGTTCAAGGCTGCGCGGCGCTGGGCTCCGCCGGCTGCGCTCGCTGCCAGCTCGTTATCGCCGGTAGCGAGCGCAATGCGGACGAGCTGGGCCTCGTCGGTAACGTCGGGGGGGAACAACGGCAGGATCGACGTGCGTTCCTCGTCCCCGAACGCACAAAGCCAAGCGCGCGCGGCCCCGGCGTCCCCGGTTGCCATGCTCTGAAGGGCAAGCAGCCAGGCCGCTTGATGGCGAAAGCTTGGAGGGGACAGCCTCAGCATCGCCTGCCCGAGCTCCGCCGCCCTCCGCAGCAGCCGAGCGTCCCCCAGATGGAGCGCGACGCGGGCAAGGGAGACCGCATCGGCGCCGTCGAGGATGCCCTCGTGGCGAGCCTCCTGATCGGGACTGAGCTCTCCCTCGAGAACCGCGGCGGCATCGACGAGCCTCCCCGCCTGCAACAGCTGCCTGCCGCGCCACATCTCGAAGATGTGCCGCGCCCAGCCCTGGCGGTCGCGCTGAGCCGCGGAGATCCCAACGGCGGACAACCCGACCGAGTCCTCGACGCGGTCCAGGATGAGCATGATCTCGCAGCGCCACTCCTGTGCGAGACGCTCGCGTGCGTGGTCGTGCGTGGCCGAGCCGGATCTGCAAGCCGCCTCGGTTAGCTCGAGCGCACGCTCAAATCGGCCGGCTACTACCTCGAGTCCGCTCTCGGCGAGGTTGAGCATGAACGCGGCATTGGCGTCACCGCTGCCGTCGGCCGCCGCTCTCGCCTCGCTGAGGTTGGAGAGCGCGTCGTCGCATCTACCGCCAACCATAAGGTTGTGCACCAAACAGACTAAGTGGCGGGCGCGGACGGCGGGGGACAGGTCGGGAAGCGCCAGGGCCTGCCGGCTTGCGTCGACGCGGACGTCGGGCGAGAGCGCGAACATGCCCGCGATGCTTAGGTGGACCGCTGCCTCCTGCTCGGGGGGCAGCGCGTCGCGCAGGGACGTTTTGGCGAACGTCTGGGCCTCGTCAACCCGGCCGGCCTCGTGCAAGAGCACCGCGGTCCTGGCGGCGAGCGGCCCGCGCAAGGGGTGCGGGGACAGAGCGAGCTCGAGACCGCGTCGGCTGAGATCGGCGGCCGCTCCCGGATCTGACCCGGCCAGTGTGTCGGACGCGTTGAGCAGCGTCGTGATTGCGACCTCATCGCCTGGTGAGGCGCTTGCGGCAAGCTGCGCGGCGACCTCGACCGGCGCCGCTCCGGCAGCCAAGAGTAGGTCCGCGGCCTGACGGTCGAAGGCACGGCGCGCTGACGTCGATACGCTGCCGCGCACTGCGTCCCGGAGGATGTCGTGCCGGAACGCGAGCTCGTCGTCGTGCTCCCGCAGGACGCTGCAGCCGATCAACTCGTCGACCGGCGTCAGCAGCGACGCCGGTGACTGACCTAGCATCGCCGCGAGGTCGGTGAAGGAGAACTTCCTGCCGAGTGAAGCGGACGCGATCGCCGCCTCGCGAGCGCGCTTTGACATCCCTTGCAGTCGGTCTCGCATGCCGTCCCGCACACGTCGGGGCAGGCGTTCATCGAGAAGCTCGGCGCGCCCGAGCGCAACGCGTACCATGCCCTCGTCGCGCAGCCCCTCGAGCAGCTCCGTCAGCATGAAGGGGCTCCCGCCGACACGTTTGACGAAATTGAGCAGGGCGTCGTCAGGCGCGGCCTGCATGACCTCGAGCGTGAGCTGCTCGACCGCCGCGTCGTCGAGCGGACTGAGCACGATCCTCTCGGCGCCGTTGTCCTCGAGACTCGCGAGCGCGCTGAGGAGTCGGATGGATCGGGGGCTTGGACGGAACGCGATCAGCCATGCGATCGGCAGCGTCGCCACGCGCGGAGGGAGTACGCGCAACGCAGCTCCGGTGCCGCCATCGGCCCAGTGCATATCGTCGAGGCAGACCAGCATTGGCCCGTGTACAGCGGCTTGCTCGAGCATCTCCTGAAGGTCCTGCAGCAACCAATAGCGTTGCTCGGGTACTGCGTTCGCAGGCTGAAGTCCCGGTCGGTCCAGTAGCGGCTCGTCGCCCTCGAACAGCGCCGCCATCAGCGCCGCCAGCTCGACGCCGCCGCCGGGCTCGGCGGCGCCCGCGCCGACGCGGAAGGACATCCCGCTCGCTAGCGCCGCCGCCTCCGCCAGTAGCCGGCTCTTCCCGATTCCGGGCACGCCCTCGACCAGCACGACCGCGCCGACCCCAGAACGGACGCGGTCGAGCCGGTCAGTGAGAGTGTCCAGCTCCGCGTCCCGCCCCCTGATCGTGAGGCTCGCAAACGTAGCCTCTTGCATCGTTCAAGCCTACTCTCGTACTGGCCAGGTTCCGCGGGCGCTGATCCTTCCGCGCCCGCCTCGATAGCCGCGCGCCGGGCAGGGCATCGCGCGCTCACCGGAGCCTCCACTCACCATGTCCGGTGGGATTCGAGCCCTGCCGCGCTCGGCGACCCTTGTTTGACCGTAGAGTTCCGCGGCCTTCCAGCAGTACCAGGCCTCGAACTGCGGGCCTTGCGGTCGCGGTAGATGCGGGGGTCCTGCCTGGGCGAGAAGGCTCGCGATAACTGGATCGCGTGTGGCCAGGCTCTCGGCGGCCGCGCCAAGCGAAACCCGGGCCATCGGAAAGCGCGGCGCCGTCGTAGTAGACGTCATCCCATTGCCGCAGGGGTAGCGGTCGCGTGCCGCGGAAACCGATCGCGCAGGCGCGGCAGACGGGGCATGTGCCCTCAGTAGTGGTCATGACGCAGCGACCGTCGCACAAGAGTCCGTCGGGCACATGACACAAGCGAGCCATTTTCGTTCTCTGATGTTCAGGCCCGGCTGGCAGGGGGAAGACACCGGCGGGCCGTCATGGCGAGACCGGCGACCAAGTGGATCGCCGACGACCTCGATGTCGCCCGAGCGGCCAGGCTCGTGGCGCCGGACGGGCGCCTCATGCGAGGACGCCACTCGGGGCGTGGGTCGAGGAACGCCGCGATCGCCTCCACCGCGGCGACGTACATCGCTCGGAACGCGTACTCGCTCACGTAGCCGAAGTGCGGCAAGAGCACCGCGTTCTCCAGCGTCAGCAGCGAATGGCCGCGGTGGTCGCCGCACGTGACGGACATGGTCGAGGCGAGCGTCGTTGCGATCGACCTTGAAGCCACGGTCGAGAGTGTCGCGGACACCATTGCGCCGCACCCGACTCCGTGGCGATCACAGAAGGCGGGTCTCGTCGCGCTGGGGCGCGCCATCGATGTTCTGAGCCGAAGGCCGACGCCCCGTCCGGCAGCGAGCAACCGCTGAACCATCAGCGCACGAGCGCCAGCCCACCGGCGTCCGCAAGAACACTTGATCGTGTGATGCCGGGGCCGGACAGCGTGGTGGATTCTGCAATTCGGCTGTCCGGCGCCGTCGGCGCTAACTGGGACGAGCCGGAAGACCACCCGATTAGAACGAGGAGGTGCAGCATGGAGATGACGGCTCAGCATCCCGCGGCAGCACCCGGCGCCGCGCAAGGGTCGTACCGCGCCGTGCAGGTCGTGAGTCCAAACAAGTTCGAACTCACCCAGAAGCCGCTTCTCAAGCCACCGCTCGGCTACGTCCGCATCCGCGTCGAAGCGTGTGGCGTCTGCCACTCGGACGCGGCGACGGTGGAAGGAGGGGTTCTGCCGATCGAGTACCCCCGGGTGCCAGGCCACGAGGCGGTTGGCAGGATCGAGGTGCTCGGGGATGGAGTCGCGGGATGGGAGGTCGGCCAGCGCGTCGGAGTCGGCTTCCTCGCCGGCAATTGCGGATACTGCGAACGCTGCCGGTCGGGCGATCTCGTCAACTGCCTCAACCAAGAGTTCACCGGCGTGCAGCGCGACGGTGGATACGCCGAGGTGATGGTCGCGAAGTCGACCGGGCTGATCTCGGTCCCCGACGAGATCTCAGCGGTCGACGCCGCGCCCCTCCTCTGCGCGGGTCTCACGACATTCAGCGCGATCCGAGAATCCCCGGCGAAAGCCGCGGAGCTCGTCGCAATAAGCGGCATCGGTGGCCTCGGGCATCTGGCGGTCCAGTACGCGCGCAAGATGGGCTTCGAGGTCGCCGCGATCGACGTCGACGCGGGCAAGGCCGAGCTCGCAAAGAAGCTCGGTGCACACCACTTCATCGACGGCAGGTCGACCGACGCCGCCGAGGCGTTGCAGGCGCTCGGCGGCGCGGCGCTCATCCTCGTCACCGCGTCCGCTGGCAACGTCGTCACGCAGAGCCTCGGGGGCCTCCGGCGCGGCGGCACCGTCATCGCGCTCGGCGCGAGCCCGGACCCGATCGAGGCTTCCTCGGGCGATCTGCTCTTCAACAGCAAGAAGCTCGTGGGGGCGCTGACCGGAAACCCGGAGACGGGCGATCACACGCTCAAGTTCAGCGTATTGACTGGCGTGATGCCGATGGTCGAAACCCTGCCCCTTGAGCAAGCGGAGGCGGCCTACGCGAGGATGGCCGCCGGCGAAACGCGGTTCCGAATGGTCCTGACAATGGAGGTTTGAGCAAATGGCTACCACCGAGAAGACAATGACCGCGGCCGGCGCCGCAGCTGCGAACCCGTATCAAGAACAGTTCGATGCTCAGAAGGCGCGCTTCGCCTCCGGCGTCACGAGAACGTACGAGTGGCGCGTGGACCAGCTCGACAGGATGGCGCGCATGATCAGCGAGAACGAGAAGCGGTTTCAGCAGGCGATGGCCAGCGATTTCAAGACGGCCTCGTCGGAGTACGTCTTTGAGACACGGGCCTGCATCAGCGAGAGTCCGTTTCAAAAGAGTCAGCTCAAGAGCTGGATGGAGCCGGTCGAGGCGCCCGTCCCAAAGGCACTCGCCGCGACGGGCCACAAGGCCATGGTCTACCGCGACCCGTACGGCGTGGCGCTGATCATCGGGCCGTTCAACGGCCCACTCCTGCTTCTCATCCGGCCCGCGCTCACAGCGCTGGCCGCCGGCAATCCGTGCTTTCTCTCCGTCAGTGAGGCACTGCCAGGAACAACCGAGACGCTCCTCGACCTCGTCCCCGACTACTTCCACCCCGCCGACGTGACAGCAGTGCTTGGAGGTCGCGACCCGAACACCGCGCTTTTCGAACTGCCCTTCGATTTCATCTTCTTCACGGGCAGCACGAACGTCGGAAAAGTCGTCGCCCACGCCGCCGCCGAGCACCTCACGCCGACGCTGCTCGAGCTCGGCGGCCAGAACCCGGCGCTCGTCGACGCGAGCGCAAACATCCCGGTGGCCGCCAAGGACATCGCCTGGGGCGCGATGGCATGGGGCGGGCAATGGTGCACCTCCCCCGGGTACGCATACGTGCACGAGGCCGTCGCGGACGAGTTCGTCGCCGAGGCCAAGAAGGCCTTGGTCGAAATGTTCGGCGACGACCCGAAAGACAACCCCGACTACTCGCGGGTGATCAACGCGGCCGCCGTGTCCCGGATTGCCGCTCTGATCGATCCCGCCAAGGTGATCATCGGCGGAGAGTCAGATCCGGACGTGCCGTATCTCGCCCCCACGATCGTCTACCCCGTCGTGTGGGAGGACAAGATCATGGACGACGAGGTATTCGGTCCGGTGTTGCCCGTGCTCACGTACAAGAGCCTCGACGAAGCGCTGCAGCGGATCGCGGCGACAAAATCCCCGCTGGCCGGCTACGTGTACAGCAGCGACCAGGCGACGATCGACCGGTTCGTCGGAGAACTCTCCTACGGGGGCGGCGGCGTCAACGTGGCGAACGTCTACCTGTTCGTCGAGACGATGCCCTTCGGCGGGGTCGGCCCGGCAGGAATAGGCCACTACTACGGCAGGTACGGCTTCGAGCAGCTCACGCACGCCAAGTCGATCCTGATCTCGCCGCCGGATGTCGCGATCGAGCACATGTATCCGCCGTACAACGACAAGAAGGTCGCCGATCTCAGTCAGTGGTTCGACTACTGACATGGGTCGCGCGAGGAGCGCGACCCTCAGTGACCGCCATCAGAGCGCCGGGACCGGATGCGGTCCACCAACCGGGCTGAAAGGGAAACGATGACGACGTACTCGCAACTCGAAAACAAGCGAATCAGTGCTGAGAATGGCGTCGAATACGCCTACCGCGAGAAGGGCGAGGGCCCGGTCCCGCTCGTCCTCCTCCAGCACTTCCGCGGAAACCTCGACAACTGGGACCCTGCGCTGATCGACGCGCTCGCGAGCTCGCGTCACGTCGTCACGTTCGACAACGCCGGCGTGGGAGCCTCGAGCGGGACGACGCCGAACACGATCGAGGAGATGGCTCGCGGCGCCACGGCCTTCCTGAGCGCGACGGGTTACGAACGCGTCGATCTCCTCGGGTTCTCGATCGGGAGCTTCGTGGCGCAGGAGATCGCGCTCGCGAGACCGGACGTCGTGCGGAAGCTAATTCTCGCCTCCGCGGCGCCGCGCGGTGCCGCCGGGATGCACGGCTGGGCGCCAGACGTCATCGGCGCCGTCGGCCAGCGCGAAGGCAGCGCAGAGGGCTACCTCGCAGTCTTCTTCACCGAATCCGATGCGAGCAAGCAGGCAGGGCAAGAAGCGCTCGGACGGATGTACTCAAGGCAGCAGAACCGCGACGCGGAAACCGGTTGGGCGACGCGATTGGCACAGTACGACGCCGTCTGCGACTGGGGCATCCCGGAGCACGCGGCGCTCGAGAGGGTGAGCGCCATTGAAGTGCCGGTGTTCATCGCGAACGGCGACAGCGACCCCATGATCCTCCCCCACTATTCGTACCTGCTCGCCGGCCTCGTCCCGCAGGCGAAACTCAAGCTCTACGACGACGCGGCCCACGGGTTCCTGTTCCAGCATCACGCTGAGTTCGCGGCCGACGTTGGCGCCTTCCTGGACGCCTGAGCGATTCGACCCGGCCGGCCCGCGACACCCAGCCGCCTGGCGAGGCCGAGGCTGATCCACACAGAGGATAAATCACGTGAGCAACGAGAGATACCTTGACGGGAAGACCGCCTTGGTGACGGGCGCAACGTCGGGAATCGGCCGGGCCGTCGCTGAGGAACTCGGCCGCCGCGGCGCCGAAGTGCTCGTCCACGGCCGTGACGCCGCGCGCGGGGCGGCGGTGGTTGATGCCATTGCCGTGGACGGTGGCAAGGCCGCATTCGTCGCAGGCGACGTGGCTGACGCCGCGGGCATCCAGACGATTGTCCAGCGGGTTGGCGCCGTCGACGTGCTCGTCAACAACGCGGGGTTCGCGTGGTACGGGCCGACCGACCAGCTCGACGCCGACACGTTCGACCGCCTCTTCGCCGCAAATGTACGGGGGCCGTACCTTCTGGTGGCCGCACTGGGACCGATGATGGCGGCTCGAGGGAGCGGCAGCATTATCAACATTGGCAGTCGCGCAGGCCAGATCGGTCGTTCCGGCGGCGCGGCCTACAGCGGTACGAAGGCGGCACTGGCCGCGATGACCCGCACGTGGGCGGCCGAGTTCAGTCCCTCCGGCGTCCGCGTCAACACCGTCGCCCCGGGTCCCGTCGCCACAGAGGCGATTCCGGCCGATCGGATCGACGCTCTCGGCGCAACCACAGTGCTGTCACGAGCCGCGCAGCCGACGGAGATCGCGCCCGTGGTCGCATTCCTCGCGTCACCGATGGCGAGCTACGTGACCGGCGCCCTCTACGCCGTCGATGGCGGAAGCGGCGCGTAACGCAATGGCACCCTTGGCCGCCGTCGCGTCCCCGAGGGTCGACCCGCGCTTCGCGAGCCGCTCGCCGCCTCCCGCTGGCGTCGTGTTCGCTTGATGCTGGGACGTTCTGCCGCGATCTCCCGCAATTCGTATAGCGATTGACGGCACCTACGTCGGTGGGTCAGCGCTGACCCACGCCGAGTCGCCTCACGCGTCCAGAGAGGTCATGCGGCTGGCTTGGCGCGACGGAGCGCCCCACCTACCCCGTTCCTCGTTTCAGAAAGGACCCACCCCATGTCTGACGCAGAGCAGAACAAGCAGGCCGTCGTCGACTTCCTGCAGGCTTCGTTCGTCGACGGCGAGCCAGAGCAGGCTGTCGCCCGTCACGTCGGTGACCGCTACATCCAGCACAATCCGCTCGTCCCGGACGGGGCTGAGCCCTTCATCGGGTTCGTGCACTGGCTGCGCGGCCAGCATCCCGAGCTGCAGTTCGATATCAAGCACGTCCTGGCCGACGGCGACCTCGTCGTCACCCACTCCCACATGAGTGGTTCGCCCAGTGAGCGGGGCCAGGCCGTCGCGGACCTCTTCCGCCTGGAGAACGGCAAGCTGGTCGAGCATTGGGACGTAATCCAAGAGGTCCCGGCCGAGTCGAGCAACGACAACGGCATGTTCTGAGTGCAACCGCAGGAATGGCGCGGGCGCGCGACGGTTGGCATGAACGCGCGATGTGCGACCAGCAGCGACGGGGCATCGTCAGGAGCAACAACGCAACGAAAGGATGGTCATGTCGGCAGCTTCTGACTCCCCGATCAAGACCCAGACCCGGACGATCGACGGGCTCTCGATTCGCTACGCGGAAAGCGGCGGCGATTGTGAGGTCGACGCGCTGCTGGTCAGCCCGTGGCCTGAGAGCGTCTACTGCTTCGAGCCGATGTGGCACCAGCTTTCCGAACACGCCCGCCTGCTCGCGGTGGACCTGCCCGGCTTCGGCCACTCCGAGGGCCGGGCGGACCTGTTCAACTCGAGAGGAATGGCGGGCTTCATCCTCAAACTCATCGACGCGTTCGGGCTCGACCGGCCGCACGCAATCGGCCCGGATATCGGCACCTCCGCTCTCCTCTTCGCCGCCGTCGATCAGCCCGGCGCGTTTCGCAGCCTGGTGATCGGTGGCGGCGGCGCCGCGGTGCCGCTGCAGCTCGGCGTCGAGCTGAAGCAGATCGTCGACGCCCCGAGCCTCGAAGCGTTGCCGAGCGTGCCGCCGCGGCAGGCGATCGGGGCGGTGTTGAACTACCACGAGCGGCACAAGCTTCCTGACTACGTGCGCGAGGACTACCTCAGCGGCTACGACGGCGACCGGTTCGCGCCGTCCCTCGGCTTCGTGCGCGCGTACCCGACCGAGCTCCCCATCCTCTCCGAGCTCATGCCGCAGATCCGCACGCCCGTCGAGATCATCCAGGGCGCCCACGACCCCGGGGTGTTGCCCGTCAACGCGCAGTACCTGCGGGACCGGCTGCCCGCCAGCAGGGTGAACCTGCTCGACGCCGGCCATTTCGTATGGGCCGATCGCGCCGACGACTACGCCGCGCTCGTCGTCAGCTGGTGGAACGGCGGCTACGAGAACCCGTAGGACGCTAGACCCCGGCGATTTCGGCCGTCGTCCCCCCTACTCGTCGGACGGCGCGAGCGTCTGGTGACCGGCAGCATGAGCGTTCCCGAACCCGAAGCACTCCGCTCGCGCGTCACGCGGCTGCGCCAGCACCAATGGACGCCGATTCAGCGGGCCACGTTGATCGGCGTCCTATCGATCGTCATCGGGTCACTGTTCGTCGCCACCGTCCAGCTGGCCCTCGGCGACCCTGTGCCCCACCGCATCAACGCCGCCCTGATCGGGGATCGGAGTGCTAACGCGCGGACCGTCGGTGCCGTCGAGCGGGTCGCCGGCGGCAAGCTCGCCTTCCGGAGCTACGAATCCGTGGCGGCGGCGCTACACGCGATCGACGAACAGCGCGTCTACGCCGCACTTGATCTCACCTCCTCGCGACCGACGTTGTACGTGGCGAGTGCGGCGGGCACATCGGTCGCCCATGTGCTGGAGCGGATTTACGCGATCGACCCGTCGGCGCGAGTCGTCGACACCCGCCCGGCGGCGTCGGATGACCCCAACGGCCTCGACATCTTCTATCTCATGCTCGTCGCAACAATCATCGGCTTCTTTACGGTCTTCACGGTTCGCGCGATGGCGGGGAATCTGAAGCTGCGTGACCACATCTCCTTCGTGCTTATCCTCGCCGGCATGGGAGCGCTCGTACTCACCAGCGTGGACGGCCCGCTCCTTAATCGCCCGGATGGGCTCTACCCCGAGGAGTGCGGGATCCTGGCGCTGCACCTCCTGGCGGTGGCGTCGTTCGCTTCGTTGATGGCGGTGCTCATGGGGCGCTGGGCGATGGTGCCGACCTGGCTGTTCTTCGTGATCCTTGGCAACGCCTCCTCGGGCGGGGCCGTTTCGCCTCCGTTGCTACCCCAGCCGTTTGCTTTCCTCTCCCAGTGGCTGCCCTCGGGCGCGACCGTGACGGCACTCCGCAACGCCATTTACTTCCGCGACTACCAGCACGCGCGGCCAATCGTGGTGCTGGGCGCCTGGGCGATCGGTTTGTTCGTCGCATGGCTGGCCGTCTCGCAGCGCCGGCTGCGCGCCGCCGCCCCGGCTGCGGCGCAGGGTTAGGCCTCGCGCTCGAGCACGGCGTCCACGGGTGCCGAGGCGTCCTCGGGCTCGAGCTGATCAGCAAGAGGCGGGAAAGCCGTCACGAGGAAGCCGAGCAGCGAGGCCACGCCCAAGGCGAGTCCCCACGTCGCGTCCGAGAGGACCGTAAGCGAGCAGGCAACGAGGAGAAGGCCCCCGGCCGGTCGGCATCGAGGTCGACTCAGCAGACCCGGGCGTCACAGCCACTGGCCTGAACAACTTCGTGGGCACGCGCAGCGTCGAGCAGGCCGCCCGTGAGCCTGTGCGTCTCGCGCTCCTCGACGCGAGCGGTCCGACAGGCACGTTCTCGAACGAGGACGGCCGGATCCCATGGTGACGGCACCGCGGCCACACCGACAGGCTTCCACTGTCGGCTGGAAGCACTCCTTCCGATGCATGCGAGGAGCGCGCCCGCGATGTCTCGGCGAAGGAGCAGCGTCGACCGACACCGGCGTCGACAGTCTCGGAACGCCTGGTACGAGGGCTGTCCGTTGCGCTCTCGCGTGGGGACGTGTGATGAGAGATGCGGGGCGTGGGAGGAACCCCAAGCGGTGAGAGACACATTCTGTTAGCGAGCTTGGTGGCAGCGGTGTTTCGGTCTCTTGCGACTCTCGGACACGCAGGAGCACGGGGGACCACGGGCGAGCAGCGTCTCGCGTGCGGAGGTGAGCTTTAGCTTAGTACCATTGCTGGAGGTCGGATCGCCGATCTCGATCGGATCCGGTGCGGGCAGCATCCTTACCAACGACCAGAAGCCGTACGCCTGCAGCGCCGTTGTGCTCAGCTTGGAATCGTCGACGAACGACGTCTCATCGATCGGCACTGGCGACGCAATGGCGACCGGGCAACTCCGTAGACTCCTCTCAGCCTGGAGGAGACCAACCGCGTTGGGCGCGAGCTTTCGCTTCCAGTCGGCCGACGGCTCGCTTGAGAGATCACCATGAACGGCCTCGAGGCTCCCGTACATCTCAAGAAGGCGAAGGGCCTGCCGGCGCTTCAGCGGCGCATTTTCTCCGTCAGACAGAGCAAGCACGGCGGGAACCCACACGGGTCGCATCCCCGTCTCGTTCAGCCTGTCCCTCGTAACAACTTCGACCTCGCTGCCAGCGTGCGGAATTATCACTCCGAGGCCGTCCGCAATCAGCTGCTGCATCGCGGGATTCATGCTGACAATCCAGTGCGCCGAGCACCCCACCTGCGCGCATATGTCAACGACCCGACAACCTGAGTTCAACCGGTCGTCGCAACGCGGTGTGGTCGGTGACTCTAAAGGTTGGAACTGACGACTGGATTGGCCTGGGTGCGCGCGCGACCATCCGGACACCCCCCGGAACCAGTGATGCCGCAGTCCGACAGGTCCCGCGCGTTGGATGGTGCAGGCGGCGGTTAGGCCGCGGCGGTCAAGTACTCGGCGAGCGCCTCAGCGGGTGTTCTCCACCCGAGTGTCTTGCGTGGCCGACCGTTCAGCGCCGCCGCGACAGCCTCGAGTTCCTCGGCGCTGTGGCGGGCGAGGTCGGTGCCTCTGGGGAAGTACTGGCGCAGCAGCCCGTTGGTGTTCTCGTTGGTCCCGCGCTGCCACGGGCTGCGTGGATCACAGAAGTAGATTTGCAGACCGGTATCGAACCGCAGTTGCACGTGCTGGGCCATTTCGATCCCTTGGTCCCAGGTCAAGGACCGCCGAAGCTGTTCGGGAAGAGTTGTGATCGTGTCGGCGATCGCGTTACGAACGGCGCCGGCCCCGGCACCCGTGATCGGGGGGCCGGCCTTCACTCTTGGGCTGTTGTGACCTTCGATCGGCGGGAGATGCAGCAGCATCGTGAACCGGCTTGAGCGCTCGACCAGAGTCCCGATCGCCGAGCGGTCCACACCGAGGATCAGATCGCCTTCCCAGTGGCCCGGCACCGCACGGTCAGCAACCTCAGCCGGCCGCTCGCTAACCTGGATTGTCGGTCCGGTAATTGGATTGAGTCTCAGCGGGCGGGGAAGCTGTAGTTGAGGGTGCGGCCGTTCCACCAGGGAACCTTGATGGTGCGGTTCTCGTATCCGGCTTCGAGGAGGGCTGGGGTGTGGGTGCGGCGCCGGAGCGCGACCTGGATGTGGCCGGGGGTGAAGCGCAGTTCGCCGATCCCGTCGATCAGGTAGTCGCGGATCGTGTCGGGGGTCTGGTTGTGGTAGGCGGTGTGCAGGCCGCGCGCGAAGCGTCGGTAGACGATGTCAGCGAGGATCGTGAGCGTGACGTCGAAGTCAACGGCGAGCGGGACTTGGGAGCAGAGCGAGTCCAGATGGAAGGCGCGGATCTGTTCGGCGAGCTGGTTCTCGATCCCCCAACGTTGGCCGTAGCGTTCGATCAGCTGCTTGGGGGTGAGCGTTTGCTGGTTGGTGAGGATCAGCGTAGGGTGCTCGCGACCGAGTCCTTGCACGGCGAGCTGGCGAAAGACGCGGTCTTTGATCGTGACCGCGTCTTCGTGGTAGCTGGCGGTCTTGTGTTTGCCGGAGCGGTCAAGACGGGTCTTGGTCCACGCGCTGGCCGGCAGCGCCGCGAGCGCCTCGGTCAGCTTGGGGTGGCGCTGGCGCAGGGTGATGAAGCCGACGCCGAGCTCGTCGAGTTGGGCGAGGTGCGGCTGGGTGGTGAGCTTCTGGTCGAACACCAGCAGCTTGGGCAGCTCGCCGTGCGTTTTCTCATAGAAGCGGCAGAAGGCGATCACTTCGCCGGACTGCTGGCGGCTGGTGAGCTCGGCGTTGGCGTAGAGGATCGTGTGCTCCTGTCCGTCCTGGGCGATGAACGTCAGCACCGAGCGGGTCCGCTGTGAGCGGCGCGGGACGTAGTGCTTCTCGAGCACCGTCGTGTCGTCGCCGTAGCTCATGATCGCGTGAAAGTCGAGGTTCAGTCCGGCCTCGCCGATCAGCCCCGCCTCGGTGAGCCGGGGCTGGAGCGCCTCAAAGAACGCCACCTGCTCAGAGCGGTTGGTGCGATAGGAGTAGGTCGTCAGATGCCAGGTCTTGGGCAGCACGTTGAGCCCGGCGAAGTACCCCAGCGCTGGGTCGTGCACGACTGAGCGCACGTGGCTTCGGCGCCGGCGGCCGGAGAGCTTGAGCGCGAGCAGCGACAGCACCGAGCGGATCGCGCCGAGCTGGCTGGTCGACGGCCAGCCAGCGTCCTTGACCAGCCCGGGCAGGTCGAGCGCGACCAGTTCCCCGACCAGCAGGAACAGGCCGGCGTGCTGGGTCTGGATGCTCCCCTCGGTCGGCCAGTCATCGTCGCCGAGCACACGTACCTTCTCCGCGGTCAGCTGCTGGGGCGCGGGCTCGGGCTTGGCCGGCCGCGGCGTGGGCATCCGCGAGAGTCCTTCTTGGCGCAGGATCTCCCACACCGCCGTGCGCGACAGCGGCGTGCCCGCCCGCGCCAGCTCCGCCACGATCTCTTCGATCCCGTGGCGAGCCCGGCGCAGCTCGATCGCCCGCTCGCGCGCCGCGTCTTTCTTGGGCTGGCGCTTGGGCCCGGGGCGCGCTACCTGAAACAGCTCGCCCGGATCCGCCTGGCGGTGCTGGGAGATCAGCGTCTGCACGCTCGCCTTGGTGTAGCCAAACCGCGCGGCGATCTCCGCGGCCGTGAGCTCTTCCACGTAGTAGGCGCGCAGCGCCTCATACCGACGGTGCGTCGCGACCGTCGGCCGGGTGAAGCGCTCGTGTCCCGCTCGGGCCATCTCTCAGTCGAATTAGTGGACGATTCTACGGCTATGCTCGCGTACCGGTCGGACGGAAAGCCCGAGCGAGCCATCGCGCCCGCCGGCGATATCGACCAAGCACACCATCCCCGTGCCCCGCGTCCACTTACCCACGCCGAAGCGAAGTCAGACAACAGCCTCGACTCCGTCCACCAATCCCGCTAACCGAACCCGCGCTTCGCCGTCGAAACGCCCAGGCCGCCTAGCGAACCAAGCCGTCCCCGACCTCAACGCGATCGGTGAACAAACCCCTCACCGATAATCGAGGCTAATCAACAGCTCATCGGTCACGAAGCTGCGGTTGCCCTTCGATGCCCGGTTCCTAGGGGCCCGCAGCGCCCGGCCGGTCCGCAGGCACGCGGTCAACTCCCGGCGTAGCGCTCCGCGGCCCTGCACATACAGCGACTGATAGATCGCCTCATGAGAAACACGCATCGACTGATCATCGGGGAAGTCAACCCGGAGCCGACAGGAGATCTGCTCCGGGCTCCAACACTGTCCCCAGCGCCGGTCCTTTCGCGGTCCGTGACGCCGCCCACGCCACCCGACCAGCGGGCCCGCGACGCTCCCGTCGGGCCGCTGCACTTCTCCGGAGAGCCGGTCCTGCACATAGCGCCGCAACTTGGGGTTGACAGCCAGCTTCGCCGGCTTCGGGCGTCGCGCGCGACGGTCGGCATGCGTCTGCGCGGTCGAGGCTCGATACTCAGGCCGACCGGTCCGCAGCGCAGCATTTCGCTGCAGCTCCCGGGAGATCGTCGACGGCGCCCGACCCAGCTGACGCGCGATCTCGCGCACCCCACAACCACGCGCGAGCAGGACCGCGATCTCCTCCCGCTCGGTGAACGACAGATAGCGCCCCGACACCGGCGCGAGATCGACAGGCGGCATCCCGCCAGCCTTGCGGAACCACCGGACACCAATGCTCGGCAGCACACCAGCCTCGACGGCAGCCCGTTCGCTCGACGCCCCTCGAGCGATCGCCTCCCAGAACCGGACCAGATGTTCCCGGCGCCCCGCAGGCGGACGACCCTTGCCACGCTTTCCCGCCGCAGCGGCACGATTCAAAGCACGGCTTCTTCTGGGCGAGGGCGTCCTGAAGTCTGTGTAGGCGTGTGATGGGTAGGTTAACAGTTACTCCGAGGGTGTCAATGTGTGACTGTCAGTTTGCAGCATCGGGGATGCGGTCGCCGAAGTGGATCTTGAACGCGAGCAGCGCTGTCGTCCAGTTCCGGGTTCTCGTCCATTGCGGGACGGCGTTTTGCAGGGCGAGGTAGACGAGCTTGCGGGCGGCGTCCTCGGTCGGGAAGCTGCCCTTGGTCTTGATCGCCTTGCGCAACTGGCGGTTGAGCGCCTCGATCGCGTTGGTGGTGTAGATCACGCGGCGGACTTCGTCGGGGAACGCGAGGAACGGGATCACCTGCTCCCAGGCGTTCAGCCACGCCTGCGTGATCACGGGGAACCGAGCGCCCCACTTCTCATCGAAGGTCTCGAGCTCGGCGTGGGCCTGGTCGGCATCGGTGGCGGTGTAGATCGGCTTCAGATCGCGGGCGACCTGCTCGCGCTCACGGCGGGGCACGTACTTGAGACTGTTGCGGATCAGATGCACGATGCAGGTCTGCACGGTCGTCTTCGGGAAGATCGCCTCGATCGCCTCGGGGAAGCCGGTCAACCCGTCGACACACGCGATCAGGATGTCGCGCACGCCGCGGGTCTTCAGATCGGTGAGGACCTGCATCCAGAACTTCGCGCCCTCGGTCTCTTGAAACCACATGCCCAGCACGTCGCGGTCACCGTCGAGCGTGACCCCGAGCGCGAGGTACAGCGCGCGGCGCTGGACGCTGCCGCCCTCGCGGATCTTCAGGACCATGCAGTCCAGGAACACGATCGGGTAGATGTCCTCCAAGGGCCGCTTGGCCCACTCGCGGACGTCGTCCATCACCCCGTCGGTGACTCGCGAGATCCTTGGCCCACTCGCGGACGTCGTCCATCACCCCGTCGGTGACTCGCGAGATCAGGTCGCGGCCGACGCTCACGCCGTAGATCTCCTGCAGGTGCGCGGAGATGTCGCGCGTCGACAGCCCGCGGCTGTAGAGCGCCAGGATCTTGTCGTCGAACCCGACGAACCGCCGCTGACGCTTGCGGACGATCTTCGGCTCAAAGCTGCCGTCACGATCCCTCGGGGCGTCGATCGGGACCTTCCCATGCTCGGTGATCAGCGTCTTGGGCGTCGTGCCGTTGCGGGTGTTCCCGCCGCCACCGGGCGGCTCCTGATGGGGCTCATAGCCGACGTGGTCGGTCAGCTCGACCTCCATCGCCCGCTCGACCAGCCGCCGGGTCAACTCGGCGAGCAGCCCGCCGGGCCCGGCGATCTCCTCCTCCGTCGACGCGCCGGCGAGCAGCTCATCGATCACCTCTCGACTGATCCGGCGGTCGGCGGGCATCCCGAGCGCAGCATGGACCCGACGCCGATCAGACGCACGGTCGACGGCGCGATCGATCAGCTCGGCCGGGGGGTCCGCGGCGGGCGCGCCGCGCCGGGGTTGCCCAGCGCCAATCCCAGCTCGCTCTACGAGCTCGCTGTGATCGTCGCC
>JBELAG010000084.1:0-18274 GCA_049509055.1 Solirubrobacteraceae bacterium
GGCGCGGGGTTGTCGAGCAGCAGCCGGGGCACGGTGACCAGCCGGTAGCCGCGCGCGCGTAGTTCTCTGATGATGATGGGCAGCGCCGCCACCGTCTGCGCGCGGTTGCCGCCGGCGTCGTGCATCAGGATGATCGCTCCGGGCCGGGCGCCGTCGACCGCGCGCCGCACGATCGCGATCACGCCGGGCATCAGGTAGTCGCTGGTGTCGACCGTCCACATCACCATCAGCATCCGGTATCGCGCCAGCAGCGCGAGCGTCGTCGCGTTCCACAGCCCGTAGGGCGGCCGGAACAGGCGCGGGAACGGCGCGCCGTAGTCGCCGATCGCCGCCGTCTGCTCCAGCAGCTGCTGCTGCTGGTCCCGGCGCGACAGCTCTGACATCGGGGCGTGGGTCTCGGTGTGATCGCCGATCGGGTCGCCGTCGGCGACGATCTGCGCGGTCGACGCGTGGAAGTAGCGCTCCTCGATCCCGACCTCGAAGAAGGTCGCCGGCGTGTGCGTGCGCTGCAGCACCCGCAGGATCTGCGGGGTGTACGGACCGGGGCCGTCGTCGAAGGTGAGCGCGACCTCGCGGTGCTGGGCCCCGGCGATCCGCACGTACGGGGTGTAGGCGAGCGTGCGGGTGACGGCGGCGCTCTCGGCCGACTGCTCCGACGTGGACAACGAACGCGGGCCGTGACCGGCGAGCGTGCGCAGGCGGGTGAAGTAGGCGCCGAGCGCGGTCACCGGATGGCGGGTGAGCGCCGTGCCGGACGCGCCGGCCCCCACCAGGATCCCGGCCAGCAGGGCCGCCGCGGCCACGACGACGGCCGCGCCGGCGCGCCGGCGGCGGTGGGTGATCTCGATCGAGCCGCGGCCCGGCGCGCGACGGTCGCCGGCCGCCTCACGCGGTCGCGATCGGTCCCCGCTGGCGGATTCACCGTCGATCACTGATCACCCGGCCGCACATGATGGCGGCTCCCGCGACAGCGCGCCGCCCGCCGCTCCCATTACGCTCCGAGCCGATGAGCGCCGAGATCTGGGTCGTGATCCCCACCTACAACGAGGCCGCCAACCTGGCGCCGATCGTCGGCGCGGCGATCGCCGAGCTCGAGCGCGCGGCCCCCGGCAACTACCGGATCCTCGTCGTCGACGACAACTCGCCCGACGGCACCGGCGCGATCGCCGACAGCCTCGCCGCCGAGACCGGGACCGTCGAGGTGGTCCATCGCCCGGTCAAGAGCGGGCTCGGTCACGCCTACCTGGCCGGCTTCGAGCGCGCGCTGTCGGGCGGCGCGCAGCTCGTGCTGGAGATGGACGCCGACTTCTCCCACGACCCGCGCCACCTGCCCGAGCTGATCGCCGCGGCCGCCGACGCCGACCTCGTGCTCGGCTCGCGCTATGTCGCCGGCGGCGGCGTGCGCGATTGGGGGCTGGTGCGGCGCATGATCAGCCGCGGCGGCGGGATCTACGCCCGCATGATCCTCGGCGTCGGGGTCCGCGACCTCACCGGCGGCTTCAAGTGCATCCGCCGCGAGGTGCTCGAGACGATCGACCTGCCGACCGTGCGCGCCGAGGGCTACGTGTTCCAGATCGAGATCACCTACCGGGCGATCCTGGCGGGCTTTCGCGTCCGCGAGGTCCCGATCGTGTTCTGCGACCGCACCGCGGGTAGCTCCAAGATGTCGTCACGGATCGCCCTGGAGGCGATGTGGCTGGTCCCGATCATGAAACGGGGCGCTCCCGCGGCGCTGAGGCGGGCGCGCGCCACGCGCGCGCGACAGGCTTCCTAACACGATCTGAATGTTGCTCAAACCGATTGCGGCCCGGGTCCGGGCATCCTCCCAGTAGATGAGCGCACGCCGGCCGCTGGGCATAACCTCACCGAGCGCCGGCCTGGAGCTGAGCTCCACCGGCTTCGAGCTGGCCGCCGGGGTGCTCGACGCCCACAGCGACCGCGTCAGCAGCCGGCGCGGACTCGCCGCGGTCGGCGGCCTGCTGGCCAGCGGCGCGATCATCGCGTTCGCCGCCGCCGGCACCGGGACGCTGCTGCCGGAATCGATCCGTCCCGTGCTGCCGTCGCTGGCCGGCGCGTTTGCCGGCACCGGGGTCGACCTGCACTCCACCGGTGTGATCGCCGTGCTGGCGCTGATGTTCATCGCCTACGTCGCGGTCGTCCGCCTGTCGGCCCAGCTCTCGGCCCGGGCGGTGCTGATGACGATCGCGGCGCTGTACGCGCTCGTGCTGCTCGCGCCGCCGCTGATCTCGACTGACATCTTCAGCTACCAGGCGTACGCGCGGATGGGCTCCGAGTACGCCACCAATCCCTACATCCACGGGCCGCACGCAATCGCGCTCGATCCGATCTTCCCCTTCATCGGCGCGATGTGGTCCTACATCCCGTCGGCCTACGGGCCGGTGTTCACGATCTTCAGCTACGCGCTCGCGCCGCTGTCGATCGCGGCCAGCGTGCTGGCCTACAAGTCGCTGGCGACGCTGGCCTGCATGATCGTCGTGGCCGTCACGTGGCAGTGCGCCCGGCTGCGCGGCACCGACCCGGTGCGGGCGGCGGCGTTCGTGGGCCTCAATCCGCTGCTGGTCGTCTACGGGATCGGCGGCGGCCACAACGACCTGCTGATGCTCGCCGCCGTCGTCGGCGCGGTCTATGCCGTCCTGGGTTCCCGCGAGCGGGTCGGCGGCGGCCTGGCGATGCTGGCGATCGCGCTCAAGTTGACCGGCGGGCTGATCCTGCCGTTCGCGCTGGCGGCGGGCGGCGCCCGGCGGCGGCGCGGCGAGCGCCGCGACCTCGCGCTCGGCTTCGGCGCGGCGTTCCTGCTGATCGGCGGCGTCACCTACGCGTTCTTCGGCTTCACCGAGATCAACGTGATCCCGACCGTCCTCAAGAGCCAGGGCGAGGGCGGTTGGAAGAGCATCCCCGGCTTCATCGCCACCCGTCTGCACATGCCGGGCGTCGGCCACGTCGCGTCCTACGTGCTCGCCGGGGCGTTCGTCGTCGTCTGCGCGTGGCTGCTGCGACGCGTCTGGCAGAGCCGGCTGGACTGGATCGCCGGGGCCGGCTGGGCGACGCTGGCCCTGCTGGTCGCCTCCAGCTCGGTGATGGCGTGGTATGTGGCGTGGCTGCTGCCGCTGGCGGCGCTCGGGCGCGACCGCCGACTGGCCCACGCCGCGCTCGTGCTCAGCGGCGTCGTGCTCGGCGTCCAGCTGCTCGGCTACATCCCTCACAACGGCCTGCTGTGATCGAACGCCGCTCACCGCGCCGTAGCATGCAGCCATGAATTTCCCCGCGCACGAATCGATCGGTGAGCCGCGCGTGCTGCGGATGGTCAGCGTCGTCGCGCCGGTCTACAACGAGGACGCGACGATCGACGAGTTCCACGCGCGCGTGTGCGCGGCGCTGGACGGCATCCCGTTCGAGCTCGTGCTCGTCGACGACGGCTCCACCGACGGCTCGCCGATGCGCCTGGAGCGGCTCGCCGAGACCGACCCGCGGGTGCGCGTGGTGTTCCTGTCGCGCAACTTCGGCCACCAGACGGCGCTCACCGCCGGGCTCGACCACGCCCGCGGCGACGCGGTCGTGATGCTCGACGCCGACCTGCAGGATCCCCCCGAACTGATCAGCACGATGCTCGACCATTGGCGCGCGGGCTGCGACGTGGTCTACGCCGTGCGCGAGCACCGCGAGGGCGAGTCGCGCTTCAAGCTCAGCACCGCGCGCTGGTTCTACCGTCTGTTCGACAAGCTCGCGCAGGTCGAGCTGCAGCACAACTCGGGCGACTTCCGGCTGCTGGACCGCCGTGCCCTCGATGCGCTGCTGTCGATGCGCGAGCGCAACCGGTTCCTGCGGGGGATGACGGTGTGGGTCGGCTACACCCAGGCCGCGGTCCCCTACCGCCGGGATCCGCGCTATGCCGGTGAGACGAAGTACACGCTGTCGAAGATGCTGCGCTTCTCGCTCGACGCGATCTCGTCGTTCTCGCACCGGCCGCTGCAGCTGGCCACCCTGCTGGGCTTCATGATCTCGACGCTCGCCTTCATCGCGATCCCGGTCGTCGTCATCCTGCGCCTGCTCGGCTCCTACCTGCCGGGCTTCAGCGCGCTGACGATCGTCGTGCTGCTGCTGGGCGGGATCGAGCTGATCGCGATCGGGATCATCGGCGAGTACGTCGGGCGCATCTACGACGAAGTCAAGGGACGCCCGCTCTATCTCGTGCGCGCGCGGCGCAACATGCCCGAGCCCGACCCGCGGCGCCACCAGACATCGCTACCACCGGTGACCGCCGACGGCCCGCTGCGCGACCTCGGCGGCGACGAGCCGGCCCGCGTGGGCGAGCCGCTGGAGCCTATCCGCCCGCTGGATTAGGGCCGAGCGCCGGGTTGGCGCGGCCGTCGGGCTGGACGGCGCCGGTCGCCCGGCGCAACTGGCGCACCTCGGCGCCCGCATGCTCGTCGCGGTCCTCGTCGGCGGCCTGCTCGAGCGCGGCGATGCGGCCCGACAGGCCCCGGATCGCGTCGGCGACCGGGTCGGGCAGATGGATCCAGTCGGCGTCGGGTCCCTCGGGTCGCCGGCCCTCGATCCGGACCGGGTGGCCGGGGTTGCCGACCACCGTCGAGTTCGGCGGCACGTCATGGATGACGACCGTGTTGGCGCCGATCTTGGCGCCGTGGCCGATCGTGATCGGCCCCAGCAGCTTGGCGCCCGAGCCGACGGTGACGTTGTCCTGGACGGTCGGATGGCGCTTGCCGGTGGCAAAGCCGGTCCCGCCGAGCGTCACGCCCTGATAGAGGGTGACGTCGTCGCCGATCTCGGCCGTCTCGCCGATCACCACCCCCATGCCGTGGTCGATGAAGAAGCCGTCGCCGATCCGGGCCGCCGGATGGATCTCGATCCCGGTCACCGAGCGCGCGATCGCCGCGATCATCCGCGGCAGGACCGGCACGCCGGCGCCGTGCAGCACGTGGGCGACGCGGTGGGCCAGCAGGGCGTGGACCCCGGGCCAGGCCAGCAGGATCTCCCACGAACCGACGCCCCGCGCGGCGGGGTCACGGCTCTGAGCGGCGGCGATGTCACGGCGGATCTCCGCAAGCGTCGGCGCCATCAGCCCAAGGCCGAACATTGCGCTAAGCCTAGTGCACGCTCCGCCGCGCGCCCCGGGGGCCCGCTCGGCAACGCCGGTAAGATTCGGCCGAGAGGCCACTCAAACCCTGGACGGGCGTGGCAGCCGGCTTCGCCTGAGGGCGTGCGAAACCGCTATTGGATGGGGCAAACGCGTTGTGACCAACGAGGATCTGACGATCAGCCGCGAGCGCGAGTTCTGGGACGAGCACGTTCCCGACCTCGGTCACTGCCTGGCCGTCTACGAGCGCGGCCCCTCGCCGAGCGTACGCGGGGTGCTGCAGGCGATCGCTCCGCTGGCCGGCAAGCGCGTGCTGGACTTCGCCTGCGGCCCCGGCGTGCTGAGCGCGTGGCTGGCCGCCCGCGGCGCCGAGGTGACCGGGGTCGACATCAGCCCGGGCTCGGTGGCCCGCGCGCGTGAGCTGACCGGCCGGCTCGGGCTTGCCGCCACGTTCACCACCGCCGCGCTCGACGACCTGCCCGAGGAGTCCTTCGACGCCGCCGTCGGCGAGTACGCGCTGCACCACGTCGACCTCGAGACGGTCGCCCCGCGCCTGCTGCGGCTGTTGCGCCCGGGGGCGCCGGCCGCGTTCGTGGAGACGATGGCGCTCAACCCCCTGCTGAACTTCGCCCGCGCGCACCTGACCGGCCGCGGCGTGGTCGCCCAGTGGGGCACCGACGACGAGCATCCGATCAGCGCGCGGGACCTGGAGATGCTTCGCGCGACGTTCGGGTCGCTGCGCCTGGAGACTCGGCAGATGCAGTTCCTGCGGCTGCTGGACCGCAACATCCTGCGCGCCCGCGTGCCGGTGGCCAGCCGCATGCTCGCCCTGGCCGACGACTGGATGCTCGCGCAGGGCTGGGGTCGCCTCAGCTACTGCCAGGTCGTCACCGTCCAGCGCAGCAGCTGACGGCTCCCGCGACCGCGGATGAAGATCGTCATCGCCTACGCGCAGCAGCAGGCGAAGGTCGACGGCATCCGGGATTACGCGACCCACCTCGCCGCCGAGCTGCGCCGCGCGGGGGGCGACGCCGACCTGCGGCTCGTCCCCCCCGGCCGGGGCTGCGCGGCGGGGCTGATCGGCGCGCTGCCCCGCGACCGCCCGGCCGCGCTCGTGCTCCAGTACAACCCGTTCTCCTGGGGGCGCTGGGGCGTGGCGCCCGGGCTGTGCCTGGCCCTCGCCGCGGTGCGCCGCCGGCGCCCGCAGGCGCGCATCATGCTGATGGTCCACGAGAGCTGGGTGCCGATGCGCGACGCGCGGTGGGTCGTGATGGGCGCCTGGCAGCGGGCCCAGCTGCGCGTGCTGCTGCTCGCCGCCGATCGTGCGCTGGCGACCACCGCCGTCGTGACCGCCGAGCTGTCGCGCGCGGTCCCGTCGCGAGCGGTCGAGCACCTGCCGGTCAGCTCCAACCTTCCCGACCAGCGCGATGCCCGCAACGCGGAGCGGGCCCGCGCGGGCTACGGGGGCCGGCTCGTGGTGGCGGCGTTTCAGACCGGGCACGAGAGCCATCTGCGCGACCACGTGCAGCGGGCGGCACAGGCCGTCGCGCGCGCGTCGAGCGACCCGGTGATCCTGTTGCTGCTCGGCAGCGGTGACGTCCCGCCCGCCGGCCTGGATGGCGTGGAGCGGATCGTCGCCCCCGGCTATCTGGAGCAGCGGGCGCTGGCCCGGGCGCTGTGCACCGCCGACATCTTCCTGGCGCCGTTCACCGACGGCGCCTCGACCCGCCGCACGACGCTGATGGCGGCGCTGCAGCATGGGCTGGCCACGGTCACGACCACCGGGGAGCGCACCGACCCGGTGCTGCTCGATCCCGAGGTGTTCGGGCCGGCGATCGGCGACGACGCCGACCGGTTCTGCGCCGAGGCGGTGGCGCTCGCGCTCGATCCCGCGCTGCGCGAGCGCCGCGGCCTGGCGGGCCGCGCCCTGTTTGCCCGCTGCTTTGACTGGCCGGTGCTGTGCGCGCGGCTGTCGGCGGCGATCGGCGCCGCCGGCGGCGTCAGCGCGCCGGGGTCGCGTAGGTGACGGCGACGTTGAGCTCGGTGCTTGCGCCGAGCAGGACGGCCACCGCGACCAGCGACAGCAGCGCCAGGCGCGGAGCAGGGACGTGACGTGCACGGCTCACCGGCACCGGCGGACACCCGTGATGAAGACGAATACGGCGACACCTCGCCGATCGAAAGAGACGGCGGACGACCCCCAGACCCGCGGCCACCCTACCAAACGCTCCTCATCTCGACCCAAGGCTCCGGCCCTGCGGGCCGCCGGTCGCCGCCCTCAGCCCGGCGGCGCGAAGAACGGCGTCGAGACGTAGCGCTCGCCGGAATCGGGCAGGATCGTGGCGATCCGCAGGCCCCGGGACTCCGGCCGGGCGGCGACCTGCAACGCCGCCCAGACCGCCGCCCCGCACGAGATGCCGGCGAGCACGCCCTCCCGGCGCGCGAGCGCGCGTGCGGTCTCGATCGCGTCCTCGTCGTCGACGGCGATCACCTCGTCGAGCAGCTCCCGGTTGAGCACCGCCGGGATGAAGCCCGCGCCGATGCCCTGGATCTTGTGGGCGCCCGGGCGCCCGCCCGACAGCACCGGCGAGCTGCGCGGCTCGACCGCGACGATCCGGCAGCGCGGATTGCGCGACTTCAGCAGCTCGCCGACGCCGGTGATCGTGCCGCCCGTCCCCACCCCCGCGACGAGCACGTCGACGCGGCCGTCGAGCGCCTCCCACAGCTCGGGGCCGGTGGTGCTGCGGTGGATCTCGGGGTTGGCGGGATTGGAGAACTGGTCGGGCAGGAACACGTCGTCGCGGCTGGCCAGCTCTCGCGCCGCGTCGACGGCCTCGGTCATCCCGCCCATCGACTCGGTCACCTGGACGCGGGCGCCGTACAGGCGCAGCAGCCCCTCGCGCTCGCGGCTCATGCCCTGAGGGAGCGTCAGCACGAGGTCATAGCCGCGGGCCGCGCAGACGAACGCCAGCGCGATGCCGGTGTTGCCGCTCGTCGCCTCCACGATCGTCGTTCGGCCGGGCGCGATCCGGCCCTCGCGCTCGGCGGCGGCGATCATCGCCACCCCAATCCGGTCCTTGACGCTGCCACCCGGGTTGAACGCCTCGAGCTTGGCGAACAGCTCGACGCCCGACTCGGCCCCCATCCGCGTCAGCGCCACCATCGGAGTGCGCCCCACGAGGTCGGCGACGTTGCTCGGGATCGGCGTCATCTCAGCCCGGAACCCTACGGGGTGCGCTCGCCCGGCGAGGCGATGCGTACGGCGCGGGACGGCCGCGCGAAGCTGGATACGCTGCAGCCGTGGACCTCAAGCAGCGAGCCAAACGGATGCTCCTGCCTGCGCCCGGACCGCAGACGGTCCCGGTCGGCATGGCGCGCGGGATCAGGATGCAGGTCGACTTCGGGCTGCAGACCCGCACGTTCCTCGGCCTCTATGAGGTCGAGCTCAACCGCTACCTGCGCTCGATGCTCGTGCCGGGGGCGACCGCGTTCGACATCGGCGTGCAGTACGGCTATGACGCGCTCGTGATCGCCAAGCGCACCGGCGCCCGGGTCGCCGCGTTCGAGCGCGACCAGCGCTGGATCGACTCGATGACCTCCAACTTCGCGCTCAACCCCGGCCTGGGAAGCCTGATCACGCCGGTGATCGGAACGGTCGGCGACGGCCCGGGCGAGGTCGGCCTCGACGCCTGGGCCTACTCGGCGGGGTTCGCCCCGGACTTCATCAAGCTCGACATCGACGGCGGCGAACTGGCCGCGCTGCGCTCCGCCCGGCGCCTGCTCACCGAGCACCGGCCGTCGCTGATCGTCGAGACGCACTCGCTGTGGCTCGAGCAGGAGTGCGGGCGCCTGCTGCTCGACGCCGGCTACACGCCGGTGATCGTCAATCAGCGGCGCCTGTGGCCCGACCTGCGCCCCACCGACCACAATCGCTGGCTGGTCGCCGGGGGCGCCCGCAACGGCGCCGTGACCTGACCGCGCCGATTGCCGGCCGCAGCAGCCGCTGTTGCACGGCAGCGTTTCCGGGGATCGAGCGGCACGGATGGCGGGCCCTGCAATCTGGATGATCGATGCGAGGACTCGCCCGTAGGGCGCCGTACGCCGCTCGCCGAGCGACCAGACCGTGACGCGCCGAGGCCTGCCGGGTCGAGCACCACGTCGCTTCGCCCCCTTCGAAGCAGGTCGTTGTCCGGCGTCCGGCGAGGCGTAGGTCGCGCGCATCCAGATGCCGGCCGCGGCTCGCCGACGGGCACAGCTTTCGACGCCGGCCGGGCGTACGCCCCTCGGCCAACGTCCATCGGTGCGCTCGGATCGTGGACGCGTGGACGTTGACCGCGGTGGAGGACGCAAACGTCCACCGGAGCGCCGCGATGTCGGTGCGGTGGACGTTGACCGCGACCACGGACGCAGACGTCCATCGCAGCCCGCCAACGCGCCGGCGATGGACGTTTGCAGGTCGAGTCCCCCCGGTCCCGCCGCCGAGCGCTCAGGCGGTCACCGCGGCACACGTCAGCGACCCTGCGATGTCAGATGTGGTACATCGGCGCGACCGCGGAGCGGATCTCCTCGTCGGCGACCGAGGCCACCGTCGCGCCGGCCAGCACCTCGCGGGCGGCGCGCGCGGCGTCGGCGAAGATCCCGACCGAGTCGGCCCCCAGCGGCCCGTCGAGCAGCTCCACCAGCTCGAGCACCGTGATCTCGGTGGCGGGCCGCGCGAAGCTGTAGCCGCCCTTGACGCCCCGCTGCGAGCGCAGCACGCCTGCGCGGCGCAGCGTGGAGAACAGGTGCTCCAGAAACTGGACCGGGATCTCGCGACGGCGCGCGAGCTCGGCGATCGGGACGGGCCCCGAGATCCCGTGGAGGTGCAGCTCGACCAGCGCGCTCAGCGCGTACGGGGACTTGCTGGTGACCGAGATCATGTCGGCCCCCGATCCTACGAGACCGGCGGACGTGGCGCGCGCGGCGCGGAGCCGCGACCGAGCCTCTAGATCCAACCGCGCTCGGTGGCCATCAGCACGGCCTGGGCGCGGTCCATCGCGCCGAGCTTGCCGTAGACGTTGTGCAGATGGGTGCGGATCGTGCTCGTCGACAGGCCGAGCTCGCAGGCGATCTGCTTGTAGACCATGCCGCGGGCCAGCCGCCGCAGGACGTCGACCTCACGGGTCGACATCGGGCACGGCTCCACCTGGCGGGGGCGCTCGCCGACGCCGGGCAGCGGCAGCTCGTACATGACCTTGCGCAGGTTGGCGGGGCTCAGCTCGACCGTGCGAGCGACCGTCAGCAGCTCCGACGGGGTGATCGCGCCGCCCAGCAGGTAGTGGGCGAGCATGTCGGCCAGGCGCACGAGGGCGGTCTCGCCGGTGGCGTCGTCGGCGTGATGGCGCTCGATCACGCTGGCGATCGAGCGCGGCAGCGCCCAGCGGCGGGCGAGCACGCCGCCGACGAGCGCGTGATCGACGCCGAGCTCACGGCGCTCGCGCTGGATCCGATCCTCGGGGGTGCGGGCCTCGCCGTGGACCTGTCCGGGATAACCCGGGTAGGCGTGGACGAGCACCAGCTTGCCGATGTCGTGCAGCAGCGAGGTGACCATCAGGCGGTCACGGGCCTCGAAGCCGACCTCGCGGGCGATCCGATCGGCGGCGCGCTGGGTGGCGACGGCGTGCAGGCGGAAGCGCTCGGGGATCCCCTGCCACACCGCCGTGCGCTCGAAGAAGTCAAACGTCCGCGCGCGCGTGGCGATCGCCAGGACGGTCTTGGGCGACAGCGCGTCGACGCCGGCGACGACGTTGTCGATGCGGCCCTGATGGGGGCCGTCGAGCTGGTTGGCCAGACGCAGAACGGTGACCGCCAGCGCCACGTCGGACTCCACCGCCGCGACGACGTCGCCGACCGACGGCTCGCCGTCCTCGAACAGGCGCAGCACGCGGTTGCGCGACTCGACGAGGACCGGATAGGCCTCCAGCGCCTCGAACGCCGTCGTCAGCCGCCGCCCGTGGCCCTCGTTGTGATGGCGCTCGCGGGTGGCGTAGGGATCGGTCGGCACGGCAGCCACGGCGGCCAGCTTGTGCTCGCTCATGGCCGGCCTCCGAGGTCGAAGGCGCGGTCCGCAGCGATGCCATAGGGGTCGGTGGCCATGGCCCGTTTATCGGCACATGTCTAAGTTCGGTTGAGGAACTTTCTCCAACCGGATGAGCCGCGCGGTCGCTCAGGCGCCGTTGCGCGCGCGGTGCAGCGCGGCGTCGATCCGCGCGAGCGTCTCGTCGCGCCCGAGCAGGGCGACCGACTCGAAGATCCCGGGCGAGACGGTGTGCCCGACGATCGCGACGCGAACCGGCTGGAACACCTGACCCGGCTTGAGCTCATGCTGCTCGACGACGCCCCGCAGAGCGGTCTCGACCGTGCCGGCGTCAAACGGCTCGGCGGCGGCGAGCGCGGCCCGCGCCTGAGCCAGCGTGTCGAGCGCCCCGTCGCGGCCGAGCGTCTTGGCGAACGCCGCCGGATCGTCGCTGGGGCCGTCGAACAGGAACGAGACCAGCGGCCAGAAATCGGCGAGCGTCTGGATCTTCTCGGAGGAGATCTCCACCGCGCCACGCAGGCCCGAGCGGCCGGTGTAGCTCTCCAGGCGCGCGGTCAGCTCGCCGGTCCCCAGCTCGCGCAGATGGCGGCCGTTGAGGTTGCGCAGCTTGCGCTCGTCGAAGATCGCGGGGTTCTTGGACACGCGCTCCAGCCGGAAGCGCTCCGCCAGCTCCGACAGCGTGAAGAACTCCTCGTCGGAGGCGAACCCGGCGCCGAGCAGCGCGATGTAGTTGTCGACGGCCTCGGGGAGGTAGCCCGCGTCGCGCAGCTCCTGCACCGACGCGGCGCCGTGGCGCTTGGACAGCTTGCGCCCGTCGGGCCCGTGCAACAGGGGCAGGTGGGCGTAGCGCGGCGGCTGGGCGCCGAGCGCCTCGAGCACCATCAGCTGCTTGGGGGTGTTGGAGAGGTGATCCTCCCCGCGCACGACGTGGGTGATGCCGGCGTCGAGGTCGTCGATCGCCACCGCGAAGTTGTACAGCGCCGAGCCGTCGGCCCGGGCGATCACCGGGTCGTCGATGCTGGCGTTGGGGAAGTGCGTCTGGCCGCGGATCACGTCGTCGACGATCGTCTCGCCGCTGTCGGGGACGTGCAGCCTGACCGCGCCGGAGGCCTCGGGCTCGCCGCGGAAGCCGCGATCGGCGCCGTGGCGATCCTTGTAGGCGCGCACGTCGTCGGCGGTCGCGCCGGAGTGATAGGCGTGACCGCCGACCAGCAGCTGCGCCAGCGCCTCGGCGTGGCGCTCCGAGCGCGCGGTCTGGAAGATCGGGCCCTCGTCGAAGTCGAGGTTGAGCCAGCGCAGCGCGTCGAGGATCTGGTCGACGTTCTCCGGTGTGGAGCGCTCCCGGTCGGTATCTTCGATGCGCAGTACGAGGGTCCCGCCGTGGCCGCGGGCCAGCAGCCAGTTGTACAGGGCGGTCCGGGCGCCACCGATATGAAGCGCCCCGGTTGGGGAAGGAGCAAAGCGAACGCGCATGAAGATCGTGACCGGATGCTAATCGGCGCCCACGTGTCACCGGCCGGTGGCCTGCCAAAGGCGATCGATCGCGGCGTCGAACGTGGATGCCAAGCGATCCAGATCTTCAACCAATCGCCCCGCATGTGGCGCCCGACGGCGTACGGCGAGGATGACTTCCGCGCGTTTCGCGAGGCGATGGCGCCAAGCCCGATCAAGGCGGTCCTGATCCACGCCGTCTACCTGCTCAACTGTGCCTCCGAGGACGCCGAGATCCGCGCCAAGTCCCGCCAGTCGCTGATCCAGTCGCTGCGGGTCGGCGACGGCATCGGCGCCACCGGGGTCGTGCTGCACCCCGGCTCGGCCAAGCAGGGCGACGTCGGCGCGGCGATCAAGCGAGCGGGCAGGGTGATCGAGGAGGCGCTGTCGGAGTCTGAGGGCTGCCCGCTGCACCTGGAGGACACCGCCGGGGCCGGCGGGACCCTGGGGCGGTCCTTCGAGGAGCTGGCCGCGCTGATCGAGGCCGCGGGCGGCGGGCGGCGGATCGGCGTCTGCCTGGACTCCTGTCATCTGCTGGCCTCCGGATACGACATCCGCACCGCGGCCGGCCTGGCCGGCACGCTGGACGACTTCGACCGGCTCGTGGGCGCCGAGCGGCTGGGGTCGCTGCACCTCAACGACTCCCAGACGCCGCTGGGCTCAAACCGCGACCGCCACGCCAACATCGGCACCGGCGAACTCGGCGAGCGCGGTTGCTCGGCGTTCCTGTCGGAGCCGCGCTTCGAGCAGCGGGCCTGCGTGCTGGAGACCCAGGGGCCCGAGCGCCAGGGCCCGACCCGCGAGGAGGTGGAGCTGTGCTTCGCGCTGCGCAAGCGCGGTCAGGCCGCCCGCGCCCGCGCCGTCAAGGCGAACGCGTCTCGACCGACCGGCCGGTCCGGTAGCGTGCGCTCCTCGTGACCGTGTCCGCGTCAACCGACCCCGGCGATGCGCTGGTGGTGTTCGGCATCACCGGCGACCTGGCTCGCAAGATGACGCTGCGCTCGCTGTACCGGCTGGAGAAGCGCAAGCTGCTCGACTGCCCGGTGATCGGCGTCGCCGTCGAGGACTGGACCGCCGATCATCTGCGCCAGCACGCGCTCGACGCGGTCCGCGACACCGGTGAGAAGATCGACAACCGCGTGTGGGCACGGTTCGCCAAGCGGCTGTCCTACGTGAGCGGAGACTTCTCCGACGACGCCACCTACGCCAAGGTGGCGACCGCGCTCGGCGCGGCGACCAACCCGGTCTTCTATCTCGAGATCCCGCCGTCGCTGTTTGAGATGGTGATCGCCGGGCTCGCCGGCGCCAAGCTCGTCCAGGCCGGGCGCCGGGTGGTGGTCGAGAAGCCGTTCGGCCACGACCTGCAGTCCGCGCGCACCCTGGCCGGCCAGTTGCACCAGTACGTCGACGAGTCCCAGCTGTACCGCATCGATCATTTCCTGGGCAAGATGGGCCTGGACGAGATCGTCTACCTGCGCTTCGCCAACGCGATGCTCGAGCCGGTGTGGAACCGCAGCTTCGTCGACTCGGTGCAGATCACGATGGCCGAGAGCTTCGGCGTCGAGGATCGCGGCCACTTCTACGATCCGGTCGGCGCGCTGCGCGACGTGGTGGTCAACCACCTCATGCAGCTGGTCGCCGCGGCGGCGATGGACCCCCCCGCCTCCGGCGATCCCAACAGCCAGAAGGACGCCAAGTACGCGGTCTTCGCCGCGATGGCGGCCGCCGACCCCGCCCACTACGTCCGCGGCCAATACGACGGCTACCGCAAGATCGACGGCGTCAAGCGCAACTCCGACACCGAAACATTCGCCGCGCTGCGGCTGGACATCGACAGCTGGCGCTGGTCGGGCGTGCCGTTCTTCGTCCGCACCGGCAAGCGGCTGGCGATCAGCCAGACCGAGCTGCGCGTCATCTTCCGCCATCCCCCCAAGCTGTCGTTCATCGCCACCTCGCGCCATCGCTCCCAGCCCAGCCAGATCGCGTTCCGCATCGATCCCTCCACCGGGATCCGGATCATCCTCGACGCCCGGCGCGCCGACGTTCCCGGAGCCAGCGGGATCGAGCTCGACATGGAGTTCGCCCAGGAGGGCGGCGAGGGCGCGACCCCGTACGAGGTCCTGCTCCGCGCCGCTCTGGTCGGTGACGCCAGCCATTTCACCCGCCAGGACAGCGTCGAGCAGACGTGGCGGGTGGTCGAGCCCCTGCTCGACGCGCCGCCGAAGTCGGTCAAGTACGCGCCCGGGTCGTGGGGCCCGTCGCAGGCTGACCATCTGGTGGCCGGCCACGGCGGCTGGCGCGGGCCCTGGACGCCCTGAGTGCCGAGCGCGCGGACCGCGCCGCCGGGCGGTCGTCGCGTGCTCAGCGGTGCGGCGCCGGCGCGGCCCCGCGCACCCGCTCCAGCCGGGCGCGGTAGGTGCGAGCGGTCTCAGCCGCGATCTCCTCCCAGCACAGCTCGGCGGCCGCCAGCGCCGCGGCCTCGGCGCCGAGCGCGGCGTAGGCCGCCTCGTCCATGGCGAGGATGTCGGCGAGGCGGGCGGCAAAGCGGGTCGTGTCGCCCGGTGCCACCAGCAGCGACGGATCGATCCGCGGGAGGATCTCGCGCGAGCCGGGCACGTCATAGACGACGATCGGCAACCCGGCGCCGAGGGAGTCGATGATCGCGAACGGGAAGCCCTCCACGTAGCTCGGGAGCATCCCGGCGGTCACGTCCTGCAGCAGCTGCGGGAGGTCGTCGACGTCGAAGCAGGGGCGGACCTCGACCCGCGCCTCGGGAACCGCCAGCTCGCGCAGCACCTGCTCGGCGGTGAGCCCGGTGCCCAGCAGGAGAAAGCTCGCTCGCGGCTCGGCGGCGAGGACGCCGCGCATGATCCGGGCCATGTCATGCGACCCCTTGCGCCGACACCAGCTTCCGATGAACGCGATCCGCCGGGCAGCCAGCCGCTCGCCCGGCGGGCGGCGAAGCTCGTCGAAGCGCCGCCGCCGCCGCTCGCTGAGCCCGAGGTGCAGGGTGACGGTCTTCTCGGCGAAGCCGAGCTCCTCGCACAGGGCATGCTCCTCGCGGTTGAGGACGTTGACGAGGTCGGCGTGCTCGAACGCCAGCCGGGCGCGCCGGCGGGCCTGCTCGACCTCGAAGGCCAGCAGCGGGCGCAGCAGCCAGCGCCCGCGGGCCTCCGGCGTGCGCCGGTCGGCGTTGACGAACTCACGTTCGTAGACCGGCAGCAGGCCGACCGAGCGGGTGACCAGCAGTCCGCTGAAACTGAGGCTGCGCTTGTCGGCCAGCAGCGTGCCATGGCGAGCGTCGATGACGTCGTAGCGCCCGGGGTTGGCGCGGATGTGGCGCGCCGCGCGCAGCGGGAAGTTGCGCGTCACCCCCGCAAAGCGGGCGATCGGCGGCGGCGAGCCGTACGCGTCGTCGCTCGAGAACGAATCGACGTGATGGCCGAGGCGACGCAGCTGGTCGGCCAGCTCGATCTGGACCCGCGGCGCCCCGAGACGCCGATCCCACGCGGTGTCGACCACCATCAGCAACCGCAGCGGCGAGGGGTCCGGACCGCTGTCGGTCCAGACGGATCCCGACAGCGCAGCGTCGTGCGCCCTGTGGTGTGATCTCGCTTCGTAGCTCACGGCCGGCCGCCCTGCGCTCCGTTTGACTCGTACACTGCCATCGATGGGGCGTTGTTGCAATCCGGCCCGCGTCCAGCGCGGACGCGGCGATTCGGCCGCGTCGAAGTGACCGCCGCCCCCGAGCCGACACCCCGCTCGCAGACCCTCAGGCTACTGGCACTGGAAGCCGCGCTGACGGAGATCGTCCCACATCTGCGCCGCCGGGGCATCGAGGCGATGCTGCTCAAGGGGGCGGGCACCGCCCGGTGGCTGTACGACACCGTCGCCGACCGCCGCTACGGCGACATCGACCTGCTCGTCCCGTCCGGGAGCATGGAGGTGGCGATCGCCGCGCTCGCGGAGCTCGGGTTCGAGAGCGAATGGCCCACTGGGCGCGCCGACGGCGCCGGGCGCCACCACGAGGTGCTCGTCCGCCACGGCCTGCCCGAAGTCGTCGTCGAACTGCACCGCACGCTGGACCTCGTCCCCGCGCGGGCCGCCGCGGTCTGGCAACAGCTCACCGCCGACGCCGACTCGATCGAGCTCGCCGGGACGGCGATCACCGTGCCCTCTGCCCCCGCCGCGCTGTTCATCGTCGCGATCCACGCCGCCCAGCACGGCGTCCGGTCGGCCAAGCCACTGCGCGACCTCGACGCCGCGGCCGCACGCGCCGCCCCCGAGGCGTGGCGCGGCGCGGCGGCGCTCGCCGGCGAGCTCGGCGCCGGCCCCGCGTTCACCGCGGGCCTGCGCCTGACCGCCGCCGGCGGCGAGATCGCCGACCGGCTCGGGCTGCCGGCCGCGCCCGCCGTCTCCCGGGAGGTCGCGCTCAAGGCCCGCTCCGCACCCGAGACGGCGCTCGGCATCGAACTGCTCGTCACCACCCCCGGCGTCGCGGCCCGCGCCCGCCTGCTGGCCGGCAAGGCGTTCCCCTCACCGGAGTGGATGCGCCACTGGCGGCCGCTGGCGCGCCGTGGCCGGCTCGGCCTCGCGTGCGCGTACCTTGTGCGGCCGCTCTGGCTGCTGGCCAAGCTCCCGCGCGGTGCGCGCGCGTGGCGGCGCGCGGCGCGCGGCGACGACTAGCACGGCCCCCCGCCGGCGCCCCGCACCCGCTCGGCGGCGCCACGATGCCGACCTCCGGGCTCAAGCTGCGCCGCCCCGGGGCCGAAGGTATGCGGTGACGGAACCCATACGGGAGGTCGGGTGGAACCTTTGGGCAGGGAACAACTCAAGCCGGCCGGCGAGCGTGGCGGCGACGCGCGCGCGGACCTGTCGGGCGCGGGCTTCCTGATGGTCGACCGCGACCTGCGGATCCTGGTGGCGGTGGGCGACGAGACCGAGAACGACGTCGGGCGCGCGGCGCTCATGCGCCGGGTCCCCGACGTGCTCCCCGCCGCGGCGTGGGAGATCCTGGAGCCCCGCTATCGGGCGGCGCTGGCCGGCGCGGCGCAGTCGTTTGACTACCTCGGCGTGCGCAGCGGCGTCAGCTACCGGGTCCGGATCTCGCCGATCTGGGATGCCGGCCGGGTCGCCGGGGTCACGGTCCTCACCCAGGACGTCACCACGCAGGAGCGTGCCGCGGCGCTGCGGGCCGCCCGCGACCGGCGGATCAACGCGGCCTTCGAGGCGCTGGAGGACGGGGTCATCATCTTCGATCTCGGTGGCCGGATCGTCGAGGCCAACCCGGCCGCCTCCCGGATCCTCGGGGTCGACCTGCTGTCGCGCTCGTCGCTGGAATCCGGCTGGTGGCAGCGGATCCGACCACGCAGCGCCGACGCCACGTCGCGTGACATCGGCGCGTACGCGATCGCGACCGGGGAGGGCGCGCGTGACGTCCAGCAGGAGATCGACGGCCCGGACGGCATCGCCGTCCTGCTGTCGGTCAACTACCTCCCCCTGCGCGACGACGCCGGCGCCGTCGACGGGCTGGCGGTGTCGTTTCGCGACATCACGGTGAAGGTCGCCGCGCAGCGCCGGATGGAGACGCT